>JAZDEO010000013.1:0-73007 GCA_043808705.1 archaeon | reverse complement strand
ATATCTTTTCCAGAAGCCTTTGCGCTTCATCTTGTTGGGGTATTTGCGTTTCATTGGTTGCTCCTATGAATCCTTACCCCCCAACAGGAATCATATGAGAATAGAAAAAGAACTAACTTATCTTAATTTCGCACCAACCCCTATTAATCAAGAAATTCCTTTTTCTTTATTTTTTCAGGTAGATATTTTTCAGAAATAAAAGATATTCCTCGAGCACTTAAAGCCTGAATTTCTGCTTTAGAGCCTATTTGTTTCATTGATGTAAACTCTTTCTGCCAAGCTTTGTTATCTTTAAACCAGTCATAACCAGCAATCTGTTTTAATCTGGATATGTCTTTTTCATTTAATTTAATCAAATGTTTATTTAGACCATACTTTTCAATATCCTCTGCCATAATACCTAGGAATCTAACTCCTGGTATAGCCATTTTTTCTGACATATGAGCTAGACTTATTGAACCATATTTTATAACAGAGTAAATGTAGAACCCCCAAGGATCAAAATCAGTTAATACATAAATAGGTAATTTTTTTTCTTCATATAATCTTTGTAATAATCTTCTAATACCTCTTGTAGTTTGACCTTGTGAAGTAATTAATATACAGTTTAATTTATCCCATACTTTATCTTCATGAAGTCTCTCCCAAATTGCTTGTTTCTCCATGTATATAACAAAATCTGCTTTTATTTCTTCAAATTCTATCTCTTCTACATTTGATGGAATAGACCAACCACCACTACCTAATTTGGCCCAATTTATTGAGTCTCCCCTATCTAAAATCTTAACTTTACCTACAACAGAACCCATTTTGTTTGCATTAACATATAATTGCTCTCTAGAAAACTCTGTAATTAATTCTAAATCCTCAATGGCTTTATCTGTTTCAACTTGATCATCAACCAAATTTATTTTTGTACTAGGAATTGTTCTTTTAGCCATATAGAAGACATCTCTTAAGCTCGCGTGTTTTCCTTCTTCTAATAAATTCTTACATATAGAGGCTATTTCAACTGTCTGAAGAAATTTTTTTGAGTGTGCTACATTAAAGAAATATCTTTTAGATATATTTTCTCCTAATTTTAAAGTCTTTGATTTTTTATCATAAGATACGTTTGATAATCCTCTTGTTTGTACTTCTAAATAAGGATTCTCTTTTTTCTCTATCTTATCAACTATCTTCTTTCCTAAGAATCTTAGTTCATCTTTTGGTTTATTTTTCGATTTGTCCATTTTCTTCTATTTCTGGAATTCCTTTCTTTAATATCTTTAATAGATCTTCCTCTATCTTATCTTTTTTGTCGCCTGTTAAATTTGAAAGTGATGATGCTAATTCAGGAATGTATTTTTCAAACAAATTTGCTTTTTCTTTTTGTTCTTTAGCTTTGATATGTTTTCTAATGTAAATTCCTAATTGTCTTCCACATTCCTGTAAAGCAAGTTTTATTTCCTTGATTATTTCAGGATAATGAGCTATTGCTTCTTTAGCCTCTGATGTGAATGGGACCCATACTGATGCTATATGAACAACTAAGACAATTGGACCTACAGGTAGATTTTTTCCTGATTGTTGTAATCCATATTGTTTCCAATTTGTTTCACCTACTGCTCTTGTAACAGCACATGCCCCTTTCTGATAAAGTAAAGGAACTCTATTTGCAAATCTCAATAATCTTATTACATCCTCTTTTTCTATGTCTCCTCCATAGGCTATAGCACAGTTATGCATTATAATATTGTCTGCAACAAAATTACCAACTTCTGTAGTTAAATCATAAACATAATTTTCATTTTCTACTAACTCAATATCAGTAATCTTATCCCATAATACATCTGAATAAGCTAAATTTTTCAATTTTTCAAAGGAGTCACTAGAATAATTTTGAAGTTCAATAATCTTCTGCAGATTTCCTCGTCCAATATGATAATTGCCTTTCTCAATACTCCTTATATTATCATCAGAAAAACCTAATTCATATTGATATAAATTGTTTTCTTCTCTAAATCTTTTTAAGAGTTTGCCTAAAGGTACAATGTCTTTTAAGTGTTTAAGTTGTTTAATCAATCCTTTAGATAATAAATGTGATCTATTTAATTGCCTAAAAGATATTAATAAAGAAAATTTGTTAATATTTTCAAAATCTCTGATAATGATATTATACTGTGGTTTTAATGTTTTAATAATTCTTCCATTTATATTACCTTGACAATTAGAAACCCCTTTTCTTTCAATTTTGGAGATTATACCTAATCTTAATAGTAAAAATTGTGTAAATTCTGCTTTCTCTTCTTTTGCTGTAGTAATACCTATTCTTTTTATTACTCCATCTTTTAAATTAACCCAACCATCTCCATCAACAAATCCTTTCAACCAAGCTATTACTAAATAATCTGGAAGTTTACAAATTATTTTTTCAAGTCTATTAAGAACTTCAGATAAAGTCTTATTGTAAATACTAGAATTAATATTATATCTTTTAGTTTTTAAACCAAATAGTTGATAAATCTTTAAAGAATATAGACTATGTAAATATTCATCCTTATTAACAAAAGATACTAACTTCTTAGAAATGAAACCATCTGAATTTAATAATCCTAAAACATAAAACAGGTCTTCATTTATTTTTGGGATGTTTATTGATTTAGGGTTCTTAAATCTATTATTAACAAACCTAATCTTTTTTATGTTATAAATAAAATTATCCTTTAATTCTGCTAAAGTACACATTCTTTTAAATAAATCTAAAGAAGGTTTTGTAGAATTCCCTTTTCTATACATTGCTTTAAAATAATCATAATCAATATTCAGTTTCTTTGAGGATTTTTTTAAAGAACTAAACTTATTTTTTAATAGGTCTAAAACTAAAATAATAATTTCTTTGTCACAAATTTGAATATCTTTTTCATTTTCTTTAAATAAATCCAAAATATTAGGCACATAGCCTTTTATATTATACTTTCTAGGAGAAGCGATAAAATCACCAGCCATTACATCTTTAGATTCTTTCCATATAATTTCTCCATTTTCAATAATTGGTAGTTGATTATTGTCAGTAATTTTTAAACTTCTACCAGATTTAGTTTTTATTTTAAGTATTTTATGTTTATTTTTAAATTTGTGCCAAGCAATTACTTTTACAGGTCTAATTTTTAGATTAGAATCCATAGCAAAAACTTTTTTGTTAATCTTATTTTCTACAAAATCTTTTATATTTAAGATACCGCCTTCTTCTGATATTAATTTTGTATCTCCTGTACAACATTCAATCTGGAATGGATTACCTCTATAAACAGAGGGGCTTCTTGTTACTGATGCATAAAAATCAGCATTAATCTCTTTTTTAAGACCTTTTTCTAAAAGCTCTTGACCTATAGGGCTTAAACAATCTGTAGGAGGAGCCATTATTTTTGTTTCCTGAATTGCTTTAAATAATTTTTCAGCTTCCTGCCTTGCTATTCTTGAGGGTCTGGAATTTTCAGGAAGGCTTGCTTTTTCACAAATCTCTTTTGAAACATTTGGAGAAACCCTACAGAATTCATTTTGCAAAAAACTTGATAATTTTCCATGTTTTGTATCACTAAGCATTTTCATTAAAATGCCCAGTTCAATACCATAAGGATGAGGACTTATTCTTTTAGGCTCTTTTGGAAGCTCTTTTGTTGCTCTAGGAAATTCTAATTTTTCACCAAGTGGACTTATATAAGTAATTTGAAGATGGGGGTTTGCTATTGCTGTCTGTTTTAAATATTGATCTACTGATTGCTGACCTTTCTGGTATTTTGCTTCTATTTCTAGTTCTATTTTAATGCCTGTTTTTTTATTAGGCCAATCAATATCTTCTTCTTTAACTATTTCTGGCTCATTTTTTTGAGTGTTAATATGAAGCTCATAATAAAATGCTTTATTATTTCCATCTATTTTAGACCATATCTTTGTTGGCTTGGCTGTTGTTAATTGAGCATATAAAACAGCAGAAGAAATACCAATACCTTGGACTCCTCTACTTTGTCTTAACCTATGGAATTTTGTTCCATAAAGCAAAGATGCAAAAACATTTGGAATATGTTTCTTAACAATTCCCGGGCCATTATCCTCTAGAATAATAATAAATCTTGTTTCATTTAATTGTTTTATTTCTATATAAACATCTGGAAGAATTCCAGCTTCCTCACATGCATCAACAGAATTATCAACACCCTCTTTAATTACTGTTAACAATGCCTTTATTGGATTATCATAGCCAAGAAGATGTCTGTTTCTGGCAAAAAAGTCTGAAACACTTACTGATCTAAATTCTTTTGCTAGTTCATTTGCATTTTTTTGTTCTGTCATTCTTTCCTTGTAGAAAAAAGACTATTTATAAATCTTTTTTATTTCTTTGTATAAAAGAATATACATTAGAATGCTCTGATCCTTGTAATAAATTTATTACTGCTCTTTTTGCTAGATATACCTTATCCTGTTCTCCTATAATAGAAACTGTTTTACCATAAACAATTATATCTGTTTCTGTAAGTTGCTCTATCGTCTTTCTAGCTTTACCTTTTGTTCCGATAATTCTTGATCTTATTCTAATAAGATTATTCTTTGAACCTTTTGTAAATTCGTCCATATTTACTATTTCTAATGTGTAATTTTCATTTACTAAATGTAAGGCAATTTTTGGATTAAAACCTCTTGATATAGCCTTAACTATGTTCTTACATAAAAAACAATCTAAACTTTCACCTTCAATAATAATGTCTCCTTCTTTAGAATCAACTGTAATCTTGGTGTTTGTAATTTTTTCTATATTCCTCTTGTCTTTACCTTTAACACCTATCAAACAAGGAATTCTATCTTTTGGAATCTTTAATTGTTCCATATCTAAAATTCTTCTTTTATTTCCAAATCCTTTAAGAAACCTTTATTCTTTAACCAGTCAATCTGTGTTTGTTTATATTTAAATATAATATCTCCTTTAGTGTCTTTCTCAAATTCCCAAGGTTCTATTAATAATATATCACCCTCTCTTATCCATAATTTTCTTTTTAATCTTCCAGGAATCCTGCATACTCTTGTTTTTCCGTCTAAACATCTTACTCTTGTTCTACTGCCACCTAGTCTCTGATCTATTATGCCTATTATCTGATTACCTCTAGGCACTTTGACTCTTACTAGTTCTTCGTTATTAGTGTTTTCCATACTATCTAGAAATAAGATTATTTTATAAATCTTTTTGTAACCTAAAACAGACTGTAACCCTGTACAAAAGCTTTGTTGTTTGCTTATCTCTTGAATATAAACTTCTTGATAATTTTACAGTACCCTTAAACCTTTTCCTTAACATCTTGCCTAGAGCAATAGCAAACCTGTTTGAACTTAAATAAAGATCTATGCCTGTTTTTAATTGTATTTCTTTTGAGATAAATACTGTTCCGTTTTCTTTTATCTTCTTTATTACGTAATCTAGAACTTCTTGATTAAATGGCCTTAGTTGAAGTATTGATTCAAAATATTGAGTATTATGCTGTATCATATTAATTATTTCTATATTATTGATTATATTACCATGGCGTGAGGTACTTTCTGTATTTTTATTATCTTATCTTTATTTATTAATTTATATTTTAATGCAATCTTTATTGATTCCTTGCCAACAAGATTAAACATAACTGAATCGTCTAATTCTTTTAGATCAGATTCATTTAATTTCTCACCTTTATAGAATCTTTCTGATATATTTAAACATAAATCGTTTTCAGATAATTTCTTTCCTATTAAAGAAGAATCACATAATACAATTAATCTTTTACCTTGATAATTATGCTCTTTTTTTAATATCATATTTATTTTATTTAAGAGTCTTTTTTAATCTTATTTAACTTATATCTTTGATTTGATTGGATTTTTTGCCCCGCAGGCTGTACATTTCATTACTAGAACTCTGTCTTCTTTCTTTAATACTGTATCTGGTTTTTTACAGACAGGACATAAAACAAAATCATTTGCAAATTCTTCAATCTTTTGGTTTATTAGTGAAGATGAA
Source organism: archaeon (assembly GCA_043808705.1). Taxonomy (GTDB): domain Archaea; phylum Nanobdellota; class Nanobdellia; order SCGC-AAA011-G17; family GW2011-AR20; genus JAZDEO01. Next base: position 66,979 of record JAZDEO010000013.1, on the reverse strand, counting down.
AGTTTTCTTCCTAAGATCAGTCTTTGGCCTTCTATGTTGCCTGGAGTAGCTAACTCTCTAAGCAAGTATTTCATTAATTGTGAATAGGGTCTTCTAAATGCGTCTGCTATCTTAGTAAAGTTTGAAATTATTGTCTTATTACCTTGTATATGGCCTATTGCCTTTGGTATTTCAAATCTTTCTGTATTTTCAATTACTTTAGGCACTTCCTTATACACCTTATCTAATAGTTCTTCGTATTTCATATTATCTTAAACCTGTTTTTTATTTGAAATATTTCCCCCTCTTTTATCAAATCTTCTAGGATTTCGTTAACAGTTATTTCTTCCTCTTTTAACTCTTTTGAAATCTCTGAAAGAGTTATTCCTTCATCACTATCTAACCTTTCGATGGTATTTAAAACTTGTTGTCTTAATGAATTAGATACCTTTATTTCTTCTACAAAAGCTTCTTCTTTCTTGTCTAAGTTTTCTTCTTTTTTAATTTCCTCTATTAAAGGTTTTCCATATTCTTTTAATAATTCTAGTTTTCTTAGTAATTCAAAATTAAGATCAACTTGCTTAACTATTTCTGGTAAGACATAAATTGAATTGTTTAATGAAGACTGTTTTAATTTACCTATAACTAAAATTATGTCTGAGACATTTATGCTTTTTAGTAATACAGAATCTTCGTTCCATGCCTTTATTGATATTTGAGATGACGAATCATCTATTATTAGAGAAATATAATTTAAGTTTTCATATCTATTTATTACTGTTCCAATCAAATTTACTCTTGATACTCTTTTGTTATTTACTTCAATATAATTTGGTGAAAATTCCTCTAAGGTTTTTACAAAATTCGAATTGTTTATATAAGATATCCAAAGCTTGTATGCTGTTTGTCTTTTAATTTCCATTTTAATCAATTATCGAGACTGAATCTCTTTTTGGTTGAAATATAAAACCCTCTCTTGTTAATCTTTCTAGAGCTTCTTCTACTTGTGATTCATCTATGCCCTTAGCTGCTGCTTCCACAACAATATTTTGTGTGGGTATTGATTTTCCAATATCTGCTTCTAATTTTTTGATAATTTCTCTGATTACTATTATTCTAGAACGTTGAGATGTTGATATTCCTGTTGAAATTCTATCAATATCTATTTTACCTGTTTCTGGATCTATGCCAACTTGCATTAAACAGTGCTTTAATAAAGTTATAGATTTTCTTGCATCTTGTCTTGATACTTTTTTAGATAACCTTAATCTTGCTGCACCCTCTGCTAATCTTACTAGAGCTTCTAGTTGACGAGCTGAGATTGGAATAGGTTTTATTTGATCATCGCCTGTTTGCCCCGAATTTCTTAAAGCTACATAAAATTCTTTTATTTCATCTATTGCTTGATCTGTTAAAACAGGACTTACTTTTTGTCTGGCATATGCTATATATTTTCTTAATAATTTTACAGAAATTTCTGCTTCTGCACCTTTTGGGGTTTGTTGAAGTTTTAGGACATGTGAAGCTATTTTTTCATCTAATTCCTTATTTGGAATATCTCTTATTGGAAAGATTAAATCAAATCTGTTAATTAATGCTGCTGGTAAATCTATTTGAGCTGCTATAGGTGTGTAGGGATCGAATCTTCCCAATTTTGGATTTGCTGCTGCTAGTATTGTAGTTTGTGCGCGCAAAGTTGCTTGAATATTAGCCTTCGAAATACTAACTTGTTGTTGCTCCATGGCCTCGTGCATGGCGCTTCTATCTTCTGGTGTCATTTTATCTAACTCATCAATACAACAATAACCACCATTTGCTAGAACTAATGCTCCTGCCTCTAGAGCCCATCCTCTTAAAAACTCGTCTTTTACAACCGATGCTGTTAAACCTGCTCCAGAAACCCCTTTACCTGAAACAAATCTTGCTTTTGGTGCTGATTTTGAAACAAATGTCAAGATTTGTGATTTCCCAGAACCAGGATCCCCAACCAAGAGTATATGCATGTCTCCCCTTGTTATTGTACCGTCTTCCTTTTTCTTTCTTACACCACCCATTAATTGAAGAATTATTGCCTCTTTTACACGTTCATGACCATAAATAGAAGGAGCTATGGCGTTTGTTAATTTTTCATATATATTTGGATCTTTTGCAAGCTCTTTTATTTGAAGTTCGTCCTCTTGATTTATTTCTATATCAGAAAATATCTCTTCTATAGGTTCAATATAATTAGATTCCATCATTAAGTCATATCTTATTGACTGAGCACCTGTTTTCAATGTAATTGGAACTTCTTTTACTACTCCTGTAATTCTTACTTTAGATCCTGGGGTTGTTTTCTTCTCCATTTTTGGTTCTACTAAGTCTTCTTTTAAAAATACAGATAATCTTTTTGGCTGTTCTCCCCCTTCTAATACCTCTGGGGTTTCTTCTATAACTAAACGTTGAGCATCTACTAAATCTTTACTTATAAGCCTAAATTTACCTTTTCTTCCACAGGAACATCTTGATGGTTCTTTGAATTTTGTGTCTAATTGTAAAATAGAAATATTATTACCGCAAGAAGGGCATTCGAATCTTGCTGATGTTACTTGGGGCCTTACATCTGATGATTGTCTTACAATTCCTTCTATGTACATTAACTTATCGAGATGTAAACTTCTAATGTCTCTAATCATTATAAATTGGCTTGAAGGCAAGTTATAAACACGTACCCTCATTGATTTTTCAATGTCAAATGAGTCTATGGCAAGTTCTGCAGCTTTTAATGTCTCTTCTGGTTCTTCTAGTAATTGATCTGCTAATTCATGATCAAATTCCATTATATGGGAGAAATCAATGTTTACTACATAATTGCCTTTTCTTACATTCTCATAAATTACCTTTTCATAATCCCTATGTAAGAATTCCTTAAATTTCTCTATTTGTTCTGATGCATCTACAGCCATTTTATTTTGAGATATTTAATTACATTTAAATAGTTTATTAATAAAAAATAGTGTATAATTTAATATAGTTAATATATAACCACTTTGATTTTTTATTTCAATTTTTTTAGGTTAACAACTAATTTTCTTACTGCTTCTCTTAATTTTATTTCTGATCTTGTTCCTGTACAAACTATCTTTCCATTACTAAATAATAAAAAAGTGGCTCTAGTTCCTTGTAATTTATATACTAAACCTGGAAATTGCTCTGGTTCATATTCTGTATTGGGAAGTTTCATGGCTAATGAATTTAGATTTAAATCCATTTTAATTGAACCTGAAGCAACCATGTTTTGAACCACTATTTTTGGTTTAACCTTGATTCTTATGTTTATTTTTGCTAGATTCTTTATTATCTTTGATATAGACTCTTTAACCTTTGTTAATGATTTGGCTCCTGTACAAACAACCTTTCCAGATGAGAATATTAAGGCAGATGTTTTTGGTTCTTTTATTCTCATAACTAATCCTGGAAATTGTTCAGGATTGTATTCTGTATTTGGCAGTGTTTCAGCCAATTTTATTAAAGGTATGTCATGTTCTAAAGACGTAGAAACAACAATATTTTGTATTTTGATCTCGGTCCTTTGTTTGTTCATTAAGATAACCCCCCTACACCAAATTATTTAACAATTATTTTATAAATACCATAGAAAAGTATTTAAATCCTTTTATAAAGGATTTGTTATCACTATCATTAAATAATTTTAATCTAAGTCTTCAGGTTTTAGAATTCTATCTTCAAGACGTTTAATTTTTCCTTTATGCCTTCCTATAATCTCTTGTGAAGCTGCTAAGGAGCTTCCTGCCTCTAATCCTATTAAACCTGCTGAAAAAACAGGATGATTGTGTAATAATCCTTGAATGCCGCCCGGATTAAAATATTCTATTGCAAGAGGTATTCCTACAAGATTTATGTAAATACCAGTTATCTCTGCTTTTTTTAAAAGACTAAGATATCTTTCTGACAAATCTTCTCTATCAATTTTTTCAAATATAATTTTAGGAATGTTTTCAACAAGCCTTACTGTTGTATAAGAAGCTGCAAAACCGAGTGAAAATGCAACTAGTCCTTGATTCTCTCTTAAATAAATTTCCCAAGCAGGATTAAACCACCCTACTGCATCCATGGTCTTATTAAAAGACCAATCACATACCTGATAAAGTTGTTTTAGTACAGGAATATTTTTAATATTTCCTATAAACTGGCCTGTATAGTCTGTCATTTTAAATATAAGAATTAGAAAAAATACTTAAAGTTATCTTATTCTGTCAAATTATTTTATTACATCAAAACTTATTTCAAAGTCTTTTTCTTTTATTACAAATTTATCAGAATACTGTCCTTTTATTTTCTCTAAAGAGGCATTTGTTGTTTTCTTTATTGTTTCATAATCCAAATCTATTGAAGAATTGATATTTAGTTTTATCTTGTCCTCTTTCTTAAGATTTGCTTTTTTTCTCAAATCCTGGATTCTTCTCATAAGTTCTCTAGTAAAGCCTTCTTTTTCAAGTTCCTTTGTTAATACTGTATTTAATTTTATTTCATCTTTTCCTTTCTTTAGGATTATTTTTTTGATATTTGTCTGTCTCTGTATTATTGAAAGAATTTGCTTGATATTTTTTTCAGTAGTTATTGTTACATCTGCTAGAGGCCATCTGACATTTATCTTTACTTTTTCTCTTTCAGCCAGTATATTTTGAATTATTAATTTTGCAGATTCCATATCTTTTTCTAGTTTTTTATTAATCAATTTTTGATCATGCTTTGGCCATTTTTCAAGATGTATAGATTCCTCTTTCAATTTTAATGGCTTTTTCAGATTCTGATAAATTTGCTCAGTAATAAAAGGAGTAAATGGTGCTAATAATCTTAAACCATCTAAAAATGAATTTAATAAAGTTGCTTGAACTTTTTTATCTTCTAAATCATCCCTTATAAGACGTACATAATTTCTTGATAAATCATCTAATAAATAAGTCTTTATATGTTCTATTGCCTTATCTGGTTGCAATTTTTCTAAATATTCAACAACTAGTTTTTTGGTTGATTCTCTTATTGAGATAATCCATTTAGAAGCAATATCCTGTGATTCTGTTTTATTAATTTCTGAATAATCTCTAACATAATTTCCAAGATTCCAAACAACATTAAGCTGTCTATTTGCCTCTTTTGCAGCATTATAACCAAATCTTAAATTAAACTTTGGATCTTGATTACAATATATCCAACGCATAACATCTGCACCCATTTTTTCAACAGCTTCATCAAACCAAATTGCATTCCCTTTACTTTTATGCATTGATTCATCATTTTCGTCCCTTACTTCTTCATAGGCAAATACTTGACGATAAGGTGCTTTATTTTCTAATGTTACTGACATAAACAAAGTTGAATAAAACCACAGTCTAACCTGGGCTCTCATTTCAATGACTAATTCTGCAGGGAACCATTTTTTCCAATAAGTTTTATCTGAGAAATATTTTAAAGTTGAAAAGGGAACTATACCTGCATCAAGCCAACAATCTCCAACTTCTTTAATTCTGGATACTTCTTGATTACATTTTTCACATTTAATTTTGATTTCATCAATCCAAGGTCTATGAAGTCCTGGTAACGAATCAACTAATTTTTTATTAATTGCCTTTTCTTTTAATTCTTTTAACGAACCAATTATATTTAAATGATTACATTTACATTCATAGAACATTAAAGGTAAACCCCAATATCTTTTTCTGCCAATATTCCAATCGCTCATATTATCGAGCCAGTTTTGCATTAATTTGCCTACATGTTCTGGCTCCCATTTAACTTTTTGAGCTTCTTTTTTCATTAAAGGCCTTATTTCGTCTGCTTTAATGAACCATTCAGAACTCATTCTAAAAACTAACTCTTCTTTACAACGCCAACATATAGGATATCTGTGGGTATAATTTTCTATTTTATATAAAATTCCCCTTTTATCTAAGTCATTAATTATTTCTTCTTTTAGTTTTTTATTTATTCTTTTTTTAGATAACCAACCAAATCCATCAAAATAAACACCTTCTTCATTTAATGCTGGTTTTATTAAAGGAAGTTTTTCTTTTTTTCCTAATTCATAATCTTCTTCCCCACAGGTAGGTGCTATATGAACTATTCCTGTACCTTCTGTTTCTCCAACTTCATCCCAAGCAACAACTTTGTGTTTTATATTTTTTTGAACTTCTATTTCTGGGTAAAAAGACTCGTATTCTAAACCAACCAAATCCTTTCCTTTGATTGTATCAAGAACAATATAATTTCCTTCTAATTTATTTAATGAGGATTCAGATAAATAATAAGTTTCTCCATCTTTTTTTACTTGAGAATAATTTAATTCAGGATTAACTGCTGCTGCAACATTTGAGCTTAAAGTCCATTCGGTCGTTGTCCAGATTAGTAAATATTCTTTGTTTCTATTTTTTATCTTAGCTTTTACATAAACAGAGGGATGAGTTAATTCGGCGTAACCTTCATCTGACATTTCATGTTGTGATGAAGAAGTCCCACACCTTATACACCAAGGTAAAACTTTAGTACCTTTGTATAACCATCTTTTTTCGTGGCATTTCTTTAAGAAGTGCCAAATTGCTTGTATATTCTCATCACTCATAGTATAATAAGAGTTTTCCCAATCCATCCATTGCCCTAATCTGATTGATTGTTCTGTCTGTATCTTTGAAAATTTTTCAACTCTTTTTCGACAAGCTTTAGAAAAGTTGTCTAATCCATAATCCTCTATATCTTTTCTGGAATTAAAATTGAGTTCTTTTTCTGTTTCTACTTCCAACCATAATCCTTGACAATCAAAACCATTCTGAAATCTTTGATCATATCCTTGCATTGCCTTAAATCTCTGATAAACATCTTTGTAAGTTCTTCCCCATGCATGATGCACGCCCATTGGGTTATTAGCGGTAATTGGTCCATCGATGAAAGACCATGGTTTTTTGCCTTTATTTCTTTTCATTAATTTATCAAAAACCTTTTTATCTTTCCAAAAAGACAAAATTTCTTCTTCTATTTTTTTATGATCATAATTTGACATTTTTTCAATCTTTTAATTTATTTTTTCCTTGTTTTTTCTTTTTATATATTTATCTTTAAGGCTTTATTTTAGAACTCTAGAAGAAATAGAGTTCTGATTATATAATTATAATAAAAATAATCTTTTTGGTTGAAATATCCATAAATTTGCTAATAAGAAGGAATTTATAAATTATTTGGTTTCTAAGTTGTCTACTATGCTTGTTGAGTCTTCTAAAGAACCATGTATGTTTAGACCATCTTTAATGTCATTTCTAAATCTTTTAAAGTTAAATATTAAATCCAAAACTTTTGGGCTTGATTTTCTCATAGCTTCTAGATGAAATATTCCTCTGTTTGGAGAACAATTTATGATAAGATACTCAATGCTTTTACCTTCTGCTATTTCCAAGCCGTCTTCATCAGGTTGAAGCTTGTATGTATGAACATTTCCTTCTGAACTTATATATTCTAGCTTAACTCTTCTTACTTTTTGATTTATTTTTAAATCGAATTCTACCTTATTCAATGTACCTCTATTTAAAGAATTTAAATAAGATGAATATGCTGTAAATATGTTGAATGATTTTTGATCATTTTGAAAGTGTACAGTGTCGCTAGAATAACTAGAATATTGCATTGTTGCAAGATCATATGTTAACAATAAATCTATATTTTCTTGAGGTACAAAAACTCTTGCAGATAAGGAATCATTGTTTTGGGATATTGAGGCAGAACCTATTGGTGATCTAGATCCTAAAGGTTCTACATATAATTCATATGTATGATTAAATGTTTGAGAATATCCTATTAAGGGGACTGTATTTAATAATGCGTAAAGTGCTAATGTTCTTATTTTCATAATAAATAAAAATATTAGAAAGATATAAAAAACATTCTTTAAAGAATGTAAAATATATTTTAAATAATATAGGTCTAAAGAACATATTTAGTAATAAGTTTTATAAAGAATTAAGTTATTTTTATAGCTATGAATGAAATATGGATCGAGAAGTTTCGACCTTCAAGTTTTGATGAAATAAAGGGCCAAGATAAGATAGTTGAAAGAATTAAGGCCATGGTCAAAAACAAGAATATCCCTCATCTTTTATTTGCTGGGCCTCCTGGAACTGGAAAAACTTCGATTGTTTTAGTTATTGTAAAAACATTATTTAAGGATGAATGGAGACAGAATTTTCTCGATCTTAATGCGTCGGATGAAAGGGGCATTGATACAATTAGAAATGAGATAAAGGATTTTGCTAGAACTAAATCTATTGGAGATGTTCCCTTTAAAATAATACATCTAGATGAATGTGATTCTTTAACAAGAGAGGCTCAACAGGCTTTAAGAAGAACAATGGAGAATTATGCTTCTTCAACTAGGTTTGCTTTAAGCTGCAATTATAGCAGCAAGATTATTGATCCTATACAATCAAGATGCACAATTTTTAGATTTAAGCCTTTGGAGAAAAAAGATATTGAAAAGATTATTGAAAATGTGGCTAAAATTGAAGGTTTAAAGATTGATAAGGATGCTATTGATGCCTTATATGAAATAAGCGAGGGTGATGTAAGAAGACTTGAGAATGTATTACAAAGTTGTTCTGTTATGTCTAAAAAAATAACCCAGGATTTGATTTATGAAATTGTAAGTGCTGCTAAGCCTAAAGAGATTAAACAAGTTCTAGAGCTTTGTATTAATAAGAATTTTGTAAGAGCTAGAGATTTATTATTAGAGGTTATGTTAAAACACGGATTGTCTGGAATTGATATTATTAAACAGATTCAAAAAGAGATTTTAAGTTTAGATATCAAGGATGAGAAAAAATTGGAGATGGTTGAAAAATGCGGAGAAATTGAATTCAGGCTTGTTGAGGGTTCAGATGAATTCATACAGCTTGAGTCCTTACTTGCTGGATTTTCAAAATAAGTTAATTTTAAAATGAAAAAATATGATGTTGTTATTGTTGGAGCTGGGCCTGGAGGATTAGCTGCTGCAAAGGTTTTGGCTGAAAATAATAAAGAAGTCCTGGTTCTAGAAAAAAATAAGATTATTGGAGATAAAGTTTGTGCTGGAATTATTAACTTAAAAAGGTTTGCTATTAAACTCCCCCATTCTATTTTACAGAAAAAGTTTAGCCATGTTAGATTTAAAACGCCTTTACAAGATGTAAGATTGGATTTAAATGGAGAATGTGCAGCAACCCTTGATAGAAAAGATTTAGGAGATTATATGGAGAAACAAGCTATTAATTCTGGAGCAGTAATATGGAAAGAAAAAAGAGTTAACCAAATCTCAAAAGATTCTATAATTTTGGAAGATAATAAAAAAATTCAATTTGATTATTTAATAGGCGCAGATGGTTCAAATTCTATTGTAAGAAAATATCTAAATTTGAAGAATGAGAAATTAATTGATGCAATTCAATATAGATTAAAAGGAAAGATTAAAGAATTAGAATTTCAATTTAATCCTGTAAAACTAGGCCCCAGTTATATGTGGATATTCCCTTATAAAAATTCTTTTTCTATTGGTGCTTGGGGTGATTTAAAAAAAAGTAGAATAGTTACAATAAAAGAGGTAAAAAATTATTTAGATTCATATTGTAATGATCATGGTATTGATTTAAAAAATGCGAAATTTGAAGGTGCAACAATAAATTATGATTATAGGGGTCATGAATTTGGTAATATTTTTTTAGTGGGTGATGCAGCTGGATTTACACCTGGATTAATTTGTGATGGGATAAACCCTGCAATTCTATCTGGAATCGATGTTGCTAAAAAAATATTAGATAAAAATTATGAATTTGATGAAATAAAGAGAATATTAAGAGTAAAAAAAATTGAAGAAGGAATTTTAAATTCTTTAGAATTATCTAAAATTTTAACAGAGGTAGAAATTGAGGCATTAGTTAGATTATTAAAATTTAAATTAGTAGACAAATTTGTTTTGGATCATATGGAGTAAGATGCTAGTCCACAAATATAAACCAAAAAAACTTGAAGATATTAAAGGCCAGGATTTTGCTTTAAAGAGATTAAGAGATTCTGTATTGAAAAAGAAACATGTTTTGATTTACGGAGATATTGGAACTGGAAAAACTTGTTCTGTATATGCTTTAGCTAGAGAACTTGATTATGAGATATTTGAGTTAAATGCAAGTGATTATAGAAATAAGGAACAGATTGAAAGCTTGATTGGAAGTTCATCTCAACAGCTTAGTTTATTTAAGAAAGGTAAAATAATCTTGATAGATGAGATTGATGGTCTAAATATCAAGGATAGAGGGGGCTTACAGGCTTTAATAGGTTTATTAGATAAAAGTGCTTATCCTATTGTTATTATAGGAAATGATATCTGGGATTCTAAATTTTCTCTATTAAGAAGAAAATGTGATGTTATTGAATTTAACAGGTTAAAGGATTTGGATATATTTAATATTTTAAAAGAGATTTCTAAAAAAGAAGATATCAAAGTAGGGGATAAAGTCTTAAATCTAATATCTAAAAATAGTAGAGGGGATGCTAGAGCAGCTATAAATGATCTAGAGATAATGAACATAGATACATTAAGAGAAAGAAAAGAGCATATTTTGGAGATATTAAAATTAATATTTAAGAGTAAGGATGTAAATTTAATATTAAAAAGATTTAGCAATTCTGATGATGATCTAGATGAGATAATGTTATGGTTAGAAGAAAATATTCCTAGAGAGTATTATGTTGAATATTTAGATGATGCTTATAATAAGTTGGGAAAAGCAGATATTTTTAGAAAGAGGATATTGAGATGGCAGTATTACAGATTTTTAGTTTATCAAAGTTTTTTGATGAGTGTTGGTATTGCTTTATCTAAAGATAAGGTAAATAAGGAGCCTATTAGCTATAAAAGAAATGAAAGAATTTTGAAGATGTGGATTAATAAAAATAGATATGCTTACAAACAGGAATTAGCTGAAGATATAAGCGAGAAATGCAATATGTCTATTAAAAAAGCCTATAAAGAGATTTCTTATATGAAATTCTTACAAAATTAATTAGTTGATTACATAAATCTTTATATACAAGTTATTTTTTAAAGAGCGTGAGGTGAAAATTTGAATATTTCTGAATTAAAACCAAGGCAATCTAAGATAGAGATTGAGTGTAAGATTATTGAGAAAGGCGATATTAAAGAATTTGATAAAAGTGAAAACAAGTTAAGACTTTGTAATGCTAAAGTTAAAGATGATTCTGGTGAAATTACATTAACATTATGGAATGATGAAATAGAGAAGGTAAAGAAGGGTGATAAAATAAAGATTACTAATGGTTACTGCAATGAATTCCAAGGTGAGATAAAATTAACAGCAGGTAGATTTGGCAAAATAGAAGTTATTAAATAAAGAGTTTTAAAATAAAAAAATTAAATTAAAGACCATAATATCTCTCAGATGTATTTGATCTATTACGCCCATGCTGATTATGTTGAAATGGTCTTTTCTCTGATCTTCTATTAGTGCTTTGTATGAACATTACTCTTTCAACATAGGGGTTTTCTAATTTTTCAATTGTAAATATACCTCTGTATTCCTCTAATATTCTAGAAAAGTTTTCATAATCATAATCACATAAAAGATTTACTGCCTTTCCTGATTCACCGGCTCTTGCTGTTCTACCTATTCTATGTATGTAATCTTTTGGATCTTTTGGTATTTCGTAATTATAGATATGAGAAACATTTTCTATATGTAAGCCTCGAGCTGCAACATCTGTACATACTAAAATTTCGGCTCTAGATGAATTAAAGATTTGCATTGTTTTGGTCCTTTTATTTTGAGTAAATCCACCATGTATAGCTATTGCATTAAATCTGTTTGCTTGTAGATTTTTAACAACAAGATCTGTAGTTCTTCTAGTATTACAGAAAACCATTACTAATCCTGATTCTTCATGTTTTAATAAATGGATTAATAAAGATAATTTAATGTTTTTTGGAACATCATAATAAACTTGTTTAAGCTTGCTGGGATCAACCATCTTTTCTGCTAAAATTTCTACAGGATTTATCATGTATTTACTGGCTACTTCTTTAACCTTAGAAGAAATTGTTGCTGAAAATATTAATGTCTGTCTTTTAGTTGGACATGTCCTTATTATTTGTTTTACATCATCGATAAAACCCATGTCAAACATTCTGTCAGCTTCATCTAAAACCACTAATTTAATTTTAGAGAAATTTATTGTTCTCCTATTAATATGATCTAAGATTCTTCCTGGGGTTCCGACTACTACATCAGTTTTCTGTAATTCATAAATCTGTGGATCTATTGAAACACCACCATAAATAGATATTATGTTTAGATTATGAGATATCTGTTTAAGATGATCTTTTACTTGCTCTGCAAGCTCTCTTGTTGGTGTTAATATTAAAGCCTGTAAACCTTGTTTAGGTATTACTTGTTTGACTATACCACAAGCAAATGCTAATGTTTTACCGGAACCTGTTGCTGATTCTCCTATTACATCTCTTCCTTCCAGTATATATGGGATAGATCCCTCTTGAATTTCTGTAGGCTTGTCAAAGCCTAATTTTTTAATTGAATTAAGCAATTCATGGCTTAATCCGAATTCTTCAAATAATTTCATTTTTTTATTCCTCGTTCTTGTAATTTATGTTATATTTAGCATATTTTATTAGAAAAAGCGAAAAGTCATGTTACTGAGCAGATGCTCTTTCTTCTTTTGTAATGCTTATACTTTTATGAATTTTAGAAGGTATATAAATGTAACTGTTGTATAAAATATTAAATAAAAATCTGCCTTTGAGATAAATAAAAAGTAAAGTAAGATTTAAATAATACAATAATTTCCTATTAAAAATGAAAAAGAATACACAATTAGCAATCTTTATAATTTTAATAGTAATTGTAGTATTAGGAATATTTTTTTTAATAAAGATGAACAAGAATAATAAAATGGTTGATAAGAGTACAGGTGATGATACCAATAAAAATCAAGTTAAACTAGAAACCAATCATGGAGATATTGTTATACAATTATATGAAAACGAGATGCCAATAACAGCTGGAAATTTCAAGAAGTTAGTTCAAGAAGGGTTTTATAATGGTGTAATTTTTCATAGAGTAATAGATGGATTTATGATACAAGGGGGAGATCCTACTGGAACTGGAATGGGCGGTCCTGGTTATGCAATTAAAGATGAGTTTACACAAACAAGTTTGGATAGAAATGATAGAGGAACAATTGCAATGGCAAATGCAGGGCCTAATACAGGAGGCAGTCAATTTTTCATAAATGTTGCTGATAATAATTTCTTGGATGGAAAGCATCCTGTTTTTGGAAAAGTAATAGAAGGAATGGATGTTGTTGATGAAATATCTAATGTTCCTAGAAATTCACAAGACAAGCCTTTAGAGGATGTTGTAATAGAAAATGCTTATTTAGTTTAGATTATTAAAAAATTTTAAATAATTAAATTACATAGCCTCTAACTTTTGAATTCTGCTATCCAAGGATGGATGCGTCTGAAATAACCCACTTAACCATTGTTTCTTCTTAAATGGATTGGAAATGTACAGATGAGCATTTGCATTACTTGCTCCTTTTAATTCTGAAGTATCATTCTTAATTTTCTTTAAAGCATCTGCTAGTCCTTTAGGATTTCTATTAAGTAAAGCACCTGAGGCATCAGCTAGATATTCTCTTTTTCTTGAAATAGCAAACTTGATCATTTGAGCAATTATTGGAGAAAGTATTAATAAAACAATTCCAATTGCTAAAAAAATAAGATTCCAACTTCCTCCACGGTTATTATCTCTACCACTTAAACCACCAAATAAAAAGCTTCTTAATAAGATTTCTGTAACAAATATAATGATTCCAACTAAAACAGAGGCTAATAACATAACTCGAATATCAAAATTCTTGATGTGAGACATTTCATGAGCTATAACCCCTTCAAGCTCTTCTCTATCTAATTTTTGTAAAGCACCCTCTGTAACTGCAATTGATGCTGTTTTTGGTGAAGTTCCTGTTGCAAAGGCATTAATTTGTTGGCCTGGAATAACATAGGCTTTTGGCTTTGGAATACCTGCTGCTATTGCAAGACCTTCTATTGTATTGATTAAATAAGCATGCTCCTTTTTATTAGCTTCTTTAGCGTGAGACATTGAAAGCACTATTTTACTGCCAGCATAATAACTAATTAAAGAAAAGACAATTGCTATTATAGCTGCAAATACTAAAAAAACAATGCCTTGAAAGAATAACATGTTAATAACATAAGCTATTATTCCAATAAAGATAATGAAAATTAGAAATAAAAGAAAGGTCTTTGCTCTATTTGAGGAGATTTCATCGTATAACATTTTAATCTTTAATTAAAGTTTACTTTAACAGGCTCTTTTTCTTTTCCTTCTGTCTTAAAGAATTCTCTCTGTGCAAAGTTAAACATTGAAGCTAGTATGTTTGTTGGAAATGACTGAACAGCTGTATTAAACATCATTACATTGTCGTTGTAAAATTGTCTTGAATAAGCAATTTTAGATTCTGTTCCAGACAATTCTTCCTGTAGCATCTTAAAGTTCTCATTTGCCCTTAGTTGTGGATAGTTTTCTGCAACTGCAAACAATGTTTTTAATGCATTTGTTAATTGATCAGATGCTTTAGATTTTTGCTGCATGTTTCCTGATACTAGTTGTGATCTTGTTTTTGTAATGTCTGTTAGAACTTCTTTTTCATGTTTAACATAGCCCTTTACTGTCTCAATTAAGTTAGGAATTAAGTCATATCTCCTTTTTAATTGGACATCTATTTGGGACCAGGCATTGTCTATTCTTAGTTTTAATCTTATTAGCCTGTTATAAGCTAGAATAATATAAAGTACAATTAGTACAATTATTCCAATTATAACATATGTTAGTATTGCCATATTAATTTTATGGAAATACTTATTTAAAAGCTTTGTGAATTTTTTATTTTTATGTGTTCAGAATATTTATATATGCTTAAATTCTTTAATTAATCAATGGTTCATAACATAATTATTGGAAGAAATGAAGTTGATATGAAGAAATATGGAAACAAAGGCCTTATTTTTATTGGAAAGAGTTATGTTAAGATGGGGCAGACAACTTCTCTTGGAAGTGATATTTACTTAGATGTTAACAGTTCTCATATAATTTTGATTTCAGGAAAAAGGGGGTGTCTTAGTGGAGAGACTAAAGTTTTTACAGATAAGGGATATAAAAATATAAAGGACTTTAATGAGAAAGAAGATAAAGTATTTTCATTTGATAAAAAAAATAAAAAATTTGAATGGGAAAATGCAGAACTTTTAAAATATGATATAAAAGAACACTTATTAAAATTAGAATTCTATGATGGAAGATCAATAATTTTAACAAATGAACATCCTTTACTCATGAATTATGGCAAATATATATTTTGGAGGATGGCTCAGCAATTAAAAATTAATGATAAAATAATTATGCCTACTGAGTTACCAGAAGTAAAAAATGATAAAGAAAGTTTAAGAATAGCTAGACTATTGGGTTTTGTTTTATCTGATGGAACAATTAATAAAAGGAGAGGTAGATGGAAAGATGGAAGAGGTGCTTGGTATAATGGAACAAAGAGTAGATTAAGAATATATAATGATTGTCTTGAAGTCTTAGATTTAGCAAAAAAAGATCTCGAAGAAGAATTTGGTTTACATTCAAAAAGATATAAAAGAAATGATTGTAATTGTGAGGTTATTCAATCACTTCATGCTCCTGTGATTGATAGATTAAATAAACTAGGTGTTCCTTTAGGAAATAAATCGGGTATAATTAGAATCCCGAAGATTGTTTGGGAAAGTTCAAATACATTTAAAGCAAATTTTATTTCAGCTTTATTTTCATGTGATGGTTATATAAGTAAGGGGGGTCATATTGATTATTCCTCAAAATCGAAAGAATTTTTAGAGGATTTACAACTTTTGTTAAGTCATTTTAATATAGAATCTGTTATAAGAGAAAAAAATGCTAGATGTAATAATAAAATGTACTTAAATTATAGACTGTTTATCACAGATAATGCTTCAAATAATAATTTTAAAAAAATAGGCTTCTTCAATAATTTTAAGCAGGAAAGATTGAATAATAAAAAAATAGATGGGTTTAGAAGAAAAAAAACATTTTATTTGTCTAATAATTTAGTTTGTAGAAAAATAAAAGATATCCAAAAAATAAAAGATATAAAAGAAGTTTATGATCTATCTGTAAACAAAAATCATTCTTTTGTAGCTAATGGTATTATTTCGCATAATTCTGGAAAAAGTTATTTTTTATCTGTAATAGCTGAAGAAGTAACGAGATTGGATGATGATGTTAAAAAGAATCTGGCTGTTTTAATTTTAGATACTATGGGAATATTTTGGAGTATGAAATATCCTAATTTAAAACAGGAGGATGAATTAAAGAGATATGGATTAAAACCTCAAGGCTTGAATGTTAAAGTTTATACTCCTAAGGGAAAGTTTCAGGAATATAAAGAGAAAAATATTCCTACAGACTTTAATTTTTCAATAAAACCCTCTGAATTAACTTCTTTAGATTGGTGTAATGTTTTTAGTATTGGTTTAATGGATGACAAGGGTGTTTTAATTGAAAGGGTAATTGGAAATTTAAAAGATACTGGAAAGGATTATGATGTTGATGACATAATTAAAGAACTTTTAAAAGATAAGAAATCTGATGCTAATGTAAAAAATGCTGTTGAAAACAGATTTAATTCTTCAAAATTATGGGGTTTATTTGATAAGGATAGCACTAAAATTAAAGACATTATTAAGGCTGGAGAAGTTTCAATATTAGATATTAGTTGTTATACTGATTGGAATATTAAATGCCTGGTTATAGGGTTATTAGGAAGTAAACTGTTAAGAGAAAGAATGGATGCTAGAAAATTAGAAGAAATGAATTTGATAGAAGAAGGGCAGCATTATTTTGAACTTGAAACTAAAAAGAGTGATATGCCTCTTGTTTGGATTTTAATAGACGAATGTCACGAGTTCCTCCCCCGAGAGGGAAAGAGTCCTGCAAGTGATGCTTTAATCCAGATTTTAAGAGAGGGGAGACAACCTGGAATAAGTCTAGTAATGGCAACACAACAGCCTGGTGAATTGGCTAAAGATGCTTTAACTCAGAGTGATATTGTTGTAAGTTTTAGAGTTACTGCTAAGATTGATGTTGAGGCTCTAAATTCAATAACCCAAAGTTATTTGACAGGAGATATTTTAAGTTACTTGAATAATTTACCTAAAATAAAAGGTTCTGCAATTATTTTAGATGATAACTCTGAGAGGATATATCCTATGAAAACAAGACCTAAATTAACATGGCATGGGGGAGATACTCCTTCTGCTATAAGATTAAAAAAGAGTATATTTGAGATTAAGTCTAATTAGAACATGAAAGTGAAAGATAAATTTACAGTTAAAGCAAAAAAAGAGGGATATAAAGCAAGAAGCGTCTATAAGCTTAGTGATATAAATTCAAAATATCAGATAGTAAAGAGAAATTCTAGAGTTTTGGATTTAGGATGTTGGCCTGGTTCTTGGATGCAATATTGTTTAAATTTAGGGTGTGATGTTACTGGTGTAGATTTAAAGGGAACCAGATTAAAAGGTATAGCTTTCATTAAAGGAAATATTTTTGATAAAGCAATGTTTGACAAATTATTAGGATTAGGAAAATTTGATGCTGTTTTAAGTGATATGGCTCCTAAGACTACTGGAATTAAAAATGTAGATCAAGCAAGATCTATAGATCTATGCTATAGAGCTTTGTATATTGCAAGATATTTATTAAAAAATAATGGAGATTTTATATGCAAGATATTTCAGAGTGATGAATCAAGTACTTTTGTTAATGAAGTACAAAGATATTTTAGCTTTGTTAAAATAACAAAACCAATGGCATCTAAGAAGAGAAGTGGGGAAATTTATTTGATTGCTAAAGGCCTGAAGTCTATACAAACCCTATAGGTGTATGGAGAATAATTTCCACACTTTACAGCATTTATTAATTTTATTTTACAATATTTCTCTATCTTTTTTATTGAAGCTTGGGGAAATTCATTCTCTTTAGAGAAATCATAGAAATGTATTACTGTATTTTTTTTAGAATGCTTTAAAGCAAGATCTAGATAGCTTTTAGATGACTTAGGAAGAGGTATTATTATTCTGTCAAATTTTTTCTTTATCTTTGGAAGTACTTTTTTAACATCGCCTTGAAATAAAATAATTTTTCTGGATTTATTTAATAATAAATTTTCCTTAGCATATTTATGGCATTCCTTATTAAGTTCTATTGCATAGATTTCTTTAGGATTTGAGTTTCTTTCTATTGTTAATGGGAATGGAGCTATACCGGAAAAAAGTGTTAATATTGATTCATTATTTTTAACTAACTTGGCTATTCTTAATCTTTCTGAACCTGATCTTGGTGAAAAATAACATGTTTCAATATTTAATTTTAAGGTTACATTATTTTCCTTATGAATTGTTTCTTTTGTCTTTTCACCTGCTATTATTTTTACTTTTTGTAATCTTAATCTTCCTGAATATTTTTCTGTTTTCTTGACAACTGTTTTAATATTTTTATTTAAATCTATTAAAGTTTTAGCTATTATCTTTTCCTTATTCTTTAATTCTTTAGAAAGTTTCGAGAATAAAGCAATAGTTCCTATTATGTCAAATGATGATGGAACTAGATTTAGATCTTTTTTACTTAGCTTGTTTTTTAGTGCTTCTTTTAATGTTACCATAAACTTTATATATTCTGTATTAGTATTTATTACTTATGTCTGAAGCAAAAAGATGGTGGGTTATAGCGATAGTTCTATTTTTAGCTATGGGTTTTTTTAGTGCTTTGGGCTTTTATGATAGATTCTATTATTCAAATAATAATAAAATAAGTACAATGGCTTCTTCAAGTTATAGTGGTGTATCTGGCACCCTTGGAAATTCTATAGAAATGTTAAGAGATACTTTAAGACCTATATTTCAGGCAATTGGCCATGATAATGAGGGTATTTTTATAAGAATCTTCTTGTTTATCATTCTTTACATAATAATAGCTGGGGCATTAAAGCTTGTATTCTCTGGAAATGGTGGCAGAATCAGTGTACCTGAAAAACAAAGTAATATAATTGCTGCTTTAGTTTCATTGGCTTCTGTTTCTTTCCTTCCTGATGAATTGATGAGAGGACTTGGACCAACATTAGGATCTATATTATTTAGTGTGTTTATTATATTTGGACTAGGATTTATTTACAAGATTGATAAAGACCGTGAAGATGGTTTTACACATTGGAAGAAAGCGCTTTTTTGTCTTTTGATGATCTTGATTATTGCTTTGTTCACAAGTATGTCTGGAGATTGGTTTAATACTGGCCCTGTTAATGGAATTGCTGGAACTATTTCTGGATTAGCAACTGCTATTTTAACATTGTCTATGATATATTACATTTTTTCTGGCGGTGTTGGTTCAAAAGTAAGTAGTACAACAAGTAATGCTTATCAGGGTTTTGTAGATAAAGGTGGAGTAAGAGGAGTACCCCCAAGAGTCAAAAAAAATTGGTGGGATTTTTGGGGTAGAGGACAACCTCAACAGGCAGGATCTGGACCACAAGCTGGACCTTCTGCTGGACCAGGAAAAGCAGCTATAAAAAAGGAGATATTAAATATGTATAGTACAATGAAAAATATTGACAGAAACATTGAAAATGAATTTAGTAAAAATCCTCCAAATCAAAATAATATAGAAACAAATTTAAAAGCTATGATATCTTTTTGTAGAGAGATAATAACAATATTAGAAAACCCTAGCGCAATAAGTTCTGGTATCGATGAAAAAAGTCGTAGAAATGTTGTAGCACTAAGTAAGAGTGTAAGTACTCGATGTGAAACAATATTAAGAACAGGTGAATTTAACAGATGGCTTGGACTTTATATGAGTTATATTGGCCGTAGAAATGGGGTATTAGCAAATATAGAACCTTTGATAAATGCATTATAAAATGTTTCCATTCAGCTTATTTAAAAAAAAGAAGGTTGAAATACCTGTAGAAGATTATGGTCAACAAGGTCAGCCTAATTTTAATCAGCAGTTTCCACAACAAAATTTTAGAGACCCTTTTCAGAATCAAAATTCTGGGTCTGGAAGTTTTGAGAGAAATCTTGATAATAGCTTAAGAGATGATTTAGTTATAAGCAAATTAGAAACAATTAATGCCAAATTAGATAATGTTATTCAAAGGTTAGAGAGAATTGAGAGAATGGCTAAGGAGTAATTTTTTTAATTACCTTGAATCTGTTCATCAATTTCTATTAATAACCCGTTTATGCTTGATCTATCAGAATTTTCAAGTTTAGATTTTCTATGAATATTTTCAATAAGAGTTCTTAATTTTATTACTTTTGTGGATCCCATTTAGCAAGTTCAAACGTATCTAATAAAATTTTTATTGATTTTAAGGTTTCTGAAAAATAATAGTTTTTGTTTTCATTATCAAAATTATTAAGATACATATTTATTTTCAATTTTAATTCGGAAAGAGCTCTAGACTGTATAATTCCTGCCATTTTATTTTTTACTAGCTAACAAGTTATCAAATAAAGGTGCAATAAAGGGCCATATGTATGGAGAAATAACAATTAAAATACCTACAACAAGTGAATGTGCCCATGTTTCTTTTAATCCTCTTGATGTTCCTACAGTTGTTCTTACAACAGCGGATGCTCCATGTATTTTTAGTATTGTTAATAATCCTATTAATATTCTGAAAACGAGAACATTTCCTATAAAAGGTATTGATTGTAAAAATGTAAAATTTTCATATACATAATCGGCATTCATTACAACAAATAAAGCTAGAATGGCCCAGCCAACTGCATGAAGACCGTGAGAAAACCAGTGAGAACCCCTAAAGTTTTCATCTTTATGGATTAATATTAATTCATACAATCCAATAATAACACTTAAGATTAAAGGTGGTATTATCATGAGTTCTGCCATGCTCTAATTAAAAATTATATTGTATATAAACCTTTTGAAAATGTTTATAAATCAAGAATTATTTATAAAACACATGAAACCGTGGCTTCATAAAGTAGAAATAATAGTTGATAAATTAGTTCCTTATATTGTTGTTTTACTATTATTTTTAATATCGGGGGAGTTTTTTTATAAAACTTTTTTAGAGAAATATGGTTTTTATGTCATACTTGCTGATTATTTTATTATTGCTGTATTTTTTATTGATTTGTGTTTTAAGTATTACAGAGTTAGAAACTTTAAAACTTTTTTGAAAAAGTACTGGATTGATATTATTGCTGTGTTTCCATTCTTCTTATTATTTAGAGTTGTTGAAGAAGTCTATGCTTTATTTAGGATAAGTGCAGAAATAGGTGAAGGACAAAAGATAGTGCATACTGGTGTTGAGATAGAAAAATTAGTCAAGGAAGAAAAAATAATTAGGGAGCTTAGAGAATTAGAACAAGGAGGTAAGGTATTTAAAGAGATTGAAGAGGGCACTAAATTAACTAGAACTAGTTTTATTGCAAGATTAATAAGACCTTTAGAAAGAATTCCTAGAATAATTAAGGCTTTTATATTTTATGAAAAACCTATAAAAAGAGATTATAATATCATAAAAGAAAATATTAAAAAGGTTGAAAGAACTTTAGAGAAGGATGTTAAGATAGTAGAGAAGGTTATAGAGAAAGATATTAAGAAGATTGAAAAGAGATTATGACCAATCAGATAGGGATGATTGTTTCTTATCCCTGGTGCTTAAGTTTTGTAGTGTTTTTTCAACTCTCTCTTTATTAAAATCATGTTTTTCAATTAGAATTTCTTTTATTTTGTCTTCATCTATTGGATTCCATTTTAACTGATAATCTTTTGTAACAGGCATTGATATAAAAGTGTTATAAATTTGTTTCCAGTCAAATTCTGCCTTGACCTCTTCAAATATTTTATCGAGATCTTTGTTTTGTTGTACTAATTTTAAACCTATCTTAGGTCCAATTTTTCTTACTCCACCAATATTATAATCTGTATTATGACAACACACCCCTCCAAAACCGGCGATAAAATTTTCACCGTCTACTGAAAAGTCATATACCTCGCTATTAAAGGGTTTTACTTTAACAATAGATTTAATTTTAACATATCCTAGATCTCCTTCTATATCAATAATTTGTTTTTGTTTTAGTGGTCTTTTACAATAATCAATTAGACGTTTAGCTTTATTATGTTTTTCCCATATCTTTTTAATATTTGTTATTTGGTTCTTTCCACAAACATGTAAAAGTTTCATATTATTATTTTTTCTATTTTGAAAACTAGTGGAAGAAATAATACCTTGTTGCAAAAAGATGTAAGAAAGACCTATAGCCATGTCATAACTTGCTGTATTAAAGGATATATGGTTTTTATCTATACTTCCATCACCTAAAAAAAGTCCTTTTAAAAACTCCAACTGAAATTTTTGACTTACATTAAATATTAAAGAAGGTATTTTTTTGTTTTTTGAACCTTGTTTTTCCAATTCTAGAACATAGGCAAAAAAATCATGAATCACACAATTATCTAAACAAATGTGTCTTGTAGATTTCTCGTGGTAAACTTTTGGTTTAATGTTAAATACTTTTTTTATGCAATAAACTGTGTCATTTACACAAAAATCATCATGCCCTATAGAAGGTAATGCAAAACTAAAATTTATCCTATAGTTACCATTAAGATGGCCTTCAGCAAGAAAGTAACCAATAATCCTCATTAATTCTGAGGTTATCTTTAATATTGATGACACTTGATTAGTATCTCTTGTTCTACCATAAATAAAATCTTTCTGAGATAATAGCTTAACTTCTTTTTTAGATAATGTTTTAAATAATATTGTTTGTCTATATTTGTTTTTGTAGTTCATCCGTGGAGAAATATTTTCCTCAAAAACTGAATTTCTAATTCTTTTGATACAATTGTTATTTATATTAAACTCTTTTAAATTTGATCCTAGAAAATTTAAATATTCTTTAAACTTAGTTTCTGTTGGAGAGATTAATCCATTTTCCCACCCATAAAGTGTGTTAGAGCTTAATGGTGTCTTCATTGTCGTAACTTCTTTGTTTATTCTTAATTCTTTTAATCTTTTTAGACCAAACTTAGTTAAGATATATCTCTTATTAAATAATCTGCTTTTTTTAATTGATAATCTATCTTTGATTATTTTTTGTATATTTTTTCCATCACAATAAGTTAATCTCTTTATTTTATCTCTATGTTTCCATAATTCTTGGGCTAGATTTATTTTATCTATTTTTTTATTTTGAAATGGTATTTTAAAAGGTATAACTAATTTATCTCCTTTTTTTAGATCTGTGGTTTTAACCACAGTAATATTATTATCACTATTTTTGATAAAAAGACTATGAGACTTTGTTACTTTTACTTTCCTATTATATACTGTTGTAATCTCATATAATGGTTCATTGATCTTGTGTTTGATAAATCCTTTTACTCTTTTAAACACAATTTTTTTTGTTTTTTTATCGAAACATGGAACCTCTAAGTGGGAACTAATTGGGCATTCTCCTATAGGATTAACTTGTATTATGCCTCTATTTTTAATTATTGTAGGTTCGTTATGATCAACACTTCCCACAAGAATTCCTAAGGCAATTAACCTATCTTGATTAATTTTAAGTTGTTTTAGTGTTTGTTGTAATTCTATTAACTCTGGTTTAGTTTGTATTACTGAACCTGAAGGTAATCTCTTTCTTTGTGAAATAGTAAGATTTCTAATTAACCTTGGTGCTCTGAATAATAATGTATCTGCATCTTGACTAACAACACCCCATGCATCTCCTTGCTCTGCAATAAAAGCGCATTGTGCTTCAGCTTCTGAAACTGCTTGAATTACTGGGATTCCTAAAGCTTTTAATAACTCTTTTGATTCAGAAATAATTTTATCATTTAATCTGATTGTTTGTTTTGAATATTTTAACATAGATTCTATATCTCCTTCTTTCTGAGCTTGTTTTAGCTTTTTTTCTGCTATTCTCTTTCTATATTCTCTTTCTTCTCTTTCATGGATCTTTAGATCTGGTGGACGACCATCAAAACAGAATATCAATTTTAATCCTTCAGACATTAATTTGGTTATTCTAGTACTTAGACCCATAAGATGGCTGGTTATTTCTCCTTTAGAATCCATTAAAAGTGTTCCATCACGTTGC
Organism: archaeon; assembly: GCA_043808705.1. Taxonomy (GTDB): domain Archaea; phylum Nanobdellota; class Nanobdellia; order SCGC-AAA011-G17; family GW2011-AR20; genus JAZDEO01. The sequence goes on along the minus strand of JAZDEO010000013.1, from coordinate 42,669 downwards.
CTAATAGAAGCTAAAAACTGATAGATAACAGGACTAGCGTCTACTGCTAAAACTTTTCCTTTTAAATCACTAATTTTAATTTCTTTTTTAGGGAAAAGTTCCCAAATATTGATTCCCATTTTATTTTCTTTTTTCTATTATAATTTTGACAATATTCCCATCTTTTAAGTTAAGTAATTTAACAATTTCTTTAGGGAGATTAACAGATAGACTTCCTCCACTTTTTCTAACTACTCTTATAAATTGTTCTTTCATTTTTGTAAGATTAAATAAGATTTAATAGTATTTAAAGTTTGTGGTTTCATTAATTTATAGGTTTGTAAATTAGTGTATAAGATCATGACATATGTCATGGCCCAGCACAAGGTTTGTAAATTAGCAAGATTTATAATAAGTAAGCTTTCTAGAATTGTGAAAAGAGATGATACAACACACAAGTTTTGACCATAAAGGCGGATTTTATCATTATAGGATTCACAATGAAAAGCTAGGTAAATTAACTGTTAATTTTTCTATGTTAAAGGATTACCTTAAAAAAATCTTGAAGGAATGCCCTAATGAATACTTTAATGTCGGGCCTAGAAGTTCTAGTTTAAAGTTCAAACTAAATAATTTAGATTTAAAACAGATTAAGGGACATGAAGTTTCTGATTTAACAAGACATGGACTAGAAATAAATAAAGAGAGATATTTAACAAATCATTCTAGGGTACAGGTATTTATGCTAGAAAATGATGATAAAACCGTTGCTGTTGAAGTTCCACTATGGTTTGAATGTGATGAGATGAGTGATTTATGCAAAATGTTTAAGACTAAAGATCCTTTAACAGGACATATAGATGTTTTAAGGATAGAAAATAACAAGATATGGGTTTGGGATTACAAGCCTAATGCATATGAAGAAAAATATGCTTCTACCCAGATATTTTTTTATGCCTTAATGCTTAGTAAAAGAATAAATGTAAGCTTAGATGATTTTAGATGTGGTTATTTTGATCAGGATTATGCTTTTGTTTTTAAACCTAGATTAGAGATGTTAAATAATTCTTCAGTACTTAGTTTTGTATAAATAATATTCTATTTGGAAAATAGTGAATTTTATATAGATTGTTCCTTTATTAATAATATGACCATTCAGTTTTATCCATTAGATTTTGATTATAGCAAAGATGGAAATATGGTTGTTATAGGCAAGACTATAGATAATGAAAGGATCATGATTAAGGATAGTTCTGTAAAACCCTTCTTTTACGTACATATAAGAGAAGATACTAAAAATCTGGCTGAAGAGATAATGAACATAAGAGTAAAACAAGATGACAGAATGATTAAGGCATTAAGTACAGAGGTTGTTAAAAAGAGATTATATGATAAAGAAAAAGTATTTGTTAAGGTTTATTTAGAACATTACAAAGATAATGATGCTTTTAAGAGAGCTATTAAGAGACTTGGATTAGATGTTTATGAAGACGATATAAAATATCTTAAGAGATATTTAACTGAAAATGATCTTGATCCTTTAGTCTTAAGTGAAGTTGATGGTGATATTATTGAAGAGAATGAGCTTGGAATGTCTGTTAAAGGTGAAATAAAACAGATTAATTCTGAATTTCTTAAAAATCCTAAGATATTGGCTTTTGACATAGAGGTTTATGGTGACTTTTCAGAACATCATAAACATAAACAAGATCCTATACTGATGGTTGCCTTTAAATCTGAAAACTTTAGAAAGGTTATAACTTGGAAAAAGTGTGAACTAAAAAATTATGTTGAGGTTGTTAATAATGAAATAGAACTTTTAGAGAGATTTGTTGAAATAATTAAAGAATTTAAACCTGATTATATTACTGGGTATTTCACAGATGGCTTTGATTTTCCCTATATAAAATTAAGAGCGGAAGAACTAAATGTTAGATTGAATATTGGTGTTGATAATTCTAATATAATTATTAAAAAAAATAGAAACGGAAAAAGTTCTGCTAGAATAAGAGGGATTCCTCATTTAGACATGTATAGATTTATCTCTAAAATCATGGGAGGGGGTTTAAGAATAGACACATTTAACTTGAATACTGTTGCTAGAGAAATCTTAGGTGATGGCAAAAATGAATTTGATTTGGATGATATAAGTAATGTGTGGGACAAAGGAGATATAGACAAGTTAGTTGAATATAATCTTAAGGATGCTGATCTAACATATCAATTATGCAAAAAATTAATACCTAATATGAATGAAATCTCTAAATTAGTTGGATTACCTATTTATGATGTTTGCAGAGCAACATATGGGCAGTTAGTTGAAAACTATTTAATAAAAAAGGGCAAGGAATTTAATGAAATAATGCCTAATAAACCAAAATATATTGACTTAATTGAGAGAACAGATGAAAGTTATGAAGGGGCATCTGTTGTAGAACCAAAACCTGATTTGTATAAAGATTTGGTTGTTATAGATTTTAGCGGGTTTTGGCCTAGCATCCTAGTTTCTAAAAATATAAGTCCTTCTACCTTAAATATGGAAATTGGTTTTAAAACACCTGAAATTGAGATTAAAGGCGTTAAAAGAAATTATTATTTTAGTAAGAATAAGTCTTTCATTCCAGAGGTTGTTAAAGATTTAATAAACCAAAGAAGAAGAATAAAAAAACAATTAATTGATAGTAAGAATATTGTGTTAAAGAGCAAGAGTTATGCTATAAAAACTGTTACAAATGCTGTATACGGATATTTGGGATTTTTTGGGAGCAGATACTATAGTCTGGAATGTTCAGCTAGTATAACTGCATTTGGTAGAGAGTATATTAAGAAATTAATAGATGATGGTGAATCTTTTGGATTAGGGGCTATTTATTCTGATACAGATTCCAGTTTTTTTAAAATGAATAATAAAACAAAGAAAGATGTTATTAATTTTGTTGATGAATATAATGAAAAATTGCCTGAATTAATGGAACTTGATATTGAAAATTTTTATTTAAGAGGTATTTTTGTAAGCAAGAAGGGAGAGGGCGGAGGTGCTAAAAAGAAATATGCCTTGATTGATGAAAAAGGAGATATAAAGATAATAGGATTTGAAACTGTTAGGGGGGATTGGAGCGCAATAGCAAGAGAGACTCAAAGAAATGTTATTGAATTAATATTAAGAGATGGAAACTTTGATAATGCTTTAAAATATATTAAAGAAATTCTTAATAAGGTAAAGAATAAAGAAATTAGTTTAAATAAAATGATAATAAAAACACAGTTAAAGATGAATCTTGAGAATTATAAACAAATAGGGCCACATGTTGCTGTTGCTAGAAGAATGAAGAGCTTAGGTATAAAAGTAGGAGAAGGAAGTGTTGTTAGTTTTATTGTTAGTACAGGTAAAGGCCTTATAAGAGACAGAGCTAAGTTACCTGAAGAATGTAAGGATTATGATGAAGAATATTATATAAACAATCAGGTAATACCTGTTGTTGAAAAAATATTTGAGATAGGAAATATTAAAAAAGAGGATTTACTGGAAAGAGGTCAAAGCAAGTTGGGTGATTTTTAATGGATGATTGGGAAAAAGCTGGAAAATTAACCTCTGAGGTTTTAGATTATGGAATATCTTTGATAAAGATAGATACAAATATATCTGATGTTATAGAAAAAATTGAAAATAAGATTTATGAATTAAATGCAAAGCCCGCTTTTCCTGTTCAAATTTCTATTAATGAGATTGCTGCTCATTTTATACCCTTAAATAAGGATTTAAGATTTAATAAAGATGATTTAGTTAAATTAGATGTAGGAGTACATGTAAATGGAAGAATTGGGGATTCTGCCTTAAGCGTAGATTTAGGGAATAATAAAGATTTGATAAAGGCTAGCGAAGCTGCCTTAAATGAAGCAATTAAAATTATTGAGGTTGGTGTTAAAATAAATAAGATTGGAGAGGTTATTGAAGAGACTATTATAAGTAAGGGATTTAAGGTTATTAAAAATTTATCTGGGCATGAGATTAAAGAATTTGAAGAACATTCTGGATTAACTATTCCTAATTATGACAATAATGATAATACTAAATTAAAGAAAGGGCAGATAATTGCAATAGAACCTTTTGCTACTACTGGTTCTGGTTATGTTGAAGATGGTAAAGATTCTGGAATTTATAAGGTAATTAATGTAAAGAGTGTTAGAAATGATATAACTAATGAAGTATTAAGGTATATTATTAATGAATATAAAACTTTGCCTTTTTCTAAGATATGGTTATTAAAAAAATTTCCAGAATTTAAAGTAAACTTTGCCTTAAGAATAATGGAAAAAGAAGGTATAGTTTATCAGTATAAACAATTAATTGAAAGGAGCAGAGAAAAGGTAAGTCAAGCTGAGCATACCTTGTTTATTGATGATTATATAAAGGTATTAACGAAACGTTTTTAAATATCAAAATATACTTGATTTATATGGAACTAGTAAAAGATGTTATGACTACAAAAGTTATTACTTCTTTAGAAAATGATAGCTTGGTTGATATCGGAAAAAAGATGGCCAAGTATGAGATAAGTTGTATTATTATTGTGAGGGATAGAAAACCTGTTGGATTAATAACTGAAAGAGATCTTTCACAAAGGGTTGTTGCTAAAAATCTTAATTGTAAGAAGACTAAAGCAAAACAAGTAATGACTAAAAGTGTAAAGTACATAGAACCTGATAAGAACATATATTATGCTAATCAACAGATGAAAAAGAAAAAGATTAGAAGGTTTCCTGTTGTACAAAACGGTGAACTTGTTGGGGTAATAACCCAGAGTGATTTAATAAGATATTTTTCTGAACAGAGAAAAAGATTTGTTTTAAGTAATCTTAAAAAAGAGATAAAAGAGAGTTATCCTATATAGTTTTTCTTAAGGTTTTATTTTAAGTAGATTTTTAAGATATTTTAGATAAACAATAAAAATATCAATAAGAAATAATATTTATTCCTCTTCTTCTGGTTCTTCTGGTTTTATTCTTGAAATGGTATTATTTATTCCTCTATATAAAAATTCTTTAAGATTTGATCTTTCTAAAACACCAAAAACAATAAATCCGCCAAATGCTACTTGATGTAATTTTTCTATATATCTGTTAGTTTCTGGTTCTTCTAAGAATTTTTTAATTTTAGGAAAATTAAGGTTATAATTTCTGCACTCTTTAACTGAAAAATTTATATGGCCTTCTTCTATATTGTCTAATTTGTCCAATAACAACCTATATAGAAGTAAATCTTCAAAATCGGTCATTAAAATCTTTCCTGGATCTTCTTTTTTGTTAGAGACTAAATCTTTAAGTTGGATAAGTAAAGGATCTATATCCCTTCCTAATAAACTTCCTTGTTTTATCTTGCTTTTTATCAAATCTATGGTTTTCATTAGCTAGAATGCTTAAATTAAGATATTATAAAGATTTCTATTCTTTATTTTATAGTTTAAACGAAACGGTTTACTAATAATTCAAAGCTTATAAATTTATGATTTCTAGGAAATCTTACTTTATCCTTTTATAAAAATTATTTTGAGAAAAAAAGAAAAAAAGAAAAGTTTCTTAGTTGTGTGCTAAACCATATATTGCCTTAATACCTACAACAATTGTTGCTGGAAAGACAAATATGTTTATGTTTGTTAATAAACTTTTCATATAGTCGCCTATTGTACCTAATGTTGTTAGGCTAGCCATACCTTCTCTTGCGGTGTATACTGCAATCATTATGGCTACTGATGTTACTAAGAACTTTTCTGTTTCTTCATCACTTACATTCAAGAATCCTACTATTATACCTATTATAACAAGCACTGCTGTTATAATTCCTGTTAAATCTCCGCCTGGAATTAAACCTGCTATAAGTGCTAATATAACACCTATAAGGAAAGCCCAAGCGCCAAAACCAGCACTACCTTTCTTTTCCATTTTAAAACTCCCCCCTTATATTTTTTATATTATATACAAAATATTTATTTATATAGAGAAGATGGCTTTTCTTTTTTAAACTTTTCGGTTTTTGTTATTTTACTGGAAATTATTTTATAGTAGAAAAAAGTGTTAATTTTATGAAAGAAATAAAATTAGGAAGGTATCAGCATTACAAAGGAAAATTCTATGAACTAATTGGAACTGCTAGACATTCTGAAACTTTGGAGGAATTTGTTGTTTACAAAGCCCTTTATTACTCTAATGAGTATGGAGATAATGCTTTATGGATTAGGCCTAAAAAGATGTTTCTAGAAAGTGTTAATGTTGATGGTAAAAAGATTCCTAGATTTAGATATGTAGGAAATATTTAAAGAGATTAATAGGATAAAAAGGTGATTTCACATTTAGAAATTTTTCTATAAAATTCGAGATCTGGCTTTTTCTCTTTTGACTCAAATAATATTATGTGAGAACCTTCCCAGAATAAAAACCAACCTGCTGGTTCTAGCAAAACTATTAAAAAACTTAAGAAGAGTTTCTTTTCATGATAAAACAAGATGTAAGATGCTATAAACATAACTATAATCCCGCACAATATAAAAGCCCAACCTAATTTAAGAAAATTTTTTGTTTCTTTTTCTAATAAGAAAAAATGTCTTTTAAAATGTTCCCTTAATCTTCTCTTTATTATAAATTCTTTAGCTAAACTTCTTTTATCTTTTGGAACTAAAAACTTTAATTCAATTGTTCCAGAATATTTGTCTATGCTTGCTTTTTTTGCTTCTATTAAAAAATCATCTGATAATGCTCTTTGTGAATAGGGTCTTGGATCAAAATCAGAGAATATATCATCATAACTATCTAGGCCTACACTTATCTGAGACATCTGAACTATTTTTTTCTTTTCTTCTTCAATATAATTTTTTTCACTTAGTTCTTCCTTTTCTTCAAAATATTCCTCTTTCATAAGCTAAAATTATCTGTTGTTGTTTTTAATTATTTCTATCTACTTGAGAATTAATATTCAAATAGTAATTATAAGTAAAATTAAATTTAAGAGATTATTAAGATATTAAAATTAACCTAAATAACTTGGAGCGTCTTTTGCTAATACTGATTTTGCGCTTTTTAGGGTAGATTCTTCTTTATTATAGAACTCCATTATTTCTGGAGATAGTGAGGGTTTTACTTTCTTTAAGGCTTCATCAAAGAATTTTTTCTTTATCTCTTTTGCTTTTATGTTTTCTCTTAATGCTAACAAACCAGCTTCTCTACAAACAGATTCTAGATCTGCTCCTACATAACCTTCGGTTTTTTCAGCTAAGGTCTTTAAATTTATTTCTTTAGCTAGAGGCATATTCTTTGTATGAATTTTTAATATGTCTAACCTTCCTTCTTTTGATGGGGGCCCTATTAGTAAAATTCTATCAAATCTTCCGGGCCTTAGTAAAGCTGAATCAATTCTATCTGGCCTGTTTGTTGCTCCAAGAACAATTACATTATTTAGTTCTTCTAAACCATCCATTTCAGCTAGTATTGTGTTAACTACATTTTCAGTAACGTGTGAATCATGAGAAGATCCTCTTCTAGGTGCTATAGCATCTATTTCATCAAAGAATATTATTGATGGAGAAACTTGTCTTGCTTTTTCAAATATCTTTCTAACGCCTTTTTCAGATTCCCCAACAAATTTGTTTAATAATTCTGGACCTTTAATCTGGATAAAGTTTGCTTGAGATTCTGTGGCTACTGCCCTAGCCAATAATGTTTTACCTGTTCCAGGAGGACCATGAAGTAATAATCCTCTAGGAGGCCTTATACCCATTCTTTTAAAGGCATCTGGATGTTTTAATGGCCATTCTACAGCTTCTTTAAGTTCTTGTTGTATATTTTCCAAGCCACCTATATCATTCCATTTTACATTTGGATTTTCAACTAAGACTTCTCTCATAGCAGAAGGTCTTACTAATCTTAGGGCTTGTTGAAAGTCATTAGAGGTAATCATTAAACTTTCTAATATCTCTTTAGGTATTGTTTCTTTTTCTCCCCACTTTATTTCTGGAAGTATTCTTCTTAAAACAGACATTGCTGCTTCCTTGCATAATGCTGCTATATCTGCACCAACAAAACCGTGAGTTATTTCAGCTAAGTCAGAAAGATTTACTATATTTTGATTTAAAGTAATCTTGTCTAATATCTTTTTTATTTCATTTATATTAAAATTCTTTGCTATCTCGTTCTTTTTTGGATTGTCTTTTAGATATTTTTGTATAAAAGATTCAATATCTTTTAATGAATAGTATTTTCTATCATTACTCTTTCCTATATAAATTAATAATTCTTCTAATTCTTCTGTAATTATCTTTGGTTCTTTGTCTTTTAGATCTTTTAAAGAATTTTCAAATTTGAAAAGAGGCATATTTCTTGTATGAATCTTTAATATGTTTAGTCTGCCCTCTTTATTAGGAACACCTATTTGAATTTCTCTATCAAATCTACCTGGACGCCTTAATGCTGGATCTATTGAATTTGGCCTATTTGTAGCTGCTATAACAACTACTTTGCCTCTAGATTTTAGACCGTCTAATTGTGTTAGTAATTGAGAAACAACTCTTCTTTCAAGTTCTCCATAAGTTTCCTCCCTCTTAGAAGCAATTGCGTCTATTTCATCAAAGAATATTATTGATGGTGCTGATTTTTCAGCTTGATCAAATATTTCTCTAAGTCTCTTTTCTGATTCACCATAATATTTGTTAACTATTTCAGGACCATTTACAAGAATAAAATTAGCTTCTGATTCATTTGCTACTGCCTTAGCCAATAAAGTTTTACCTGTTCCTGGAGGACCATGAAGCAAAACTCCTTTTGGAGGTTCTATCCCTAATTTCTCGAATATCTCTGGATGTTTTAATGGAAGCTCTACCATTTCTCTTATATTTTTAATTTCATTTGATAATCCCCCTAGGTCTTCATATGTAACTTCAGGTACTTTTTCTTCTGTTATGTCAACTGCTTTTTCTATTAAATCTAATTTTGTTGTTTCTGTGATTATAACTGGTTGCTTTGGGGTAGTTGAAACAATTATGAATCTTATATTTCCTAGACCAAAACCTATTGAAAGAGATTCTTCAAATTCTGAAAAGAAATCATCTAACATGGGATTTGAAAATGATGAATCTGGCATTCCCCTTCTTCTTGTTCTGAATCCTGTTGGAACAACTAAATCTCCTTTAACTATAGCTCTCCCTAATAAGACTTTTTTAATAAAATCAGGATTGCCTTTAATCATAATCCCTTTTTGAGCTGGTGCAATTGAAACTGCCTTTGCTTCTTCACTTAAGGCTTTCTTTACCTTTACATATTCCCCTATACTTGTTTTTGCGTTTCTTCTTATTATACCGTCCATTCTTATTACTGATTGACCAACATCTGTTGGATAGGCTCTATCAACTGTGCCTACTGTTACTCTACCACCCTCTATTTCAACAACCTCTCCTGGATGGACATGAAGCTCCTTCATTGTTTCAGAGTCTATTCTAACTATTCCTTTATAGGCCTCTTCCTGCAGGGCTTCCATTACCTTTAACTTGATTTCTTTCACTTTGTCCATATTATTGATTTAATACTTAAAAATTTAAATGTTTTGTTTTTCTATCTTATTTGGAAAGTTTTTTTAACTTTGTTAAACTTATAAATCTTATGAATTTTGAGCTCTTAAATATACAAAAAGGTATAAATTTGATTTATGGAGAACCTGCCACGGGTAAAACAACATTAGCTATGCAGCTTGCTCTAGACAATGTTGATAAAGGCAAGATTATATTTATAGACACTGAAAGAGGTTTTTCTGTTGAAAGAATAAAACAGATTGATAAAAATTATGAAGATAAATTAAACAAGATTTGTGTAATAAATGTAAATAATTTTAAAGAGCAGGGTAAATGTGTTGAAAACTTATTGAAAATAAAGAATATTAGGTTAGTTGTTATAGATAGTTTGGGTTTTTATTATAGGTTAAAATTAAAAAAAGATCCAAATAAAGCCAATAAAGATCTTGACAAACAGTTTCAAGTATTAAGTGATATAAGCAAGTACTCTTATGTATTGATTTTAAATCAAGTTTATCAAAATATAGACACTAAAAAAGTAGAGGTTGTTGGTGGTAATATGGTTAAAAATTGGAGCAAGTCTATTTTAAGATTGGAAAAGAATCCAAGAAAAATAATATTTGAAAAACCTTATAATAAAGAGATTAGATTTAAGATTGATGATTCTGGGATTGTTGTTCTTTAATCCATCTTAACCTTTTTGGACATGATTTATTATAACAATAATCAAATGGTTTTTTGCCGCTTCTTATTATTTTAACTAAGGGGTATTTACATTCTTCACAGAAATTATCTGTTGGCTTAGGTAATCCTGATGGTAGAGAAAATGTTGTTTTACATTCTGGATATTTGTCACAAGCTAAAAAATATGATTTGAACTTTTTTGAATATAATATCTTTAAATTTCCTTCACAGTTAGGGCATTTTCCTATTATAGATGCTTGATTTTGGGTTTCTTTATTTGCTACTGAAAGTTCTTCTCCTATTTTCTTTTCATTTTTCTTAAAATGATCTAGAATCTCTTTTAAGGTTACTTTGGCTTCTTCTATAACCTCTTCTTCTTTCTTTTTTTCCTCTCTTATTTGATCCATTTCCTCTTCAAAATGTCTTGTTAAGTTCTCATCTAAAATTTCTGAAGCATATTTTTCTAAAACCTCAACTGTTTTTAATCCCAAATCTGTAACTTCAATTGATTTTTCTTTTACATAGTTTCTTTGATAGAGAGATTCTATTATAGAAGCTCTTGTTGCTTTTGTTCCTAAATTTCTTGATTCTAGTTCTTTTATTATTGAAGCTTCTGTATATCTTTTAGGAGGGGTTGTTTCTTTTTCTAATTTGCTTATTTTCTTTAATTTTATTTTATCATTTATTTTTAAGGGAGGCATTTCTACCTCTTCTAATTTAATATAAGGTTCATAGAAAGAGTGCCATCCTTTCTCTGTAGTTCTTGAACCCTTTGCGATAAAGGGTTCTTCTTTAATGTCTGTTTCTATGATAACTGTTTCTCTTTTTGCTTTATCTGCAAATGAAGCTAAGGTTCTTTTAACAATTAGATCATAAATCTTTTTTTCCTTTTCATTAAGTTTTGAAGGAATTTCTCCTGTAGGATATAAAGCTGGATGAGCTGGATCTGTTTTGTTACCGTTATTTGGCTTTAATATTTTTTTTGAAAGTAATTCTTTAGATAATTTTTCATATTGTTTCTGATTTGAAATATTTGTAATAATCTCCTTATAGTTTAATGACTCTGGTAGTATATTCGATGAGGTTCTCGGATATGATATGTAGGCATTAATATAAAGTTCTTGAGCTATTGATAATGTTTCTTTAGGTGATATTCCAAATAACTTATATGATTCAAGTTGTAGTGAAGTTAAATCAAAAGGATTTGGTGGATCTTGATAAAACTCTTTTTTTTCTATATTAATTACAGATGCTATTTTCTCGTCTTTTATTTTTTCATATTTTTCATCTGCTTCTTGTTTATCAAAGAATTTACCGTTTTTGTGATATAATGTAAGTGTGTTTATAGCTTCTAATTCCCAATATTTTCTTGAAACAAATTTTCTTATCTCAAGTTCTCTTTCTGTTAGTATCTTTAAAGCTGGTCCTTGAACTCGGCCAGAGCTTAATATTTTAAAGAAACCTGATTTTCTTATTGATGATGTCAGAGCTCTACTTAAATTAAGACCCCACAAAAAATCAAGAATGTGTCTTGTCTCTCCTGAATTAATTAATGGAAAATCTAAATGTTCTTTTGGATTTTCAAATGAATGCTTTAAATCTTTAGCGGTCATAGTTGAAAATTCCATTCTCTTTGCATCATTTCTTTTTAATGCAAATCTTATTATGTTATAACCTAAAATCTCTCCCTCTAGATCTTTATCTGTGGCCATATAAACTTCTGCTTCTTTGTCATCTAGTTTTTTTATTGCGTCTAAATAAACTTTTGAGAATGCTGCAGATTTTTGAACAGAATATGATTCTTTCCATACATAATCAAATATAGGATAAGTCCAATGATTTTTTTCTTTTTCAGCTAAATTGTAAAGATGACCTACTGCACATAATATTGTTATTGTTTTATCATTAAATTCTAACTCATAATAAGGGGCTTTCTTGTATTTCTTCTTGGTTATTTTAGATGATAAAGCCTGAGCTATCTTTAAAGATGCTGTTGGTTTTTCGGTTAAGATTATTATTTTCTTCATGTTAATTTATCAAAATTGTTAAATAAACTTTAGAATATTTATAAAAAGGTTGTGTTTTTATGAAATTACGCATTATACTGAGTATTATGCTCATATTCTGAATCTATTCTAAACCATGATTGCATACCTGTTACTGTATGAGAAGCAGGATTTAATGACGGATTAAAGAATATCCAGTCGATATTACTTTTATCTGAACTCTGTTGTGGATTTAATTCTTGTTCATTAACAAAACTTTCTATACCGCAACATGAAGATGGATTTAGATTATTTTCAAATCTCATTAAAAAGTTAGTGGCATTTGGATTATGATCATATAATGAGTTATCAACATGATTGTAAAGATTTGAAACATCTAACCCATTTACATAATTACCTGCATAAATTGTTTGATTGATTATATTAGTAGATACTCCATAACTCTTTATTATATATAGTGGATCTTCAAAACCGTTTATGTTTATTTGGGTTTCAATTGATTCATACTTTATCCAATAAGCTGTGTTTTGTTTGTCTGTTAAGTTTATAGTTGCGTTATAAATTAAGGTGATATACCAAGGCTCTCTTTGTAAAACTTCCAAATGTTCATTTTCAAACTCTATATTAAGATTAAATAAGTCTGCTTTTGATTGTATATTACTAATCCAATTTGGGAATGTTGCTGAGGTCATTAAAGAACTCTGTTGGTTATTTATTGAACCGTTGAAGAATGCCTCTTTAAATGAAGACTCTGTATTAATTAAGAATACCCCATTATTTGCAATATACTCATTCATAGACAAGATTGATCTGAATCCTGATATATACATACCTCTTTCTAGATCTAATTCAACGTCATTAATAAATTCGTTCATGGTAATTATCCTTATAGAATCTGAATCTGTTTTGTCAGATAACTTATATTGATTTTGTGAAACTAAGAATATTATAAACATAGTTATCATAGCTATTGTTATTATAGAAAAAACCATGCCTCTTTTATTTATTGCCATGTTCTTACCTCAATTAATGCAGGACCCCACATGTAAGGTATTCCTGGGACAGATATAATGTCTATATCTATATCCCCTTCGTCAAAATTTACATATAATTTTCCATTATTGTCGAAGTCTAATTGCAAGAAGAGGTGGCATGCTGCATTATTTATTGCATCATCACCATAATCTACATCACAATTAGTAGAGCTTGTGTAATAACACATTTCGTCTAAACTATAATTTTGTGGTATTGAAATCGTGGCATTACTTCCATCTTCAAAATTTAAGTACCAGTCACATCCCTCCGCTTTTGGGAACACACCAGAATAATTAAAAAATAGATTTAAGCCAATTGTGTAAATGGCTCTGTCATCTATATTACCTCCTGTATAATTTGATGGGGAAAGCCCTGTAGAGATTCTTATTGAATTATTTTCATTTGTCTTTACGTATTCTGAGGGTATATTTACTGTATATGGGTCTCCTAAGGTTTCATAATTTTGGCCATACTTTGATAAATTAAATAAGTTGGTCCATAAATTTCCAGAATTATAGATCTTTAAATCATTTGTCCATTTACTTGCTGAGTAAGATGTTATTCTTGCATCAATAACTGATACTTGAGATGGTATGAAAAAGTTACCTTCTGTTATTTCATTATTGAATCTTGGTGTTTCAATAGGAATTGTAATATAATTATATTGTAATAATGGAAGTTCTCTTTGATAATCTATTTTAATGTAAGAGTCTGGATATAGTCTTGAGGAGGTATTTGAAAATGAAACTGTTTGTTCTACATAACTTAATGGAGCTGATGTTGCTTCTATTGCTAAAGTTTTATATATCTCTTGAAGTTCTGTAAAATTATTACTTGAATAGAATGTACCATTACCACAATCTGAAATGTTTCTTAGAGTTGCTAGATCTGCTTCTTGGCCTAAGCCTACAGAATGGACAGTTATATTATAAAGTTTAGATGCATTACATGCAAAATCAATTGCGTCTTTTTTTGCTGCTAAAGTACAGTCCCAAAACCAACAAAAACCCCAAACCCACATTATACATTGGCATGGATAATTGGTTGTGCATCTTACATTCGCTTCACCATCACTCATTAAAACAACTGACTTATATTTTTGTGAAGTACTTTGTGTATTCAACATATTGATTGATTTGTTTAAGCCACAACAGATGCATGTTGAACCTGATGATGTATAACTATTTATTTCATTCTGGAGTGTTTGATTGTTGTTTGTTAAATTAACATAACTCCTCAATGTTGATGCGTAACTTACTAAACCAACTCTGTTAATTGAACTGTTTAGAACAGTATCAACAAAGATTCTGTCTAATTGTTTTGCTACAGCTAATCTACTTAATCCTGGAGCTCCTAAAATATCTTGAGTTGACATACTTCCTGATGTGTCTGTAACTAAGATTACGTCACTTGGAACCTGTTGATAAAATGTAACATTCCCTCCTTGTGTTCCTATCCTTATTGGAACTGTTTTTTTACTTAATTGTGCATAGTTTAATTTTGATTGTATTTGAGAATTAGTAATTAATATAGATTGTTCTAAACTTGAATTTGTTTGATTAAAAACTGTTGTGTTTCCTATATTTAGAAACATAGAATAATTATTGTAATAATGTAAGTAAATTTCAATTGCGCTTATGTTTCCTGGAGAATAGATTGAAGAATATATATTAATTATTCCTTCAATACCTGGAAAATAGTCTGTATCTGTTGAATTTATCTGTAGTAATTCTATTTCTGATGTTTGGTATTTAACTTTAAAATAACCTCCTCCAATGTAATTTGAAGCTGGTGTTGTAAAATTTATCAATATTATGTTAATGCCCTCATGAAAATTGTTTAAATAAGAATTATTTATATAATATTTCCCTACACCTGAAGTTGGTTTTGTGTAAGTGCCTGAAAAGTTGTTATTTATATATAAATTAAAATTATTACCTACATCTAATTCTATATATGCTTCGCTTATAGAGTTTACTGTTGAAGGCAATATCAAATATTTGGATATTCTTCCATCACCTACATAGCCGCCAAAAAAAGCGAAACTTGAAGATGTTCTTTGATTTATTGAATTTAAAAGAACTCTAGCTGTTAGTCCATAAATCGCTTGTCCTTCTTGTATGCCTGATACTAGGTCTCGAGCAACAACCAATTGTTTTTTGTTTGTTCTATTAGAACTGTAAATCTCTTGATTATTAATCCATATACCATAACTATATACTTCTGGAACAAAAAAGCTTATTGTATTGTTTATTAAAAGTAGAGCTTCATCTTCTTTGCCTAGAGCCCAAAACTCTCCTATCTGTTCTAAAATAGTATTATTTAGGTTTGTTATTTCATTATTTTGGATTAAAGTTTTTACATAGTCATTGTTTATTTCATTAACTTTTAATGTAGAAAGAGTATTTGTAATATCTGTAGAGATATAATTGAGGTTTTTCGTTTCTGATTTGTATGAATAAAAACCTGGAAGCAATAGGATTAAGATAATTATTAAAAATAAACTTATTAAGGCATCTAAACTGAATAAATATCCTTTATACCCTTTTAGCCCCATGTGTAGATCACCATCTTTATTATAGTACTATTGTGTATAGTAATTCTGTCTACTCTTACTATATTCTTTGGATTTTCTACTTGTTTTAAGTTTGTGCTATTTACATTAGGCTTTCCTATTCCAGTTATGTTATTTATGAGATATAATTGATTATTTTTATCTAAAAAGAATATATAATAATCATTGAATATGTTAAGTTTACTTTTTGTTTCACTATAATCCATTTCAGACAAATATTCTAATTTTGTTGAGTTTATTCTTTTATCTGAAACAATCCCTATTTTACTTACATTATTTAAGGTCCAATCAATAGGATAGCCTTTTGATAATAGAGATGAAGAGATAATATATGATTCAGATATAATAGTACTATCACTATTTATAGGGGTGTTTATTATATAATTATAAAGGAATATTATGGATAATATAAAGATGAACATACCTAATAAAAAATCAATACTCCATAATTGTGATTTAGTTGAGATAGATGACATTGTCCTCTTTTTTTAATGTATTAATATTTTTTTGTATGTTTCCTATTACTTCAGGTATTATTTTAATAAGTTGAAAGTTTTCAGTGCTTAAAGTAAGTTCTCTATCACTTATTGTTATATTATAGTTTATACCTTCTAAAGTTTCTGGTATTACAAAATCTCTATGATATCCATTACTTACTGTATCGGCTAACTCTATTTCTGTTTTTACTTTATTTATAACATCTTGGCCTAACATTTTTTCTTTTTCTAGATTATATTTTTGCGTTTGATTAAAAATAAAGGTAAAATAGAATAATAGGATTATTAGGGATATTCCAACAAATATAATTAATTCTATAGATGCTTGTGATCTTTTCATTCTCTTATCAAGACCCCATCTCCTGTAGATTCAATGATTACTTCATGAAGCCCTTGAACTGTTGAAAGTGAACCTTCTAAATCTATAGATGATTCTTTAAATATTTCAATTTCTTGGGATGTTGTGTAAACAATAAAGGTAATCTGATTACTTGAGATGGTTATGGATTTAATATTTTCTGGTATATATATCTTTATTGTGGTTTTTGATGGATATCCTAAATTATAAACGGATTCTGCATTATCCATTATAGTGTTTGCTATCTTATCAACTTGATTTATTAAAACAGTATCTTTTGTTGAATTAGCGTATGAATAAGATGTAAGGTATATTGCCATAACTATTAGAATAACAAAAGATATTAATGCAATGTACTCCACACTAATTTGAGATTGTTTTTTTATCATGATTAATACGTTAATCCTTAGTTATTTAAATTTAATGTGAATTTATAACCATTATTGAGATAAAACAAATATTAATATACAATCTTAAATTTAAGTAAGTTATGAGAATTTATTTACTGTTTTTTGTATTAATTCTTCTTTTTGCTTTAGAGGTTAATAGTGAAAATTGTGAGTTCAATGGGTGGGTAATTCCAAATATAAGCCCTCAAGGAACTATCTTTATGAACGGAAGCTGGTGGAGTGTTGAAGAATTTTCTATACAAAATGGAATTATGAGAAAGGTAGAAAGACTTGATGTTGAACCTCCTGAGAATGGCCAATTATTGCCTATTGAGCAGGCTTTGGCTTTAGCAACGGAATTTATAGAAGAAAATAGAGATGATTTAGGGATTCCAGAATCTGTTGAGATTGTTGTTGAACAAACAACTAACTATCCTTTAAGTTTAACCTTGTTTAATTTTGATCAACAGGAGTGTAATGGTGTACCTGTTGTAAATAGCTTTGCTGGCATTCTAACTGTTGGTGATTATGGGGTTTTTTCATTAGGGTTTATGTGGTATCCATCCTTTAATATTCAGAGTACAAGTCCTGGAATAGGTGCGGGTCAGGCATCTAGTATAGCCAGTTCAAATAGCCAACCTGAATTAAAGATACTTCCTACAGAAGAAGGTAATTTCAAACTTATTTGGGATGTAAATGGGACTTATGTTGATGCCCAAAAAGGAGATATACTTGATGAGAAGGGTAATAAAGAAATTAAACAAATTGATCCTAAAAACAAAAATGTTTATAAGTGGTTAATATTTATAGGAATAATTGTATTATTTATAGCCACTGGATTGTTAATTAAAAGTAAAAAAAGATGAAAATCAAAAAAAAGAGTGTGAAAAAGAGCAATATTCATAAAGATCATAAGAAACATTTAATTAAGAATGTAGAACATAAAAACTCTTTAAAGAAAGAGATTCATAAAAAAGATTATAATAAACATCCTGTTGATAAATTAAAGTATAATAAAAATCAGGTTATGGCGGTTATTAAAGATGCTGTTAAAAGGGGTTATTCTATTGATGTTATCAAGAAGAAATTCTTAGAAGAGAAATGGCCTGAAAATCTTGTTGAGGGTTTATTAAAAGAATATAACGCCTCAAAAGAAAATAAAAAAAAGATAGATTTTGTGATCCCTATTCCTAAAGTTTTAAGAAAACAGGATTCTAGTGAAAATAACAAAAATGATTCTGGAGAAAAGATAAAGAGTTTGGACAAAAAGATTAATTTTAAGTTTCTTTTAAAAATAATTTTAGTTATTTTCTTTTTAATTGTAATCTACTTTTTATATCAAAGCAGAGATTTTATAATTAATTTAAGCAAGGATAAAGAGATTCTTTATTACGTTTTTGGTGCAGTCTTGATCGGAGGTATTTTTGTTTTGGTTATGGGTCTTATGAATAGAAGAAATATACCTAAATTTGAGCATAAAAAAATTAGCAAAGAGACTATTGATAAGAAAAATATTGAAATTGTGAAATCTAATGTTCCTTTGAAAAAGTTTGAGACTTATGTTGATATATTATATGATTGGGTTAATGAAAAGGGTTCTGTGGATATAAAAGACGTAATGGATAGATTTAAGGTAACTAGAGAAAATGCTGAGAGATGGGGTAAGATATTAGAAAGTCATGAATTAATAAAAGTTCATTATCATGGAATAAATAAAATAAGTTTTAAAAAATGGGAAATATAGTAGAAGAATATCAGATTGAAGTTAATAAGCTAAAGCTTAACATAAAAATAGTTAAACAAGAAGATAGTTCCTTAGTTTATACTTTAGATTTGTCTATTTTTAAAAAACCAACGTTGGCTTTTATTGATGAACTGAAGAATGTTTTGATATCTGAGGTAAATTTAACATCAAAGGAGATATTAGATCCAAAGATTGCTGATGAGATTAAAGAGAGATTTAAACAAAAGGCTGTTTCTTTATTAGATGATTACATGCCTGGATTATCTGAGTCTAGTAAAACTTACTTAATAGATTACCTGCTTAATGAAACTTTAGGATTAGGCAGAATAGAATACTTTCTACATGACAGATATTTAGAAGAAATTATAATTAATTGTGCTGATGAACCTATAAGGGTTTATCATAAAAAATATGGTTGGTTGTCAACAAATATTAAAATGGAAAGTGAGGATCAGATTATTAATTATTCTAATATAATTGCTAGAAAGGTTGGAAAACAAATAACTATATTGAATCCTCTTCTTGATGCTCACCTTATCTCTGGTGATAGAGCAAACTCTGTTTTATATCCTATATCTAATAAAGGTAATACTATAATATTAAGAAAGTTTTCAAGTGATCCTATAACTATGACTGATCTAATCACTGATAATGTAATAAGTTCTGAGGCTCTAGCTTTAATATGGCTTTCTTTGGAATATGAAATGAATATGATTGTAAGTGGGGGAACAGCTTCAGGGAAGACTACTATGCTAAACATATGTATGCCTTTTATTCCACCAAATCATAGAATAATAAGTATAGAAGATACTAGAGAACTGTATTTGCCTAAGTATCTTTACTGGTGTCCTTTAGTAACAAGATTACCAAATCCTGAGGGAGAGGGCGGAGTAAGTATGTTAGATTTAATGATTAATGCATTAAGGATGAGACCTGATAGACTTATTTTAGGGGAAATTAGAAAGGGTGAAGATGCAAGAGTTTTATTTGAAGCTATGCATACAGGCCATAGTGTTTATGCTACATTACATGCTGATAGCGCAAATGAGACCATTAAAAGATTGATTAATCCTCCTATAGAGGTTCCTGAAAATTTGCTTGAAGCTGTTCATCTTAATGTGGTTATGTTTAGAGACAGAAGAAAAAATGTTAGAAGGATTTATCATATTGGAGAATTTATCTTAGGGGAGAGTGAAGGAAAGATTAAACCTAATTTGATTTATAGATGGAATCCTTCTACAGATAAAATAACTAAATACTTTCCTAGCGTAAAATTATTTGAACAATTGAGTAGGCATACTGGATTAAGTCAGAATGAGATTGATGACGACATTAATGAAAAAAAGGATATTTTAGATTTTTTAGTTAAAAAAAGTGTGAGAAATGTACATCAGGTTGGAAAGGTCATGAAAGAATATTATCTCAATAAAGAAGAATTGTTAAAAATAGTAAAGAAAAATATGGACATTAATAAGATCTTATTAAAAAATGATTAAGGTACCCTTTTCTATTTTACCAATAAACCATTTAAGAGTTATTGGAAAGAGATTTTTGAGTGTTAGCGAGTTTTTAAAACAGTTCCTTCCATTTCTTGAGAATGAATTGAAACAATCTGAACAAGAGGTTGGTGTAAAAGATTATATTAGTATGTGTGTTGCTGCAACATTAATATTCTTTTTGTTCATTGCTATAATTTTGTCTGTAATATTTATAAAAATAGGTCATGTTTATTTAGGAATTATTATTGCTTCAATCTTGAGTTTTTTTGTTTTCTTACAACAGTTAAAATATCCAAAATTGATTGCTAGAAGAAAATCAAAGGACATTGAAAGGAACTTGTTACCTGCTTTAAGGACAATATACATACAACTTAATTCCGGAGTTAATCTATTTGATATATTTATTTCTATATCAAATTCAAATTATGGAGAACTATCTAAATTATTTGGAAAGGTTGTTAAAAAAATGAATGCTGGAGCGCCTCAGATAGATGTCTTAGAGGAATTAGAAAGGAATTCTTCTTCAATTTACTTAAGGAAGGTTATGTGGCAATTGATAAATGGAATGAAATCTGGTAGTAATATCACTACTGTTTTAAATGAGATAATAAGATCTTTATCTCAGGAACAATTAATTCAGATAGAGGCTTATGGCAGTCAATTAAATCCATTAGCGATGTTTTATATGTTATTGGCAGTAATTGCACCAGCATTAGGAATCACTTTTTTAGTTGTAATATCGTCTTTTGTATCTTTAAACGAATACTTAAATAAGGTTTTTTTAATAGTATTATTTATATTTGTACTTTTATTTCAAATAAGTTTTTTAGGACTTATAAAAACAAAGAGGCCTGCTTTATTAGGAGATTAAGATGATTACTACACTTTATAAAATATTAAGCAATTTTTACCCAAAGAATTTAAAGAAAAAAATAATAAATTTATTAATGTATTCTAATCTAAAGACAGATTATAATAAGTTCTTAGGTTTTATTTTAGTGTTTAATTTATTAATTTCTACTCTCTTTGGATTTTATTTAGGTGCTCTATTTAAAATAAACTTTTTCTTGATCTTTGTATTATGTTTTTTATTTATGATAATCTTTGAAATGATGTTATTAACATTTAATGCTGATAAAAAAGGAAAGTTTATTGAGACTGTTTTACCTGATGCTCTACAATTGATGTCTAGTAATTTAAGGGCTGGTTTAACTGTAGATAGAGCTTTATTCATGTCGATAAGACCGGAATTTGGTCCTTTAAAAGATGAAATCAATCTTGTTGGCAAAAAGATAAATGCAGGTATGGAAATAACAAGGGCTTTAAATGAAATGACTCAAAGAGTAAAGTCAAAGAAATTAGAAAAAGCTATTTTATTGATAACTTCTGGTTTAAGATCTGGTGGAGAGCTTGCTTCTTTATTAGAACAGACTGCTGAAGACTTGTTAAATCAGAGTTTGGTTGATAAAAAAATAAGAGCTAGTGTTGGTATGTATGTAATGTTTATCTTTGTAGCTATATGTATTGGGGCTCCTGTTCTGTTTGGATTATCTTCTTATTTAGTAGAGATTTTAACAAAAACAATTAGTAGTGTTAATGTGCCTAATATGGAGTCTTTAGGAAATGCTAGGTTACCTTTTGCTGTTCCTAAGGTTTCTGTATCAATTGATTTTTTAATTTTTTACATTGTTGCATTTTTAATATCTACAGCATTCTTTGGTTCTTTGCTTATAGGTTTGATAAAAAAAGGTACTGAAAAAGAGGGTTTTAAGTATATAATACCTGTTTTATTTTTTAGTATATTTTTGTTCTTTTTGGTAAGATTCATTGTTAGTAGCATGTTGGGTAGTTTGTTTATGATGCAATAGATTTTTATATTAGAAAATTTTGTATTTTAGTATGAAAAAATCGAGGTTTGAGAGAGTTCCAACACATATTTCTGGTTTTGATAAATTAGTTAACGGTGGATTTAAGAAGAGGAGTATGAATTTGATTATTGGTGGGGCTGGTTCTGGAAAAACCATATTTAGTGTAGCTTATTTGGTTAATGGAATCTTAAAACATAATGAACCTGGAATGTATATAACTTTTGAGGAAAAGAAGGAAGAGCTTTATGAGAATATGTCTGAATTTGGATGGAATTTAGAAAAGTTAGAAAAAGAAAAGAAGTTTATATTTTTAGAGTATTCTCCTGAAAGAGTAAAAAAATTGCTTGTTGAAGGAGGAGGTTTAATAGAGAATATTATAACAAGATACAATATTAAGAGATTGGTTATAGATTCTATTACTTCTTTTGTTTTGTTATATCAAGATGAATTAGCAAAAAAAGAGGCTGCTTTATCTTTATTTGGGTTATTAAGAAGCTGGGGTTGCACAACATTACTTACTTCAGAAAAATATGTCGTAAACATGGATCGGGTTGAGAGTGGTGGATTAGAATTTGAGGTCGATTCTATAATATTAATGTATCATGTAAAAGAGAAGGGTATAAGAAAAAGGGCTATAGAGGTATTAAAGATGAGGGGAACGAGACATGCTGAGAAAACAATAAAAATGGAGATGACTGATAATGGTGTTGTTGTATACCCAAATAAGATTATTATATTTAAAGATGAGAACTAGATTTCTATTATTTTACCTTTTCTTCCAACATTTATAACTTTTGTATCATAAAGTTTTTCTTCTATGCCCTCTGCTTCGTGAACATGGCTGCATAATAATAAATCCGGTTTAAAATCTTTAATTGCTTTTTTAACGCCTGATGATCCTGGAAAAAATGAAGTAAACTTTCCCATTTTAGCACCCTCTGGATGAACATGAGTTACCATTATCTTTTTGTTCAAATCTTTAATATTTGAAAAACCTTTTTTTAAATTATCAAAGATTTCTTCTTCAGAGATTTGATGGATTCCTATATTTGCTCCACCGCATCCAAATATTCCAACACCCTTATATTTTACATAGTAACCATGAATATTTTTGACTCCGTACATTTCTGCTAAAAAGTCTGCTGTTGCAAAACTTTCGTGATTTCCTGGAATGATTAAGACTTTCTGTTTTTTCTTTACAAAAGGCCCTATTATGTTTGATGTAGATCTTTCTCCAAAAGTAAGATCCCCGCATAAAATAACAAGATCAACATTTTCCTTTTTTGCTTGATCTGCTAGAGAATAAGCTAGTCTAGTATCACCATGGATGTCTCCTGCTGCTAAAATTTTTAGTTTTTTCTTCATTTTAAAGAACTTATTTTTTTAAATCCTGTATATTTCCATAATGCTTTTGGAATCTTTATTGAACCATCTTTCTGTTGATTGTTTTCTGTTAATGCAACTAATATTCTAGATGTTGCTAATGCTGTATTGTTTAAGGTATGCAAGGTTCTTTTGTTGCCTTTATTATCAATACATTTTATATCAAGTTTTCTTGCTTGGTAATCAGTACAGTTAGATAAAGACATTACTTCACCATAAGATTTTGTTGTTGCTCTATAAACCTCTAAATCAGCGCTTCTATGTTTCCAGTCTGATAAATCACCTGAACATATTTCTAAAACCCTATATGGAAGCTCTAAAGCATTTAATATCTCTTCTGAATTCTTTAATAATTCTTTGTATAATTTTTCTGAGTCTTCTGGTTTACAAAAAATAAATTGTTCTATTTTATTAAACTGGTGTGTTCTCCAAAGGCCTTTTTCATTTATACCATGGGCTCCTACTTCTTTTCTAAAGCACATTGAGTAAGAAAAGTATTTCTTTGGAAGTTCTGATTCCTTTATTGTCTTTTGTGAGTGCATAGCCAATAATGACTGTTCTGCTGTCCCTATTAAGTTTAAGTCTTCGTCTTTAATAGAATAGACTGAATTTTCAATTGTTTCTTTATCCATAGATGAAGATATAGATTTTTCATTTAACATTAAAGGTGTTTCTATATACTCATATTTCTTTTTGTTCATAAAATCTATAACAAATCTTATTAAAGCCTGATTTAATAAAGCTAGTTTTCCTTTTAAATAATAGAAACCATTTCCAGAAACCTTTGCTGATGCTTCAAAGTCTACTAAATTAAGATGTTCTAGTAATTCTACATGATTTTTTATTGAAAACTTAAATTTTGGTATTTTACCATGTTTCTTAATTTCTTTATTCTGAGATTCATCTCTTCCTAATGGAGTTTCCTTTGATATCAAATTAGGAATCTTATGCATTATTTGTTCTATTTCTTCTTCCAAATTCTTTAATTTCTCATCAATCTCTTTAATTCTTTCTGGAATAGATTTTGCTTCCTTTATTAGTTCTTTAAGTTTATGGTCATTGGTTTTTTTTGCTTCATTTATTTCTTGAGAAATCTTATTTCTTTTAGATCTTAAAGAATCATTTTCTATTTTTAGGTGTCTCCATTCTTCATCCAAAACTTTAAATCTGTCAATTAAGAATAATCTATGCTCTTGAAATTTCTTTTTTATGTTTTCTTTTACTAAATCTGGATATTTTCTTATTAGGTTTATATTTATCATGTTTTATTAATAATAATTGTTTTTATTTAAAGGTTATGGTTAAGTTTATAAATAACTAATTTCTTTTTATTAAAAAGATAAAATGAAGGATATTCTAGAAATAAGGATACATGGAAGGGGTGGTCATGGTGCTAAGACTGCTGCTCATTTGTTAGCTTTAGCTGCTTTAAAAGAGGGAAAATATATACAGGCGTTTCCTGAATATGGGCCTGAAAGGGCTGGGGCACCTGTTAAAACATATGTGAAAATAGCTGATAGAAAGATAAAATCTTATGCTCCTATAAAACATGCAGAAATTGTTGTGATTATTGACTCTTCTTTAATAAATGAGGCTGATATTAGAAAAACATTACATGATAAATGTGTAATAATTGCAAACTGCAAGAGTGAATGCCATATATGTAGAGATAAGAATTGTGAATTATATAAAATAAGACCCGAGTATGAAAGTTATAGTGTTAATGCAACTGATATTGCTTTAAGAAATTTAGGAAGAGATGTTCCAAATATAATTATGTTAGGGGCTTTATTAAAAATAAAGAATGTTGTAAAAAAAGAAACTATGATCCAAATTGTTAAAGAACATTTTTTAGAAAAATTAGGAAAAGAAAAGACTGAAGCCAATATTAAGGCTTTTGAAGAGGGATATAATAGCGTAAAATAGCGTAAAATAGCGTAAAATAATTTGAAATATTTTAAAGATTAAGATGAAATCGTGGAAGGATATAAAGATTGGTGGTATAACTGAAAAGGCATCTAGTTTGAACTATAAAACTGGATCTTGGAGATCTTTAAGACCTGTTTTAGATACAAAGAAATGTATTAATTGCATGAAATGTGTTATCTATTGTCCTGATAATTGTATTCCTATAAAAAATAATAAGAGATTAGAAACTAACTTAGATTATTGCAAGGGGTGTTTGATTTGTGTTGAGGTTTGCCCTGTAAAGGCTTTAAGTGCCAAAAGGGAGGGAGAGAAATAATCTCAAAATAAGATGATAAAAATGATAAAAGGTTTAGATGGTGCTGGAGCAGCTTCTGAAGCTATGAGACAGATGAATTTAGATGTTGTTGCTGCTTATCCTATTACTCCTCAAACAGAGATTGTGGAAAATTATGCTAAATTTGTAGCTGATGGTTTAGTAGATGGAGAAATGATTAGAGTTGAATCAGAACATAGTGCTATGAGTGCTTGTATAGGTGCTAGTGCTTCAGGTGCTAGAGTGATGACTGCCACAAGCTCTGTTGGATTAGCTTATATGTGGGAATTATTGCCTATAGCTTCTGGTTTAAGATTACCTATTGTAATGAACATAGCGAATAGGGCTTTATCAGGGCCTTTAAACATACATTGTGATCATAGTGATAGTATGGGTTGTAGAGATTCTGGATGGATTCAGATTTACTGTGAAGATGCCCAAGAGGTATATGAGTTTAACTTAATAGCTATGAGACTTAGTGAAAGAGTAAAATTGCCTGTTATGGTTATGCAGGATGGTTTTATAACAAGCCATTGTATGCAGAATATATATTTATTAAATGATAATATTGTTAAAAGATTTGTTGGTGAAAAGAAGATTGAGAATAGTTTATTGGATGTAGATAATCCTATAACAATAGGACCTTTACAATTATTTGATTATTATTTTGAAACAAGAAGACAATTAAGTGATTCTATTGAAAAATCTAAAACAGAATTTTTAAAGATCTGTAAAGAATTAAGCAAGATAACTAAAAGAAAATATGGATATTTTGAATCTTATAAATTAAATGATGCTGATGTAGCTATTATTGTTCTAAATTCTACTGCTGGAACAGTTAAAGAGGTTATAGATGATTTGAGAAAGGATGGAAAAAAAGTCGGATTATTAAAATTACATTTATTTAGGCCTTTTCCATATAAAGAAATAGGAAATGTATTAAAACATTTAAAGAATATTGCTGTTTTGGATAGAAGTGAATCATATGGTGCTAATGCTCCTTTGTATAGTGAAATAAAAAACAGTCTTTATGATTTTAAGAAATCAAAAGTACATAGTTACATATATGGACTTGGTGGAAGAGAGGTTCATGAAGAGAATATTAAAAATATTTTTAATGAATTATTAACAGATAAAATAAAAAATAGATATATTGGTTTAAGGGAGAAATCAGATTAAAATTTGATATTAAGAATTAAAATGAATATAATTGAACTAGCAAATGATCAGAGTGTAAATAAAAAGTTTGTTTCTGGTCATAGAACATGTAGTGGTTGTGGTATTCCTCAAATAGTTAGAACTGTTTTAAGTACTTCTAAAAAACCTGTTGTTGTTTCTTGTGCTACTGGGTGCTTGGAGGTTACATCTAGCATATATCCTTTTAGTTCCTGGAATGTTCCTTGGATACATAATGCATTTGAAAATGCAGCTTCAACTATATCTGGTGTTGAAACTGCTTTTAATGTGTTAAAGAAAAAAAATAAGATAAAAAAAGATATTAATTTTGTTGCGTTTGGTGGTGATGGTGGCACATATGATATTGGGTTACAGGCATTAAGTGGTGCTTTAGAAAGAGGACATAAATTTGTTTATGTTTTGTATAATAATGAAGCTTATATGAACTGTTTAACTTTGGACAGTCTAATTTTGACTGAAAAAGGATTAAAATTAATAACTGAAATAAAGAAAGGTGAAATGGTATATGCTTTTGATCAAAAAAATTATGATTTAGTTTTAAAAAAATGTGATGGTGTTTTTGATAATGGAAAAAAAAGAGTTTATAGTTTATCAACCTTACATCACGATATTAAGGCTACAGGAAATCATCCCTTTTTAGTTTTAAAACATAATGGACGTAGTAATACTAATGAGTTTATTTGGAAAAGATTAGAGAATATTAAGATGGGGGATGATTTAGTTGTTCAAAAAGATTTGAAAGAAGGTAAAAAATACGTTTTTGAACCAATAAATATTTCTAAGAAAGGTGATTATAAAGTAAATAAAATTAACAAAGTAAAAATACCTAAAAAATCAAATGAAGATTTAATGAAATTATTGGGTTTGTGGGTAGGTGATGGTTGGACTAGAACAGAAAAAGCAGAAGTTGCTTTTGCTATACCTGAAAAAGATAAAGCTAGAAAGGTACTAATCAATCTTATAAAGAAGGTATTTAAAATTAAACCGGTAGAATCAAAGAATGAGGTGTATATAAGATCTATTAATGTTGTAAAGTTCATTGATTCTCTGGGTTTAGGTAAAGGTTCTAAAAATAAAACAATACCTTCATGGATATTTACATTAACTAAGAAAGAAAAAGAAGAATTTTTAGAGGGGTTAATGTTATCTGATGGATATAAAATGGGTGAAAGTTGGAGATATCCCTCTTCAAGTTATGATCTAGTTAAAAGATTAAGATTATTATTACAAACTATGAATTATAGAGTTGGAAAATTACATAATATAAAAATAAAAAAAGGTAAAGTTGTGGTTTATAGAAAATTATTAAAAGATACACAATATTGGTATATGTGCTTTAGTAAACTTGGAATATGGAACACTAAAAAATATAAAAATCAGTATAAATACAAAAATTTCTTAATAGAAAATAAATATTTTAGTATAGAAAAAGTAAGAAATATTAAACAGTTAGGCGTTGAACCAACATTAGATTTAAGAGTTGAGGGTGAACATAACTTTATTGCTAATGGGATTATAGTTCATAATACGGGAGTTCAAAGAAGTTCTGCAACATCTTTTGGAGCTGATACTACAACAGAAACAGTAGGAAAGTTCCATCAAGGCAAAGAGAAATTTAGAAAAGATATAACTAAAATTGTTGTTGCTCATAATATTCCTTATGTTGCTCAAGCTTCTTTAAATAATTTAATAGATCTCTATAATAAAGCTGAGAAGGCCTTTAATGCTAATGGTCCTGCATTCATAAATGTATTACAACCTTGTACTTTAGGATGGAGATTTGATACAAATTTAGCTGTTAAAATAGCTGAATTGGCTGTTAAGACTAATTTCTGGCCTTTATATGAGGTTGAAAATAATAAATATACTATAAATTATAAGAATGAAAATAGACTACCTATAATTGAATTTTTAAAACTTCAAGGAAGATTTAAACATCTCCTAAAAGATGAAAATAAAAAGATTCTTGATAAAGTACAGGAACATGTTGATAAAGAGTGGGATGCTTTATTAAAATTAGAGAAGAACAGCCAATAGACCTTATAAGCATTAAAAATTCTTTAAAAAAATAAAAATAGTAAGATTTAAAAGTATTTTGTTTAATATATATATTCAAAAAGAAACATTTAAATAGTTATTGATTATCATGGATAAATTATTGGTGTCAAAATATTAGGGGGTTATTAAATTGGATAAAACTAAAGCAGGTATATTTGAAGTTTTTTTTAGAAAGAAACCAGCAATGATTTTAGTAGCTCTAAGAAAGGGTGGCAAAAACAGATATGGAAGTGTTTTGGCAAAAGAAGTTGATTGTACTTATTCTCATGCTGTAAAGATATTGCAAGAAATGGAAAAAGCAAAGCTTGTTGTTTTTGAAAAGCATGGAAGAATAAAAACAATTGCTTTAACAGACACTGGAAATAAGGTTGCTGAGCATATTGACAAGATAAAAGATTTACTATAGTGATGAATATATTACACTAGGTAAAGCTTTAAAAGTTTTAAATTTTTATTTATTTTTATGAATCATGTAAAAGATGTGGTTTTATTAGCAAATGAGTATAGTTATGATTTTGCTGAAAGGGTTTCTTCTATATTAAAAAATAAAGATATAGATTTTTCATTAGAAAAGATTGAGTGTAAAAGTTTTCCCGATGGAAATAGATATGTTCAAGTGGGCCAAAATGTAAGGAAAAATAGTGTGTTTGTTATTCAATCTTACATTATCAATGAACCAATAAAATGTAATTGGGATTTATTATTGACAGCGGATGCATTAAAGAGATGTGAGTGTGATGATTTTAGGTTTTTTGTTAGTTTTCTTGATGGAAGACAGGATACTAAGAAAGATGGAAGGGTTGCAATTAATGCTAAAATGATAGCTGATTTGCTTGATAAGGCTGGAGGTAGAAAATATAATGGATTTTCTAGCATAAATATGCATTCTGCTCAACAAATGGGTTTTTTTGATGTATCTGTAGATAATTTAGATGCTATGCCTTTATTTGTTTGGTATATCAAGAATGTTTTATTTAAGGATTTTTATAAAAAAAATATTTTTAGAGAAAAATTGGTTGTTGTTGCCCCTGATCAAGGTAGCAGTAAAACTGCTAAGAGGTTTGCTGATTTACTTGGATGTGATATTGCTTATGCTGACAAAAATAGAACAATGTTTGATGATGGTGGAAAATCAAATGTTAATAAAATAAGAGGATCTGATATAAACGGGAAGATAGCTCTTATTATTGATGACATTTTTGACAGTGGAGGAACTTTAGAAGAGAATGCTTCAATATTAAGAGATAATTATGGCGTAAGTGAAATTTATGGTTTTTTTACGCATTGTTTGGCTAGTGAAAAAAGAGGTGTTAAGGCTGAAGATAGAATGAGGAGAGTTAATCTAAAGGCTATAACCACTGACACAACAGGCAGAGATCTAGAATATTTAGAAAAAAATAAAGATTGGTTGATCTGTATTTTAAGTGTTTCCCCTATTGTTGCTGAATTTATTTATAGAGACACTAATGGATTATCTGTTAGTGAGATGTTTAAAGATGAAAAAATTATTAGTAATATGCTCTCTAATCTAGATCCTAAATTATTTGTTAATGAGATTTATTAAGTACATTAGATACAAATTTAAATACTTTTATCATTCCTTATTTTTATGTGTGGAATTATTGGTTATATTGGAAAAGAGAATTGTGTTCCTATATTAATGAATGGACTAAAAAGATTAGAGTATAGAGGTTATGACAGTGTTGGAATTTCAGTAATAATTAATAATGAAATTAAAACCTTCAAGAAGAAAGGTAAGATAGATGGTTTTAATGTTCCTGAATTATATTCAAATATAGGTATAGGTCATACTAGATGGAGTACTCATGGTGTTCCTTCTGATATAAATGCTCATCCGCATAATGATTGTGAGAATAATATTTCAATTGTTCATAACGGAATTATAGAAAATTTTGATGTTTTAAAAGGGGTTTTGATAAACAAAGGACATGTATTTAAGAGTTATACTGATTCTGAAGTTTTGGCTCATTTGATAGAAGAGTTTTATGAGGGGGATTTAGTAACTGCTGTTAAAAGAGCTTTAGTAAAAGTTGATGGAACTTATGGTTTGTTAGTTATAAATAAGAATGGAGATAAGATTATTGCTGCAAGAAAAGGAAGTCCTTTGATATTAGGCATAAATGATAAAGGGTATTTTATATCGTCTGATGTTTCTAGTATTATATCGTATACTAAGGATGTTATTTATTTAGAAGATTATGATGTTTTAGAAATTAATTTTGATAGCTATTCATTATCTAATCTTAAAGATGCAAATATAAATTGTAGGCATATTGAAAGAATAGAATGGAATTTAGAAGAAATTGAAAAAAAAGGTTTTAAACATTTTATGTTAAAAGAGATTAATGAACAACCTGAGAGTATTATGAATACTATAAGGGGTAGAATTAAAGATGATGAAATAAAAATAAGTATTAATCTCGATAAAGATTTTATAACTAAATTAAAAAGGATTATTATTACTGCTTGTGGAACTTCTTGGCATGCTGCTTTAATAGGAAAATATATTATAGAAAAGAATTGTAAAATTCCTGTTGAAGTCGATTACGCCTCTGAGTTTAGATACAGAAATCCAATAATAAACGAGAATGATTTGGTTATTGTAATTAGCCAATCTGGAGAAACTGCAGATACATTAGCTGCCTTGAGAGAGGCTAAGAAGAAGGGGGCTAAAACAATAGGAATTGTTAATGTTGTAGGGAGTAGTATTGCCCGAGAATCTGGACAGGGAATATATCTTCATGCTGGACCTGAGATAGGGGTTGCTAGTACAAAGGCTTTTACAAGCCAAGTAATTGCCTTAAATATTCTAAGTTTGTATTTTAAAAAAGATAATAGGATAATTGAAGAAATACAAAAAATTCCTAATATTGTTAAAGATATTTTAAATAAGAATAATATAAAAGAAATTGCAGATGTTTATTATAAAAGAAACAATTTTTTGTTCTTAGGTAGGGGGATAAATTTTCCTGTTGCTTTAGAGGGTGCTTTAAAATTAAAAGAAATCTCTTATATTCATGCAGAGGGTTATCCTGCTGCTGAGATGAAACATGGGCCTATAGCCTTAATAGATGAGGATATGCCTGTTGTTGTAATAGCAAATAAAAATGATGTTTATTACAAAATTTTAAGTAATATAGAAGAGATAAAAGCTAGAAATGGTAAGATAATAGCAATTGCTGATGAGGGTGATAATGAAATAAAGAATAAAGTGAATCATGTTATATATGTGCCTAAAACTATTGAAGAACTAGAGCCTATAATTAATGTCATACCTCTACAATTATTAGCTTATTATATTGCTGATTTGAAAGGTTATGATGTAGACCATCCAAGAAACTTGAGTAAGTCTGTTACAGTTGAATAATCAAACAAATTTATGGATTGATTCTATAAACGAGATTTTTGTTTTTTTAAATAAAAAATATCTGAAACCGTCTTCTACTAAGATTTTCTTTTTTTGTAAATTATGTTTTATTTGATGATAGAATACTTTGCCTTGTTTATCAAGATCTGTTAAGATAATAACTTTTTTTGTTTTTAAAGAAATATCTTCTACTAATTTATAGATTGGTCTTCCATCTAAGGTTTCTACTTTATAAATTCCTAACTTATTTAGGGCTTCTTTGTCTTTTTTTCCTTCTACAATTATTAAGGATTCTGATTTCTTTAGTTTATCTATCCAATCCTTTAAGGTTTGCATCATGAGTTATTTAATCTTGATTATTAAATGGGCTCTACGGGACTTGAACCCGCGACCTACTGATTAAGAGTCAGTTGCTTTTGGCTATAAAATCTACCAAGCTGAGCTAAGAGCCCTCTATCCTTTGTAAAAAATTTAGATTTAAAAAGGTATTGGAAAACTTTAAATAAAATAAAAATTTTATTAATCTAATGGAGTGGTACTTGTTTGCTTTTGGTTCTGCTATTTTTACTGCTTTAGCTGTCATAATTGAAAAGAAGAGTCTGATTAAACAACATTCAATAGAGTTTTCTTGTGTTCTGTCTATATTTATGTTTATACTATCCTTAATATTCATAAGACTTGTTGACTTTAATCTTGATTTAAGGATCTGGATTTTAATTGCTCTGGAGTCTTTATTTTTTGGGTTATCTACATTCTTTACTGCCAAGGCGATAAGACATATGGAGGTATCTTCAGCTAGTTCTTTAATGGTGTTTTTGCCTGTTTTTATTTTATTTTTTGCAGTAATAATTTTGGGTGAAACAATAAGTTATTTACAATTGTTAGGAATATTTTTGTTGATTGTAGGAATTTATATTTTAGAAATTAGAAAAGGGGGTTTTTTAAAACCTTTTGCTAATATTTTTAAGCGCCAGTATATAAATTATGTTTTCTTGTCTTTAGCTTTGATGGCTTTATCCTTGATATTAGCTAGATACTTATTAAGTACAAAATTAGTTGATGTTTACACTTTAACTTTCATAAGTTATACCTTTTTTATGGTTTATATGATAATTCTAATCTTTTTATTACATGATGGAATTAATGGAATTATGAGGGGTTTTAAAACCTCTGGGGTCTTAATCTTTTTTGCTGCTACTTTTATCCTTGTTGCAAAACTGCTACAGAATCAGGCTATCTTAATACAAAACGTAACATTAGTAGAAACCATCAGAAGAACTTATGTTATAATAGTTATTTTGCTTGGTGGGGAGTTATTTCATGAGAAGAATTTAACTAAAAAAATCATTGCAACTCTTGTTATGTTATTTGGTGCTTATCTAATTATATTATGAGGTGTTCTATTTTGATAAGTTTAATACTTTATTAATCCTGTAATAGGTTTTTGAATTTATGATTATCTTTATATATTTTTCTTCTATAATATTTATATGGAAATAAAGAAGGATCATCTAATTTTTGCATTATTGTATACATTATTAGTTGTAATTGTATTCTTAACATTTAAGCTTTTAACTAAGAATATTATTCTGTTATCTTTAGTTCTGCCTGTATTAATCTTAATTTTAATTTATATATTCTTAAAATTAAGAGCCCCTAAGATGATAAAACCTGGGAAAAAAGCAGTAAGATATAGTATGCATTGCCTAAAATGTAATTGGGAGTGGATGTCAAATACATCTGAAAAAGCACCAACGCAATGTCCTAATTGTCATGAGAGGGAAAAATTAGAGGTTGTTGGCTGGAGATATGTGCTTATCTCGGAGAAAATTAAAGAAAGTAGCTTAAAAAAGTTTTTTTAGTTATTATAAATGATATTCCCCGTCATAAAAATATAGTTTA
This sequence comes from archaeon, assembly GCA_043808705.1. Lineage (GTDB taxonomy): Archaea > Nanobdellota > Nanobdellia > SCGC-AAA011-G17 > GW2011-AR20 > JAZDEO01. The sequence continues at coordinate 8,314 of JAZDEO010000013.1, read as the reverse complement.
TTAAATTACTGACGAGAAGTTTCAATACATTTATATACTAGTAAATCACACTATTTACGACGATAGTTAAAAACAGGAGGTTAAAAAATGGGATCTATAATTGTAAAGAATGTAGTTAAAAGAAAACCCGGTTATTTATATTATGTAGATGGAAAGGGTAACGTTTGCGAAGCAAAGATGGCTCGTGGCGGAAAAAAGAAAAAGAAAAAGAGATAAGTTTTTGTGTATTTTCTTTTTTTTATTTTTTTATTATATCTTTAAACATATTCTTAAATAATCTCTTAGAAGTTTTATATTCTGTTGAACCTTTTTTTGTTAAAAAATAAATTTTCTTTCTACCTTTTTGTTTTAAAGAAATAAGCTTAGATTTTCTTAAGAATTTTAAAGCCGGGTAAATGGTACCCGGCGTCAATTTCCCAGACTTCTTAACCCCGATTATCGAAGCTAGTTCATCTCCACAAAGCCTCTTTTTATTCAATTGGTGCAATATTTGAAGGCTTAAAAAACCTCTAAAGTCCATGTATTTGGGTAATTTCATATTTAATCTCTGCTTAAAATATTTAAGCGGAACTTATATATAAACTTTTCTATTCTATTGGATGTGCAATATATTTGATGTCCAATATATTGGATATACAATATATTATTATATAAAATATAAGATTGAAAATGACGACGTGATTAAAGGTTTTAATCATCTATTAAAAGACAAATCCTGCTAAAGAATAGTAAATAATTTTAATTATAATTAGGATAAAGATTAAAAATTTTAGGCTACTAACCTATGAGGTTGTGTCCAAAACCTATACTCATTCATTGACTCTTTTGAGAAATCACATAAGAACAAAGTTATTTCACTTAATCTTTCAGGATTAGAATATGGTATATTCTCTAACTCTAGTTTTAATAATCCCATTTCTAAGGCTAATTCCGAAGGATTAAAATTCCTGTTAGGATACTTCCCTGAGTTTAGAATTGATTGTCCTAATGAATAGTAAGAAAAGGTATTGGGGCCTGAGAAAGGAAAAGGAAATGTAGAAGAGTTATCCTTTAATTGATATTCTCTAATAATTTCAGTTAATTTTTCAATAGAATTAAGATCTTTAGATATGCCTAAACGATAATTCTCAAGATCTATTGCACATTCCGATAGAAGAAAGGGTAAACCTAAAAGGGATTTACTTAATTCTTTTGAATCTGCTTCTTTAAAATCACCCATATACTGATTCTGAGTTAGAAAATTATTTAAAACTAACTATAAATAACAATAAGTTATAGAGAATCTAGAGGAGATTTTATCTTCTTTAGTTGTTCTCCTGAAACATGAGCGTATATCTCAGTTGTAGATATCGAACTATGGCCCAATAATGCTTGAATATATCTTATATCTACTCCTGATTCAAGCAAATGTGTAGCAAAACTATGCCTAAGCTTATGGGGACTTACTCTTTTTTCCAAGCTTGCTTTTTTAGCTGATCTCTCTACTATTTTTTGAATATTTCTACTTGTTAAAGTATTATTTTTTCCAGGAAACAGATAAGTTTCTTTATCCTTTAATGTTAGTACATATTTGTTTAAATCATCTAGAAGCATATCTGAAATTTTAAAGAATCTGTCTTTAGAACCCTTTCCCTTTCTAACCCAGCCTTCCTTTTTTTCTAAGCTTAAGTCTTTTAATTTTAAATTAATTAATTCAGAAACCCTTAATCCTGTAGAATATAAAAACTTTATAATTAGCTTTGATTTAAGATTATTTGTTGAGTCTATTAAAAGTTTGACTTCTTCTTTTGTTAAAACTTCTGGAATCTTTTTTTCAGCTCGAGGTGTCTTAAAGTTTATTATGTTTTTATGTAATATTTCTTTATAAAAGAATATTAACGCTGCTTTCTTTAAGCCTAATGTTTTGTTAGAAATCTTATTTTTATTTAGGAAAGCAAAATAATTTTTAATGTCGTCTTCACTTATATTGTTAGGATCTTTTTTTATATACTCTAAAAATAATCTGTTATTTGAGAGATAGGTCTTTATTGTATTATCTGAAAATCCCCTTATTCTTAGTTCTGTTTCAAGTTGGTCTAAGATTTAAATCACTCTCCATTTTATTAAGATGTGAGAATAAAAATATAAAAAGGTTCCGATAGGTATCCTTATACGTAGTATTTAGTTACTTTTAAATAATTTTCCTTACTTCTTTAAAATTATAGAGGGTTAAATGATAGATTTAAGTAAAGTGTTGGGTGAAGAACAATTAGGTCAAAGAAAATATAATATAGGGCATTCTATAGAATCTTCTAAAGATGGGATAATCTTACATAATCCCAAGTTTGACTTAATTGATTTAACTGAAAGCTGGGTCTATTTATTTACTGAAGAACAAGTAATGAGCCTTGCTCAGAAAACTCTTGAAAAGGCTGTATCTTTTTATTTAAGAACACAAATAGACCCGAGTGGTTCTTTTATAGATATGAACAAAAAATATTATGAATTACTTAGATCATTAGGTATAGACAAAGTTTATATTCTTGGAAGAGGATATATGACAAGGTTATGGTTAGATGAATATAAAAAGAAAGGAATATAATTTTTCTAAAAACTTCGCATAGCGTTACTTTTAATGATTAAAATTTTTAACATAATCCTCAAAAATGAAAAACAAAAGATTTATATATAAGTTTATATATATAGTTATATAAAATAATATAAATTGTGATTAAAATGCAAAAGCTAGAAATAATACACTATCCAAACTTAAAGACTGTATTAATGGTAGAAGATATTTTAAAGAGGTCAAATACTCTTTTGAATAGAGAGGAATTAAAGAATAAATTGCCTACAAAAATAATGCACCAAACATTAAATGTTATTCTAAAATATTTAGAGAGTAGTGGAAAAATACTTGATGGAAGAAAAGGTATTTTATGGATATATAATCCAAGCCCTAAATTAGAAAAAGCAATAAAAGAGGGTGTTGAATTATAATGTTCAAAGGAAAACCAACCAAGGTGATTATTACAGGGGATGCTAAATTACAGGGGATGCTAAAGAAGAGTTTGATAACCTAAATAATATTGTGGGTGAGGAGATAAAGAAGGGTATTACGAGCAGTGATCATCAAACATTATTAAACTCTATAAAACAAAAGATAGAATTATTAAAACTAAATCCTGAATATGGATTTCACATTCAAAAAGATAGAATTCCAAAAGAGTATATACAAAATTATGATGTAACCAACCTATGGAAGATTAATCTTTCTGGTGCCTGGAGAATGATATACACTATAAGAGGCAGTGAAGTAGAAATTATTTCTTTAATTCTAGACCTAATGAACCATAAAGAATATGAGAAGAAGTTTGGATATAGAGATTAACTACGCATAATTAACGTTTAAAGGTTTTAAGTAGAGATTAGAGATAATTTTATATAGTTTTCTGTAATTTACTTACTAAAATGGCAGACCTTAAATATTATCTTGTAACTTATGAAATTAATCTTGGGGGTGTTTTTACGGAGAGCAAATTTAAAGGTTTAGAAAGCACGGTTATTAGTGAAGATCCTAGTGAGTTATGGTTAAGAACAAAGGAACATTTAAGAAAAGAAGATGACTCAATTGGATTTTCAATAGTTCATACATTACCTATTAATGAAAGGGTTTATAATTTTGGTAAACAATATAATAGAGAACTTGATGCAGTTAAAAGAGAGACGATTTCCTTGTTAGAAAGAGATCTTCCACGTAAAAGGGGTAGAGGAATAAGCGGATAACTGCAAATAGCACATTTTCTCTATAAAAACTACGCATAACGTTACTTTTAAATATCTTTCTTTATTTTAAGATTTTATTAAAATTAGATGGGGGTTAAAAAATGAAATACATAAGTAATATATTACAAAATTATCTTGTTAAACCAGTATTAGCTATTTCTTTGTTCTCTTCATTGAGCATAGAACCTGGACATTCCCAAGAGAAAATTAACCATTATGTTTTTAATTCTTTTGGAACTGTTGATAATATCTTTGAACCTGAAGCTATTGGAAATAACATCAAAGACATAAAAACAGCTGATCTTGATGGTGATGGTGATTTAGACTTAATTGTGTTTACAGAGTATCAAATAATGACTTATGAAAATCAAATTCCTCAAAAGAAGTAAATTTTTTCTTTTTTTTATTTTTCTTATGCTTATTTACACTTAAAGCACGTTTTCTCTATAAACGCTTTGCATAATTAAAGAATTAAAGGTTTTAAGCAGAGATTAGAGTTAGTTTTAAATAGTTTTCTGATATTTTAAAGTAAAATGAAACTAAAAACACTAGCACAAATTGTTTCTTTTGGAACTTTAGGGATTTTAGGTTGTTCAACAAATGTTGAAAATCAAGTAACAACAAAACAAGAGTTAAGAGCACCTTACCTAAAACCAATTGGATTTGTTCTTTATGAAAGTTCAATAAGCCAAAGATGTGAAGAATGTAATACCTTAGCAAAGAGTAAGGTTAATTACAAACTTGTTTTAGAAGAAAAGGGAATATGGGTTACAAACATAGATGTTGTTCCTGATTCAAGTCATCCTGGAAGTACTTACGGACCTGAAGCAAGAGCTGTAGACTACATAGTTCATGGTGGAATCAACCCTTATTTAGATTAAAAGCCCATTTTATGCATAAATACTTCGTATAACCTACATTATACGTACTGTAGTAGAATATATATTTTCTAGTATATATCAGGGTTGGTTTGCTTGTTTGTCTTTTTTTTGAGTTTTATCTAATTTGAACAAAATTCCTTTTAAAACTGAAGCTATAAGTAATATAATGATTCCTGCAATTAAAATGCCTAATGGGTCTGTAAATATCTTTGTTGCGCCCACAACCACCAAACTAAGTCCAATTACCCAAAAGTAATCTTTGAGGAAATTTAATTCATATTTACTAATTTTAGTTTTTTTAAAATCTTTTTTCTTATTTTTGTTTTCTTCTTCCTTTTCAAATATGTTTACTCCTAAGAATACGCATAATGCTAAAAGAATTAAGAGTACAATACCCATTCCCATCAATCCTTGAAGAAATCTCACTAAAGGGCTGGTGATTTAATCAAAAATGAAAATGAAACAAAGACTCCTGAAACAATACCTGTAATAATACCCATCTTAAATTCTTGTTTGAGTTTTAGTTTAGGCATAAAATAAAACAATAAAGAAAAATACTTAAAACTAACCAAAAACAGATTTTAGGTTTTGATTAAAAGATTTAAGTTGTGGGTTATGCGTACTAATGTTTATGTTTGATTATGCAATCTAAATATTCACTCAATTTTAGATTTTTTTATAAGTAAATAGTTTATGAAAGCTGAACAAGACACAAGAAAAAACGAAGCGTCTTCAAAATCCAAATTTTCCTCCCCCATTAAGGAATGTCTTATTCCATCTGCATCACTTGTGTATCCATACAAACAGGTGAAAGCTGATTGCAATGCACCATGAAATTTTATTTTATTGTCCTTTTGAAGTTTTTTTAAAGCATCCACTAAAGTTGCTTTATCTTTTTTTGAGATTATTCTACAAATAGTTTCAACTGCACTAATTGACTCTTTAATGGAATTTCTATAATCAGGTTTCTTTCTGTCAGACATAAGTTCTAGAGACCTATCTATATGTTGATTAACCTCATTAATAGGGGTATTTGCCGCTTTTTCTATTTCATTAATTTCAACATCTGAAGTAATTGGTGTAACTATTGATGATATAATCCTATATCCTGCTAATTCTCTTTTTAAAACAGCGTTTAAATCTTCTATCAATTCTTTTACTTCTTTGCTGTTGTCGTGATTATGTAAGACAAATTCGACAAAATCATATTTTTCATTCCATTTGCTTGCATTAAAAAACCAGCCTCTAATTACTTGTAAGAAGAGTCTCCTATTAGTTGGTTTTTCATCTATTGGTTTTTTAAAGAAATCTAACCAAAGTCTTTCAATTAAATTCTGCATGGAATAATAACCAGCGTTACTTTTATAAATTTCGTAGTCTTTAAACTTATCAAAAATATGTGTAATAAAACAATTCCAAATTCCGTTGGTTAATTCTGTGTCTATATCAACTATTTGAATTTTTGTTTTTATTGATTTGTAACCAAATCTTTCTGAAAAAAGTACCATGTTTAAGAATATAGCAGGATAATATATAAACCTTATCCATATCCCCTTTAAACACCCAAAACTATAAAAAAGTAACCAAAACGAGTTATGCGAAACGGAAAAGAAAGAAAAAATTACTAAATCATAGGATAATCACTCAATCTATTCATTAACCCTCTAGAACACATCTCAAAATCTCCCTGCACTTTTTGTAATGTGTCTAATGAATCTAAAAACTGGCCTAATGCTGTAGTAGGTATATCATAACTACCAAGTAACCTATGATTATTTACTAATGGATTTAAGGGATTTCTTTGACATTCACTAACGTAGTTCATAGCACTTTTAATTACATCTGGCCTAGTACTAAAGTTTTCAGGAATCCAACCATAATTACCTCTTTCATTATAAACAACAACAGCATGTTCAGGAGCAACTAAAACTTTTCTTACTTCTTCATTTTCGTGTTCAATAGCTCCCACTAAACCGCCTTTTTTTTTGACTTCTAACAAATGAACAATGGTCATTTTATCTCTCCTATCACCTTTTAATTATAAGTTTAGTAATAGAGAAATGTTTTTAAAACTAACGCTAAGGGAAGTTTTTAGCCTTCGTTAAAAAGTAACCAAAAACGCGTTGTGCGTAACTGGAAAAGAAAAAGCTATTCGGCTTCAATTCTTGATGTGATTTCTAACATATTAGGGTCTTGTTTAAATTGTGGTTGTTCTGTAAGTTTTCCCTTTATTTCAGGAAGTTTTCCCTGTATATCTATTGCAGTATATTCTACCCCGCTATGAAAATCACCTTCATAAAGTATGACTACAGCACGATGTATTGCTTTTTCTAAATCTCCTTGATAAGGTGTTAATTGCACTTGTGTTCTAAATCTTAAAACATCGTTACACATATTGCCACCAAAAACATATGGTTGTGATTGGCATAACCACCTTTCATATAGATTCAATACTTGGTGTTTACTATCTTCTTTATCTTCTTTAATTTCATATTCATATTTTCTAATTATAGCCATTTTAATACATTTATTTAGAAAAGGGGAAAATCTTATAAAACTAACGCTAAATGAAAGTTCGTGGGGGGGGTTAAAGAATTAAGCGTTTGAAACTGTTTGTTTATATCACAAAGGACCACCCTCATCGGGTATAATACCAGCAAGAAGCATACAAAAGAGCAGTATAGAACCAACACTATAATAAGCATAGTTTTTTTCTCTTTTATTTGATTGTTTAAATACATCTGAATTTTCTAAAGAATCTATTTGCCTATCTAATTCTTGCATTTTATCAATTGTAGTTAAAAGAGAATCTATGCTTCTTTGGTCTCTTTTTAAATCTGGTATTTCAGAGATGGTAAACATTAAGGATTTTTCTTGATTATATTGGGATTGTAAACTACTATATTCTGTTCTTATTGGTGATTTTGATTCATTTTCCATAAGCGTATAATGGCGTACAAATGAATATCCTGAAGCTAATGTTCCTACAATTCCTGCTGTAAGAAGTATTCTTTTAAATCTGTTCATTTTATTTAAAGAAAGAAGGAAAATCTTATAAAAGTAACGCTAAGGGAAGTTCGCGGGGGGGGGTTGAAGAAAACTAATCTGACCATATAAATGCACCACGACCACGTTTTGTTGTATGTGCTAAAACGTGTTCTTCAATAATATGGACTGGAATTCTTTGTTGCTGGAAGAGTATTCCGTGTATTGCTGGATATTTTCCTTGCATGTTTGTTACTTTATACTCTACATCATCGGTTTTGTGTAAAGACGCTACAGCTGATTTTACTGCTTCTTCCAAATTTCCATTAAATGGAGTTAAATCTGCTCTAGCTTTAAATATCAAATGGCTTTCATGGTGTCTATAGTACAGGTTTAAAATACCTATATTAAGTTCTCCAATAATTTCATATTCATATTCACAACCGATAATCCTTGGAGTATCTTCAGATATTATTACCATAGTTTCTTAGAGAGAGGAAAATCTTATAAAAGTAACGCTAGAGGAAGTTCGCAGGGGGGGGTTTAAAGAAAACGGAATTGTTTTATAAGAATTGGGATTTGATTAGAGGGATTAGGAAAAAAAGAGAAAAAATATTTATTTTGTGTTTAATAAAGTCCAATATTAACACGACAACAGTTCTGGAGAGGGGGGCACTCACCAT
>JAZDEO010000012.1:0-2296 GCA_043808705.1 archaeon | reverse complement strand
TAAGCTTGTTGACTTACCTCTTTATGTTCTTTCTTAGCTTTATCATTTAATAAATCAATATTAAAACCTATCAACTTAAATTTACAGTCTTTAATAGCTTCAACTATCTCTTTAGGAAAGTTAGAAGGAGAAGTAAAGTCTTCACATTCTTTACTTATTCCTCCTTTAAAATCATTATTATAGAACCATCTTATAGCTCCATGACCTTTTATGTCTGTTATCCAACTATTGTTATATTTCTTAAATTCATTTAATCCTTTCTTAACTATATCATCTGTTAAGAACATGATTGTATTATTAACTTCTATCCATGAAATAAGGTTACACATAATAATTATCTCCTTTCTTTTCTTCTATTATTAATGTTTTCAAACAACTTCCAAAAAGTTGATTGTATTATCTCTTTATGTTCTTTCTTAGCTTTATCATTTAATAAACCAGTATTATGTCCTATTAACTTAAACTTACAATCTTTAATAGCTTCAACTATCTCTTTAGGAAAGTTAGAAGGATGAGTAAAGTCTTCACATTCTTTACTTATACCTCCTTTAAAATCATTATCATAGAACCATTTTATAGCTCCATGACCTTTTATATCTGTTATATAATTACTGTTAAATTTCTTAAATTCATTTAATCTGTTCTTAACTATATCATCTGTTAAGAACATGTTTGTATTATTAACTTCTGTCCATGAAATAAAGTTACACATAATATTTATTTACCTCCTTTGATTTTTCTCGAATGAGAATTTTATTTTTACCTTAAATCTATCTTCTAGATTTTTAATTCTCTTTTCTATTTCTACTCTTATATGATCCTGTTGTTTATTAATCTCTTGTATAGGCACACATTTTACATCTTTTTTAGACTTAGTACAAAACCACAACTCAGTATTAAAACAATTATTATGAGATTCCTTTGCTACACAATTCCTAAACTCACAATCTTTTATATTGTTGCAAATTACATTATCCATCATAAATACTCCCATATTTTATTAGTGTCTCCAGCAGGATTTGAACCTACATTTTTAGCCTGAGAAGCTAATGTCCTAAACCATTAGACGATGGAGACGTAATATTACCTCTTATTATAAGAAGTTATTTTATATTCTATACTTACATGAAACCTATTCTCTAATATTTTTAATCTCTTTTTGATTTCCTGGGCGGGTTCCATCCACAATAAATCCTCTTCCCAGAATCTCAAACTATCCTGGGATAATTCATAATACCACTTTCCTCTATCCTGTTGAAATTCTCTACTATTTATTACTTTAATATCTCCCTTATGGAAACTCCCCCAGTTAACTCCACTTTCAGGGTTATCACAATCCATCCTGTATGTTTTATCTAAAATAATAACAATATCACCTACTTTAAATTTAGGTTCATTCATTTTAGCTCCCATTTTGTCTTCTCAAGGATTTTTTATATTCTTCTATCACCTTTTTCACTTTTTCCATATTCTCCTTACCATCTTTACAAGAATATACGTTTGCTATTCTTCCAAATCTGTCAAAAAGAACCACACAGTTACAATCTCCATCTCCATTTAAATCCATAACTGCCATAGTATTTCCTACCGGATCACTATGTGTTTCTATTGCTGAATACGGCTTTCCAATCGTTTGTTGTGTTTTTGTTGTTACACATCCTGTGATAATAATAAACGTAGCAAACGCTATAGCTGCAATTTTTTTCATTGTTGTTTTGCTCCTTTCTTATAATAAACATCTTCAATTTTTAAGACATTTATACAGTTACCGTTCTTTCTATAAGATTTTATAATCCTAACAGTTGTTAAGATTTCTCCTATGAGAATAGTTTTTATATTCTTTACATACCTCCTTTTTTTATCGTTTGTTTTCATTTTCTCTAATTCTCCTATTCTTTTCTACACAGTTCTCTTTCATGACAATTTGGCTTTCTCAAGAGAACCATTGTAAAGGATTCTGAAAGATAACAATCAAAGTCAGCAAATTCAAATTCTATTTCAGTTTCGTGATCGTCAGACTCTTGATGTGGCGGATCTCCATAAAATGAATTTTTAATACTTTTTACTACTACATGATAAACTGATCCTTTTTTAAACATATTATTTCTCCTCTCTAATTTAGTGTCTCCAGCAGGATTTGAACCTACATTTTTAGCCTGAGAAGCTAATGTCCTAAACCATTAGACGATGGAGACGTAATTTATTTTTTACAATTTTCTGACCATATTTTCTCTGCAAGTTGTTTTTCTTTGTTTGTTTTAATTATATTCTCAGCTATTTTCTCAACATATTCTGT
>JAZDEO010000011.1:0-20192 GCA_043808705.1 archaeon | reverse complement strand
ATTATCTTGTAGAAGGCAAACTTGACAAAAGAGGGATGGTCAAGCAAAAAGTAATAATGTATTTGGGTAGTATAAAACGAATTCTAGAGGTATTTGCTTACTATAATTCACATCAAAAGAAGTGAATTAGTACGCAAAGCTGTTTAATACTTTTGTAAAGAATCAATAAATATGTTATAGATCCCAAGAAAAAAATAAGCTATTTTATAAGGTGAATATTAAATATAAAACTAAAGATTAAAAAGAACCAAATTTAAAACCAGTAGACTTACAGTAAGGACAGGAATCAGGATACTTCTTCTCAGTATCATAAACAAACTTATACTTACATTTACTGCAAGTATATCTTACCTTAGTATCACTTATCCTTTCATATGAACTTTCACCTTGCGTCTGTTTTTTGTGTTTATACAGTTTTTCAAGGTAATCATCATCACCATCCCATCCAACCGGTTTTGGTTTTACATCCTTTACTTCTTTAATCTGTTCTTTTCTTTCCTCTTTTTTAGCAATATCTTTTTGTACTTGTTTACTTTTAAGTTCATTAATACAATTAGGACAAACCATCATTCTGTATGCTAGTTCTAAAACGAATTTATCAGAAGGAGCAGTTTTACCACACCTCTTACAAATAACTTTTATTTCTCTTACATTTACCATCTTTCTTTGAAAAAATTAATTAGTATTTAAATTTATCTTTTGATTATTTTTTGATTATTTTCTCAACCACCTTACATATGAATAAAGCAAAATAGCCATATTAACCATTCTCATATTAGCATCATAGGCTCTTTCAACGCCCTCTTTGATATCATTAATTTTTTTGTTTATTATATTAGTTCTTTCTAATTCATCGTCGGGAATTCTCTTCTTAATGTTTCCAAAATTTTCTTTTTTAAGATGTTCGTCTATTTTTACATGAAATAAAAAACCATTTTTCATGCTTTCGGATAAGTCTCTCATTCTAGTAAGCTGTCCCTCATGTATTACATCTTCAAAGTTAAACATAAAGTTTTCTTTGTTTCTTAAAATTCTTTCAAAGATGTTACTGATTTTGTCCTGATACATTAATTTTTCATTTTGTGTTTTTAAATTTGGAATTATATTCAATAAAGGAGTAACCTGGGTTATAAACAAATTTTGCCATTCAAACAAGTTTTTAGCATAATTAATATTCTTTCTTAATGGATTTGGAATCTCTTGTAATGCAGAACAGGCTCTTTGTAAATTTATCAACTCAAAATTACCTTTATCTCCTTTTTCTTGCGATACATCAATTATTTCTTGAACAGTTAATGGAACTGTATCTAATGCTTTAATCATAGCATCTATGTCTGTTTTAGAGACAAAGAAAGAAGAAAACTCTTCTACGATATCATCTTCCTTTAAAGGAAGTTTGCCTCTTTGTTTAAGGTCTCTCACTAAATAAGTTGACTCGATTTCAGCAGATTTAGGACTTAAGTCCTTTAATGTGTGTATGTAAATTAATTTCATAGTCTATTTAATAAAATGATTAATATTTAAATATTTCTCTTCAATAGAATAAGTTTTCTATCTCAACTTTAATCTGGTTTTATTTATAAAAAGAATTATTTTTATTACATATATTAAAAAATTAAAAAAAAGAAAAAATAAAGAATACAATTATTTTCCTATAAAAAGAACTAGGTTACCTTTTTCTTTTCATATAGCATTCTTTACAATAAACTGGCCTGTCCTGTAATGGCTTAAATGGAACTTCACATTCCTTACCACATTCAGCACAAGTTGCTTTATGCATCTCTCTTGGTCCAAAATCTCTTTTGAAACCACCTTGATTAAAGTCTTTCATCATATTTTAACTTTCCTCCTAATTAACATAAAAAAAGGAACTTTTATCCTTCTATTTTATGCTATCTAACTTTTATTAGAATTGACCTATTTATAAATCTTTTTATAGTATGTTTTAGGGCCTAATTACCTTAAATATAGTGTTTTTAAGAATTTCAAAGAGCTTCATCAAAGAGCTTCAAATAGTCTATCTCAATATCAGTTTTATATCTTGTTTTAAAAAAAGAAAAAAAGAAAAAAATAAGGGCATAAATTAACAGGGGGTTAAGAAGTCTTATGCCCTTATCTTATCATTTCGATACCTAGTTCATCACCAAATCTTTTGGCTGAGCGTAATTTCTGAGTTTGGTCTACTTTTCCAAGTACATATGGAGATGTTACACCAGTTATTATTGTCATAACCCTTATTCTATGGTTCATTTCATCACTAATTCTGGCACCCCATATAACTTGAGCATCTGCATCTAAGGCAGAAGTTACAATCTCACCTATCTTACTTACTTCATCTAATGTAAGATCTTCACCACCACTTATATGTATTAAAGCTCCAGTAGCACCTTCGTAACTTACGTCTAATAGTGGATTACTCAAAGCTCTTTTTACAGCTTCTTCAACTCTATGTTCTGTATCAGACTCACCTATTCCAATTACAGAAACACCACCATTAGTCATAATTGCTTTAACATCTGCATAATCTAAATTTACTAATGAAGGTATGGCAATTGTTTCAACTATTCCCTTTATCATTGTACTAACTAGTTCGTTAGCAACTGCAAATGCCTGTTTCAATGGTAAGTTTCCTGCAATTGTTACTAATCTATTGTTATCAATTACAATTACAGTATCACAAGCATTTCTTAATTGTTGTAAACCGAATTCAGCTTTATCACATCTTGCCTTTTCAATATCTAAAGGCATTGTTACTGTTCCAATTACAATAGAACCTGTCTCTTTTGCTATTTGAGCAATTACAGGTGCTGCTCCAGTTCCAGTTCCTCCACCCATACCAGCACAGATAAAGATCATATCTGCACCCTTTATTGATTCTCTTAGTTCATGTAGGCTTTCCTTAGCAGCTTCTGCACCTATATTAGGAAATCCACCACAACCCAAGCCTTTTGTTAAGCCAGTACCAATAAGAATCTTATTGTCTGCTTCAGAAATATCAAGATGCTGTTTATCTGTATTTACAGCAAAGATTTCTGCTCCTTGTATACCTTTCTTGTACAGCCATGACACCATATTATTACCAGCACCACCTGCACCTATAACTTTTATATTTGCTTTCCCAACCTCTATATTATTCATATTCCCATTTTTTAAGCCTTCCAAGGCGTTTTGCACCAAAAAGTCCATTTTTCTCTTCCCCCTAAATTTTTTTTCTTTATTATGTTTTAAAGTATATATTGCACTATAGTAATCTTTATATTCAAGTACAATATATTACTTTTTAAGAAAGAGTTAAACGCCAAAATACACACTCTTTTAAGTACAACAAAATTTGAAACGCCAAGTTTTAGATTTTAACGCCAATTAAAATCTAAATTTTAATTTATTTCTTAAAATGAAGAACTTATTTATAAAGTTTATAGAAGTGCAAAATATATTTTCTAGAATATAAATGTTATTTAATCTTCATATTTTTATACTATTCTATGAAACCAAATTATGGCGATTCTATAGAAATTATTTCTGATAAAACATTTAAAGGTATACTTTTGCCGTCGAGAAAAAATGAAACAACAATAAAACTAGATTCTGGTTATAACTTTACAATTGAAAATAAAAAAATAAAAAAAATGAATCTACTTAAAAGAAGTGAAAATAAAAAAATTGAAAAAACCCACGCAAAAAAAGACCAAAATTTGTCAAAAATCTCAATAATTGCTATAGGCGGCACAATAAGCAGCAGAATTGACTATAAAACAGGCGCAGTATCTCCTATAATAGCTCAAGAAGAGCTTCTTTTGATGTTTCCCGAGCTTAATGCTATAGCTAATATAAATTCTAAACAATTATTCAATATAGCATCTGAAAACCTAAGGTTTAAACATTACAATTTAATAGCAAAAGAAATACAAAAAGAGATTAAAGAGGGAAGTAAAGCCATAATAATTACTCATGGTACAGACACAATGGCTTATACATCAGCAGCCTTATCCTTTATTTTGGAAAATCTACCTGTTCCAGTAATCCTAGTAGGTTCTCAAAGAAGCTCAGATAGACCGTCTTCAGATAATTATCTAAATCTAATTTCAGCAATAAAGTTTGTTACAAAAACAGATTTCAAAGAAGTTGGAATATGCATGCATTCTTCAATGAACGACGATTTTTGTTATATACTGCCTGCATTAAAAACAAAAAAATTGCATTCATCAAGAAGAGATGCTTTCAAAACAGTAAATTCAAATCCGATAGCATTAATTAATAATGATGCAATAACCTTTTTAACAGATTATAAAAATGAAAACAACAAAGAATTAAAGCTAAGACTTTTTGATGAAAAGATAAAAGTTGGAATTTTAAAAATACATCCTAATATGCATTCATCTGAATTTATGCAGTACAAAAACTACAATGGATTAATAATTGAAGCAACAGGTCTTGGCCATATCCCTATAGATGATGATCCTGAAAACAAAAAGATATTTCAAATTTTAAAATTATTCAAGATTCCAATAGTTATAACCACACAAACAATATTTGGTTCTATAAATTTAAATGTTTATTCTCAAGGCAGAAAGATAAAAGACTATGTCATAAATAATAATACAGACATTTTAACAGAAACAGCCTTCATAAAATTAGCATGGTTACTTTCTAATTATGAAAAAAAGGATATTAAAGAACTGTTCAATAAGAACATCAGAGGAGAATTTTCATCTAGACTTCTTGCCGAAGAAGATTTTATCTAATTTATTCTTTAGATCTTCAAAGACTTCTGGAATAGAATGATTTCCATCTATCTCTAGCAATAAACTCTTCTTTTTGTAATATTCTACAACAAGACGAGTTCTCTCGTTATAAACTAATATTCTATGCTTAATAATATCTATAATATCGTCAGCCCTTTTTCTTAATAATAATCTCCTTATTATATTTTCATCAGATGAAGTTAAATAAATGACCTTGTCTATTTTTCCTTTAAAACCTTTGGCTTGTTTTATGTCTCTAGGAAAACCATCAACAATAAAGTTATCACAATTCTTAGTTTCTCTATTAATAATACCATCAGCAATTTCATTAGGCACTAAATTGCCTTTATCCATACTTTCTTTTATAATCCGGCCTTCTTTACTTTTTTCCCCTCTCTTTAATCTTAAGATATCACCAAGGCCTATGCGCTTTAATTTGTAATGTTTAGTAAGAAGGTCAGCCTGACTTCCCTTTCCACTTCCAGGAGGGCCAATAATAAATAATTTCATTTTTATCTAGTTTTATCCAAAATAATTATTTTTATTTATTCTTTCTTCCTTAAGCCAATAGTCTCTCATCTTTTTAGTTATTTTTAATACATCTTTCTTTAAAGGAACTAATTCGCTAAATACTTTATTTATGTAATCAACATCTTTCTTATCATCAGGCTCAACATCAGCCATTAAAGAATCTCTTTCAAATATCATTAGTTTCTTATAAATCTCTTCCATATTCTTCTTGTCTTCCTCATTAAACTCTTTTATTTCATTCATGTTTATTACTGTATTCCCACTTGGATAAAGCAAGCTTTCAAGAATCCTACAGAAAAAAATTACTTTATCATTCATCTTTCTTCTTATATTTCTTAATAGAAATTCTTTATGTTTTATAGAAGAAATCTCAAATTCATTATCTAGATCTTGAAATTTAGGTAGTTTATACTTTAAACTTTCATACTCTTCCTTAACATCTATCTTTGTCATAGGCTTTTAGAGAAAAACATCATTTATAAACTTTATTGAAGAATAAAAGAAAAAATAAGATAAAGCCTCAGATGGGATTTGCACCCACGGCCTATGCCTCTTTGTGTTATGATACCAAGGCATTGCTCCACTAGCTAAGCTACTGAGGCATGAAAATCTAGAATTCTTAGCATCTTTTAAAGTTAACTGAAATAGATTAAGCAAATTATATGATTTAAAATAAAGTGTGGGAGACAGGATTTGAACCTGCGTAGGGACTAACCCACAGGATTTCTCCTTTGGAAAACTTAAGTTTGGCACTTCAAAAGCAATCTTCTGAGTCCTGCCCGCTAGAATGCCTTGTAAATTTTTTTTACTGAGACTTTTTCCAGATTCCGGTTTTTAAATCTCCGGCACTCCCACATACTGTAAAATCATTTTTTATAGACTTATATAAAAGTTTCTGTTTTTGTTTATTCTCAAAACCAATATTAAAATAAAATCTTTTTCTGTTCAAAAAATTTGTGTGAATACAAAAAAATGCAGGATAAGTGATATTACCATCTTTTCTATAATAACTATGTTTTTTTCTCACCCTTACTTCAGAAGAAGTTATTTCAAATTCATTAAGTAAATCTCTTATTTGATCTAAAAAATAAACTAAATGATTAGTTTTGCTTTTTATTTTTGACATACTGAACCAAAAACCTTTCCATTGTCCACGTTTATTTTTATTGATTTTGCTCATCTCATCTGTAAGTAGAGCACTTAAAAAACTTTTTTTTATTTTTTTATTATTGTTTATTATCCATTTCGGAACTCGAAAGGCAGTCAATATTTTGTCACCCCTAGGTACACCCATTAATTCTAATATTCTAGCAAATATAGCATTATTATACCTTAAAATATAACCCCCTCCTTTTGGATGTTTATAATATGCATAAGGCATAAGATTGAAATAATTTTTTAGGTCATATAGAATTCTATTTAATTTACTAGAATCCCCATAAAATCTAAAATCACCAACCATTCTATTTTTACTTAAATTTCCATCACCCATAAGATGACCAACTATAGAAGAAAGATGTTGAGAAGATCTTAAAGGCAACCAATTATATTTTTTACATTTCTTTAAAGCTTTGTGCCCAAAAGTTTTAATTTTATAAGTATTTAAAAAGTCTTGCTCTGAAACAATTATATTGTTCATAACAATATTTAATTATTCTTTATTTATAAATATTCTTAGATGATTTGTCCAGCTGTCCTATATACTCAAGAATATAGATTATCTTTTCCTTCTTCTTCTACTTCTAACACTGGTTGTCTTTTTATTTTTATTATTTTTACTATCAATCTCTTTTTTAATCTCTCGGTGATGTATCATCAAATATATGATCTCTAAAATTCCAAGTGTATTAATAATCAATATAATAACAAACCAAGTACTATGATTCTTTTTTGCACATCTCCATAAAGCAATGCCTTTCCAGATAAAACTCCATATTAATAACAAAATAAATAGAAACCATCCAAAAGGCGTTAGTGTCTCAAACATACTTAAAAGTGTATAATTTCTTATATATAAATTTATCTATAGTTTGTAAAAATATGTTTAAAATAGGCTTATAGTCTCTTTGCCTCATCCCTTAATTTATTTAATGGAGACGTTAAAAAATGATACAAACAATATCCAAATACCTCTTTTTTATTCTGGCATTGATATCCTAGTTCATTAATAACCTTGCATTTATTAGGGCTAATACTACATTCTTTACAGTATCCTAATTTGGTCATCTCATTAGGAAAAAAGTATTTCTTACATTTTGTACATAATCTTTTATATTTCATATCCTTTTTATATTTCATCTCTCTACTTAAGATAAAAGGCATTATAAAAATTTCTATTTTACCTATTTTAAATAAATACCTTAAACTAAGGATTATCAAAATGTTAAAGAGAATAATAAGTAAGATAATTTTAACAGGAACTATTTTACATTTATTGAGTTATAACTTTAATCTTAAATTAGACAGAGACTTAAATCAAATCTCACGTCAAGGTAGTTCTAAAGGAGAATTAGAAACAATTGTACAAAAGGAAGATCATGAAACAATAACAATAGATGCAAAAATTAAGGCAGTGTCAGTTGATTTAGGAAATCCAGCAGACCAAAGGATTTTTGTTGGTTATTTTAAAAATTATACAGATTCAGTATACAGTTTCAGATCTAATGATTTTTCAATCCCTCTACTTTCAGATGAAAATGATTTTGATGTTGATCAAATTATTAAACATGCATCATCTAATTCACAAAAACTAGACTCTATTTTAAAAGATACAAGATTTATACACTTTTCAGGGCATCATCACGTTTTTAGAAGTTATGTTTATGGAACAACAGAAAAAAAAGGTAAAGAATATGTAAATTCTGCTGTCGATCTTACAAATTTATCTGTTCACCCTGAAACAGAAGTTATATTTTTAAATATGTGCTCTAGTGTGAGCAAATACAGAACCTTTACAGAAAATTTAATGAAGATATTTCCTAATGCAATTCTTCTAGGTTATGATTTAAGGTCAGCACCAGATGAAGTTAATTCAAGATTATTAAAAGAATTCTTTAAAAAATTATCATCAAAATCAGATAAACCTATAATTGGTTTTTCAAAAAGAGAGATTGCAGAATTTTGGATTGATTCAACAATTAAAATATATCATAAAGAAAGAAGAGAGGGACATTACAGGGTATTAAAAGCAATATGGCCAGAAGATAATACAATATATGAGTTAAGCAGTAGAGGTAATACACTTAAAAGGTATGAATTAGAAACAGGATATCCAATTGAGTAAGACTTAAATATGCCAACTAAATTCTTAATGTCATGAACAAAGATAAAGAGAATAAAGAAACATTAGAACAACAAAAAGATAGAATAATGAACTCTCTAAAAAAAGAAAACAATTTTTATATTTACTATGGTTCATTAGACCTTAATCAAGAATACATAAACTGGGATCATGAAAGTGAAGGTGAAGAAGGCTTCTTTAAAGCAGCAAAACATGTTGATTCAAAAATAATATACTATTTTGAAAGTAAATGTGAAGATAAAGAAGATGAAAATAATGGAAAACTAGAATTTTTTTGTTTCTCCTTTGTTTACAATGGCTTAATTCATACATATCTAAAGTATGCAGACTTCTATAAAGAAAATCAAGATGATGAAGATAGTGAAAATAGCGAAAATATTGATATAGAAGATACAGTTGAAGATTAAACATATTAACCTATTATAAACATATTAAAATATTAAATAAGCCTCAGGAGGGATTTGCACCCACGACCCCCACTTTACGAAAGTGATGCTTTTAGCAATTTTCTGCTAGCTGAGCTACTGAGGCATTATTAACAATAAATTCCTTTAAAAATATAATTAGAAATATATATAAATAGTCTTTGTTTTTTAATAAATATGTCTATACTCCAAACATTTAAAGACATCGGCAGATTAAGACAGATTGTTAATGTTCTATTTAAACACGAACTAGGTTATTTAATACAAAAACTAAATCTAAGACATCATTTAACATTACAAGACAGGATTGAATTAAGAAAACAAAATGATTTTCCAGATTCTTTACCTATACATTTAAGAAAGGCTATGGAAGAATTGTCTGGAACCTTTATAAAACTAGGACAGTTATTAAGCTTAAGACCTGACTTAATTCCAAAAGAGTATGCAGAAGAATTTTCTAAATTACAAGACAATGTTCCATCTTTTTCATTTTCAGTAGTTCAAGATATTATAGAATCTGAATTTAAAAAACCCTTAAACAGCATATTTCTAGAATTTGAAGAAGAGCCAATAGCAGCAGCATCAGTCGGCCAGGTTCATAGGGCAAAACTAAAGTCAGGCCAGATAGTGGCTGTAAAGGTTCAAAGGCCTAAAATAGACGAAATCTTTAGAACAGACATAGATCTAATGTACAGAATCTTCTCTCTAATAGAACAACATTATCAAGAACTACAAAAATACAATCTTAAACAAATAATAAAAGAATTTGAAGAATATACAAAAAATGAATTAAATTATTTAGCAGAGGCAAACAATATACAACTATTTTATAAAAAATTTGAAAATGATAAAAAGATAAAAATTCCTAGAGTTTATTTTGAATACACAACCAAAAGAGTATTAACAATGGAATTTATATATGGGGAAGAGATTTCTAAAGTTAAATTATCTGCAAAAGAAAAAAAACAAGCTGTAAAAATAGTTGCAGACTGCTTCTTAAGGCAAGTTCTAGATTATGGAATATTTCATGCTGATCCACATCCAGGTAATATTTTTATAACAAGAGATAAAAAATTAGCTTTAATTGATTTTGGAATTGTTGGAAAAATAAGCGAAGATCTAAGAAAGAAAATAGAAAACCTATTCATAGCTTTAGTCCAAGGAAACAGAATATTAGTAGGAGATTTTTTAATAGCCTTAAATATAGTTGATGATGATTTAAATATAGAAGAATTTAGAGACGACTTAAGTACCCATCTAGGTAAATATTATGATTTATCTTTATCAAAGGTAGACATGTCCTCTCTGCTTTATGACTTACTATCTTTAGCAAGAAAATACAACATGAAGTTTCCACCTAATTTTGTTTTACTGATAAAAGCAATAGCAACAACAGAGGGTTTTGGAAAAGAAATGGATCCAGACTTTAATTTTGTTCAGACATGTAAACCTTATGTTGATAAAATAATAGATAATAAAACTTCTCCCGAGTATATAATGAATTCTTTAAAGGAAAATATGCTAAACTTTAAGGATCTATTAACAGATCTTCCATCAAACTTAAAGACATTTTTATTGAGAAAGGAAAAGGTAAAAGTGGATGTTGATGATTCTGACATCAGAAGATTTTCATATTATATAAACAAATCTCTAAATAGATTAGCTTTAGGTATTGTTATAGCAGGCCTTATCATAGGATCAGGTTTAATAATACAATCAGAAGTAAAACCAATAGTTTTTAATATACCTTTATTGGCTTTAATTTGTTTGATAATAGCTTTAATTTTATTTATAGCATTATTAAGGTCTATTGAGAAAGAAAAGGGAGGTGCTTAAATGAAAAGTATAAATAGGCACATTTTAAAAAGCAAGACAAAGAAACTAGTAAAAAGAGTATTAATAAAAGGAAGAGTAAAGGGAAAAATACTTGCTAAAAGAGCAGCAAAAAGATTTTTTGTTGAAGAAAAAAAATTAAGAGTTATAATAAGAAAAGAACTCAATAATTTTCTTAAAGAGAGAAAAGCCAAAAACAAAAAAAAGAAGAGATAAAAAACAAAAAAAGAGATAACAAAGCTATGCCCTATGCTGTTACACATGTTTTACTAACAATTATAGTAGCAGACATCATAAGAGATTATCTTGTTAAGAAAAAATTTTCTCTATACTATGTTTTAATTGCAGGAATAGCCGGTTTAATATCAGATATAGATATTTTAATTTATTGGATAATAAATTTATTTACATATGTTCCGGAAATTCATAGAACATTTACACATACAATATTTTTACCTTTATTCTTTTTTATATTAGCCTTTATTGTAAATAAAAAAGCAAAGATATTCAAACTAAATCTAAAACTAGTTTTTTTAATGATATCTCTTGGATTATTTATGCATCTCTTGCTAGATTCTATAATATCAGGTTATATAATACTTTTATATCCATTAAGTTATACACAAATAGGCCTAAATCTCGTTCAATATCTTCCAATATTTATTCAAGGTTCATTTATACCAGCTTTAGATGCAGTTCTTCTTGTACTTTGGCTTTTACATGAAGAAATAAAACACAAGATTAGTGACTTTATTTAAACTTATTTTTATTTAAACACAACTTATTTGAATTTTTTAATTAGACTCATAACATCCTTACCATTAACATTTCCCTTATATTTTTTCATTATCATTCCCATTATTGCATTCTCACTCAAGCTTTTATTTTTTTCAACAATTTCTTTAATCTCATGTTCAATATTTTTAATATCCATCTTTTTGTACTTGTTTAAATCTAATTTATTATTCTTCATATCAGAAATAACATCAATAATATCATTCTTGCTTATTAGATTTTTACTTAAGTATTCAAGGATTTTTTCAATTTCCTCTTTGCTTACATAATTATCAAATCTTTTTTTATATTCTTTAGGAATATTAATAATAGTTTCAGCAATTATCTCAGGACTTACAGTATATCTTTTGACATAGCTTTCAAAATCAATCTTGTTTTTTATTATTTCACTAGCCAAAACATCATCTATCTTATACTTTTGTTCTAAACTCAAGACTTTTTCAACAATAAGCTCAGGCAATTTTATACTATCTAAGATTTCTTTATTTAAGGTTATATCTTCAATATCAGTTTCAGGATACATTCTAGCAGAGCCAGGCATTGGTCTTAAATATTTAGAACTTAAATCCTTATTTATGTATCTAACATGGCTTCCAATATTCTCTTTCAATTGTCTTTCAATTTCTATATCAATAGCCTTAGGAATATCCCTTAATTCCTGAAAACCCTTAATCTCTACTCTGGGATGTCCTTTTATGCTTACATTTAGATCTTGTCTAATACTTCCAATTCCTCTCTTTACCTTTTCAGTACTTCTTAGGATCATGCCAATAATAGATGCTGTTTCTTTAGCATGCTCATTATCAATAATATCAGGACTAGTAGCTATTTCAACTAAAGGAACGCCTAATCTATCTAATCTATATGTAACAGAATCTTCATTTTCACTTATTTTCTTAGCAGCCTCTTCCTCCAAGCAGATAGTATCTATTTTAACTTTTCCTTTAATAGTTTCAATATAACCATCATATCCAATAAGCATTGTTCTCTGAAATCCTGTAGGATTAGAACCATCTATGACTATTTTTCTCATAACATTTATTTTATCAACTATCTTACATTTTAACAATAAAGCAATCTCTAAAACTATTCTTAAGGCATCTCTATTAAGCTCTAAAGGGGGTTGTTCATCTAATTCAATTAAGCAAGAAGAACTAGAACATGCTTCATAAATAAATTCCTTATTCTTTGTTTTTTCATATTGAGCAGCTTTATCCTTTTCTCCACTTTCTCCCTCAACAACTCTTAGTCTTCTTTTTACAATAATATCTGCTTTACTATTATCATTTACTAAACTAGGACAATTACAGAATAATTTATGTGTTTCAAGCTGTTGATGGCACTCAATTCCTGATTTAAAGCCCAGTTCTTTATAATTCAAATCTGCCATATTATCTTAAAGAATTTTTTAAATATTTAAAACTATCCCATAATCTCTTTTAATAAGGTATTGACATAATCCATAGAAGAATCATTTAAAATTACAATATCATAAACCTTCTTATAATAATCTATATTATTATCAACATTTTCATTTAAGAAGCCAATCTTAATTAGATTATCATATTTAAATCCCTTAACCATATCAACATCCTCTAAATTGTCTCCTAACAAAAGAACATTTTTTCGATCTTTAATTAACTTAAAAAAAGAGAATTTTTTTATTGAGGTTTCATCCTTATTTAAGTTATGAATAATTGGTTGTTTAACAGAAACTGCTCTTCCATTTTTATCCCATTCAAAAGAATTTGATATAATATGAATATTATCATACATCTTATTTTCTTTTTCTAAATACATCGAAATAGACTCAACACCTAAACCACCAGAAGACAAAATAATTAGAGGAATATTATCTTTATGCAAAGAGTCAATAAACTCTAAAGCACCATCCCTAAGTTTTATCTTCTTAGATTTAACAACTTTTTCTAAATCTTTTTTATTTAATCCAGATTCTATTAATAACTTAAAATGACTAGACCACCATTCATACATTGTCTTTTTTTTCTCCTCTCTAGAAATATTAGGATTGACTTCAATAGGATGATATTTTTCAAAAAGGGCATTAGCTCTTTCAGCATATTCTTTTGTTAAATAATTGCCATCTCTTAAAACAGAAATAATACTAGGTACTTTTTCACCATCAACAAACGCCCTAGTCAATGTTCTATCAAAATCACTAATTACATGGAAGGATTTATATCCTAATTTAGAAATGCTCTTCTTTACTTTATTCAAATACTCTGAATTTACTATTAAGACATTGTTTTTATTATTTTGCATAGGTATCTATTAATTATTTAATTTTTAAATTTTTTCCAAAGAACTAAAAAAATAAGCCCAAAATAAGCTCCTTTTCAATAAAAATAGAACTCAAATCCCAAAGGTTTAAATAGTAATAGTTCCTATTACTAATAATGGAAAGACAAACAAAACAAAGAAGAGTAATAATAGAAGAACTTGGAAAGCTCAGTAAGTTAAGAATTCATCCTACAGCTTCAGAGCTTTATGTAGAGATTAGAAAAAAACTTCCTAGGATAAGTCTAGGTACAGTCTATAGAAATTTAGAAGATCTAAGTAAAGAAGGACAGATTGTAAAGGTAAATTGTAATTCTTTTTGTAGGTTTGATATTCATAATGAAAAAGAAAAATATCATGTTATATGCAGAAGATGTGAAAAGGTCTTTGATATAAAACAGCCAATAAAGATAAGCTTTGACAAAGAAGCATTTGAAAAAGAAACAGGCTTTAAGGTTCTAGATTTAAGAATAAACATATGCGGTATATGTAAAAATTGTAAAAATAAAAGATAAGTAAAGGAAATAAGCAAAGGAGTTAAAAATGAAAAATAAAAGAATACCACAATATAATGTAAACAAAATATTTCCAAAAAGATGGTCACCAAGAGCAATGTCTGAAGAAGAAATTACAAATGAAGAACTAATGTCTTTGTTTGAAGCTGCAAGATGGGCGCCCTCCTCTTATAATAATCAACCATGGAGATTTATTTATGCAAAAAAGAATACAGAACACTGGAAGAAATTCTATAATCTAATGGTAGAATTTAATAAGCAATGGGCAAAAAATGCAGCTGTCTTAATAGTAGTCTTATCAAAAAAGAATTTTACTCATAATAATCAACCTTCAGTAACAGCTCAATTTGATACAGGAGCAGCATGGCAGAATTTAGCTCTACAAGGTTCTATTATGGGCTTGGTAGTTCATGGAATGCAGGGCTTTGATTATATAAAAACAAAGTTTGAATTAAAAATTCCAGAGGATTATGATGTAATGGCAATGATTGCTGTAGGTAAAAAAGGAAAGAAGAAAGATCTTCCTAAAGAATTAAGAGAAAAAGAAATTCCATCAGATAGAAAGAAAGTTTCTGAATTTGCCTTTGAAGGCACATTTAAAGAAACACCAAAAAATATGAAAGGAGGCTAAAATGAAACACACACTTCCAAATCTTCCATATGAATATAATGCACTAGAACCCTATATAGATGAACAAACAATGAAGATTCATCATTCTAAGCATCATCAGACATATGTTGATAAATTAAATGCAGCTCTAGAGCAATATGTTCAATTACAGAAAAAACCAGTTGAGGATTTAATAAAAAATATTAATGAAATTCCAGAAGAGATAAGAACACAGATAAGAAATCATGGAGGAGGCCATCTAAATCATTCATTTTTCTGGCCATTATTAAAGAAAAATGTAAAAATTTCAGATGAAATAGAGCAAGCAATTAATAAAAAATTCGGAAGTTATGAAAAGTTTAAAGAAGAGTTTTCAAAATCAGCCTTATCTTTATTTGGAAGTGGCTGGACCTGGCTCGTTTTAAAGAATAATAAACTAGAAATTATAAATACTCAAAATCAAAACAGCCCATTAAGTGAAGGAATGATTCCATTGTTGACAATAGATGTATGGGAACATGCCTATTATCTTCGCTATATGAACAAAAGATCGGATTACATAGAAGCCTTTTTTAATATAATAAATTGGGACAAGATAAATGAACATTATCTTAATTCAACAAAAAAGACAAAATCTAAAAAGATTAAATAAAAATAATAAAAAACAATAAAAAGATAGATGGAGGTTAAAATGAATTGCTGCTGTTGTGAACCAAAAAAATCTAAATCGTCTAAGTCAAGTACAAAAAAGAAAAGATAAAAAATAAAAAATGAAAGCATTTGATTTTAGATTAAAGGATAAGGACGGAAAAACATATAGTCTGAAAGAATTTAAAAAAAACTATATTGTTCTTTATTTTTATCCAAAAGACAGTACTCCTGGATGTACTTTAGAAGCTAAAGAATTTAATGATCATTTAGATGATTTTAAAAAATTAAATACTCAGATAATAGGAATATCTGGCGGAGATGAAAAAACAAAAACTAAATTTTGTGATAAACATAAGTTAAAATTACTGCTTTTATCAGACACAGATTTTTCAATATCCAAGAAATATAAGGTTTATAGAGAAAAATCGTTTTTAGGCAAAAAATTCTTAGGTATAGTAAGAACAACCTTTGTATTAGATAAATCTTATAATATAATCAAACAATATGATAAGGTAAACCCAATAGGTCACGCCAAAGAAGTTTTAAAGTTCGTAAAAAATATAGAATAAAGGAGGCAAAATGATAATAAACAAAAAAGCTCCGGATTTTAAGGAAGATGCCTTCATAGATAATGAAATAAAGAAAATAAGTCTGTCTGACTATAAAGGAAAATGGATAGTCTTATTTTTTTATCCAGCAGATTTCACATTTATTTGTCCAACAGAATTAGGAGAACTGGCAAATAATTACGAAACCTTTAAGAAACTAAATGCAGAAATAATAAGTGTAAGTGTAGACACAGCATTTGTACATAAAGCATGGCATGATAATTCAGACACAATAAAAAAGATAAAGTTTCCAATGTTGGCGGATCCAGCAAGAAGAGTAACAACAAGCTATGATACCTTAATAGAGGAAGAGGGCTTATCATTGAGAGCAACATTCCTTATAGACCCTGAAGGTATAATAAAGGCGTTTGAATTTCATGATAATAATCTTGGAAGAAGCATCCATGAATTAATAAGAAAATTAGAGGCAGCAGATTTTGTATCAAAACATAAAGGTCAGGTGTGCCCTATAAATTGGGAACCTGGAGAAGAAACATTAACACCAAGTTTAGAGCTTGTAGGAAAAATATAAACTATTAAAACAAACTAAAAAATAGGAGTTAAAATGGTAACCTTTGATGATATAGGCCCAGAAAAGATATTAGAGGTTTATGATCTAAAAACAGGAATGCATGGTTTTGTTTGCATTGATTCGACAGCGCGCGGACCAGGAAAAGGAGGAATAAGAATGACTCCTACTGTCTCAATAGATGAGGTTTCAAGATTAGCTAGAGCAATGACTCTTAAATGTGCTATCGCCGATTTACCTTTTGGTGGAGCAAAATCAGGAATAATAGCAGATCCAAAAAAAATACCGAAGGAAAAGAAAGATGAGATAGTCAAATCATTTTCAAAAGCTCTTAAAATAGTATCTCCTAATTTATATGTTGCAGCTCCTGATATTAATATGGCCGAGCATGAAATGGAGATATTTGCAAAAGCTAACGGTTCTTTAAAATCTTGTACTGGAAAGCCAAAATCAATGAAGGGAATTCCTCATGAGTTAGGAAGTACTGGTTTTGGTGTGTTTCATTCAACAAAAGTAGCTGTAGAATTTGCAGACTTAAATTTAAAGAAAGCAACAATAGCAGTAGAAGGATTTGGTAATGTTGGATGGTTTGTTGCTAAACATCTTTTTGAATATGGTTCAAAAATAGTTGCCATTTCAGACAGTAAAGGGGTAATTCATAACAAGAACGGAATAGACTTTAATAAGTTGGCTGATGTAAAGAAAAAAACAGGTTCTGTAATTGACTATAAACCATCAACAAGATATGAAAATATACTAGATGTTGAGGCAGATATTTTAATTACAGCAGCAATCCCTGATCTAATAAAAAAGGACGATGTTAAAAGATTAAAATTTAAATTAATAGTTGAAGGAAGTAACATTCCTATGACTTATGAAACAGAAGAACTATGTCATAAGAAAAATATCCTAGTAGTTCCAGACATTGTTGCTAATGCAGGAGGAGTTATAAGCTCTTATATAGAATATATAGAGGGCACAGACAAAGAAATGTTCAAGATGGTCGAAGAAAAAATAACTAAAAATACAAAGCTTATACTAGATTATTCAAAAAGCAAAAAAGTAATTCCAAGGAAAGCTGCACTAGAGATTGCTTTACAAAGAGTAAAAGGAAAATAAAAAGAGTGAAAGATGGCAAAAGTAATCTATAATAATCAAGTAGAAGAAATTGAAGATAATTCAAAGATTACAGAGGCATGTGAAAAACTAGGCGTTCCATTTGGATGCTATGCTGGAGTTTGTCATGCCTGTAAAATAAAAATAAAAGAGGGCATGCAGAACCTTTCAGTTTTAACAGAAAACGAGAAAAACGCAAATCTGGATAAAAATGAAAGATTGGCTTGTCAATGCACAATAAAAAAAGGAAGTATTAAAATACAAATATAACTAAATAAAATGTCAAAGATAAAAAAACATAAGAAATGGACAGAAAAAGAGATTGATTTTGTAGTAAAAAACTATAGAGGTATGAATTCCCAAGAGATAGCAAAAAACCTGAATAGAACACAAGGAGCCATAAATCAAATAAAATATAAACTAAGACTAAAAGAACAAGAAAATTGGAGCAGACATAAAATAAAAAAGCATCTAAAAGATATATATAAACAATTAAAACACTCACCAACCTCGCGAGAAGTTCCACAAAAATTATATCAAGCTTGTTTGCGATATTTCGGTTCTTTTAATAAAGCTAAAACCTCCGTAAAATTACAAATAAATAAAACAAAATACAATAAGATAAAAAAGAATTCAAACAATTTATCTAAAGAACTTGCATATGTTATTGGTGTAGCAAAAGGAGATGGGCACACATACATAAGAAGAAATAAACACGGAACTTCTGCAGGTATAATCTTAAAGGTTAAAGACAAAGATTTTGCAGAATATTTTAAAAATACTTTAGAAAATTGGTCTGGCATTAAAACAAGTTTTCATTTTTATCCTAAAAATTATTTTGTAACAAATCTTAGCTCAATAGAAGCAGCAAAAATCATTAAAAATTTTAAAATAAATAAAATACTTGTAACAAATAAAAGTAAAAAATGTGCCTTTCTTCAAGGTCTTTATGATTCAGAGGGAGGGGTTATAGGTATTAATCTCCATAACAGAAAGAATGCTAAAAGATGGATAACATTCTCAAATAATAATAAACCTCTAATTAATATTGTGAAATCAATATTATCTGAATTAAATATCAAACATAAATTAAAATCAAGAGTTCACTCTGGTTTTGGGAGTAAAAAAATTCAATATGAATTAAATATATATGATTTTAATAGCATTTTAAAATTTTATAAAAATATTAACTTTAATATTGCAAGAAAGAGAAATAAATTGGAAGAGGTATTAAACTCTTATAACTTTTATAAAAATAATTTAATTGAAAACACAAATTTGTGGAGATAAACATGAATGAAAATAAACAACACAATATCAAGGTATGGAGTACACAAATGTGCCATTGGTGTCACAAAGTTAAGGAATATTTAAAAAGCAAAAACATAAAATTCCAAGATATAGATGTTGGAAAAGATAGAAAGGCAGCTCAGGAAATGGTTCAAAAATCAGGTCAGATGGGGGTTCCAGTAATTGAAATTGATGGTCAGATTATTATAGGTTTTGATCAAGAAGCAATTAATAAGGCTTTAAAGATAAAATAAAGATTAATTTAAAATTTAAAAATGTTAGGAGGTAAAATAAATGAAGAATAAAATATTTTTTGTATTTTTAGTGCTAGCTTTATTTTTTATAGCAGGATGTTCAACTAATACACCTAACACAAATTTAGGAACAACACAAAATCCACAAGGAGATGTACCTGTTGAACAAAATCTGCAGAACAATAATCAAAACACACCGCAAGCTTCACCAACCCCATCTAATCCATCCACTTCGTCTACGCCACCTATCCAACCAAGTAATCCACAAAATTATAACATAGAAGTAAGAGGATTTGCATTCTCACCACCAACATTAACAATACACAGAGGAGATACAGTAACATGGACAAACTATGATTCTGTGGGCCATACTATAACATCAGACTCTGGTAATGAACTAAACTCTATGACGTTCTCAGATGGGCAGACCTATTCTCACACCTTTAATACAGTAGGTACTTATGCATATCATTGTACACCACATCCAAACATGAAAGGTACAATTATTGTTCAGTAAACAAACAAAATAAACATTTCTTATTACGATTGAGGGGTTGTCTAAAAAGTGAATTAGTATAATTGTATTTTTTGTAAAATTGATAAGTTTTGTGAATTTGTTTGATTGTTTTTTGATCTTTTTACTGAATATTGTTTTATTTTTTTGATGTTGTGTGCGATAAAGTATAATCCT
>JAZDEO010000010.1:0-49101 GCA_043808705.1 archaeon | reverse complement strand
AGCAGTGGAAATAGAAGCAGAAAAGGAGCAGATATTTTTGGAGTTTTGTTGAGTGTTGTAGAAACACTCAAGCTTCAAGGAAAGAATCCCTTGAAAGAGATGAAAAATATAATTCAAGCTTCAGAAACGTAAGTAGTTACAAGAAATAAAAAGGCTTATAAACAGATAATTTTTAATAAAATTGAGATAAAATGGCAAGAGATGATTTAGTTCATTGAAAGGAGCTTTTTCTTATTTACCTGTATGCCAAAATCTTATGATGTTTTATCTTGTAATGTTTTATCTTGTAATGTTTTTAACATTTTTTTAAAAAAACTTAAATACTCTAGAATTAAGGAGGTATGTATGGCGGTAGTAGTATAAACTCACTAGGTTTGCGCCTACGAGATAAAATGGCAATACACGGGACTGTGGATCCTGTGACGGGAGTTCGATAAACTAAAAGTTCGAAATTCTCCCCTACCGCACTCCATTCAAAATGAAAATTCAACTTGCAAAAGGAACAAAGGATATAAGGCCAGAAGAAAAGATAAAAAGGGATTATATAATTAATATCCTAAAGAATGTATTTGAAAGATATGGTTTTGTGCCTTTAGAAACTCCTATTTTGGAGAGATATGAAACATTGTCAGCTAAATTTGCAGCTGGCCAGGAGTCAGATGCTTTAAGAGAGACATTTAAATTAAATGATCAAGGAAATAGAAAATTAGGATTAAGATATGATCTGACTGTTCCTTTAGCCAGATTTGTTGCAATGAATAAAGATTTGGCTATGCCATTTAAGAGATATCAAATTGATAAAGCCTTTAGAGACGGCCCTATAGAAAGAGGCCGAGTAAGAGAATTCTGGCAGTGTGATGTTGATATTGTTGGAGTTAAAAGCATGAAGGGAGATGCTGAAATTTTAAATCTTGTTAAAGACTCATTTAATGCCTTAAATTTAGATGTTACATTAAAAGTAAGCAATAGAAAGATTTTAGATGGTATTTTAGATTATTTGAAGATTAAGGATAAGGAAAGTGTAATGACCTCTATTGATAAATTGTATAAGATTGGAATTGATGAAGTCAAAAAAGAGTTAAAAGATAAAAAGGTTAATGATAATCAGATTAAAGAGCTAGTTAAGATAATAAGCTTTAAAGGAAGTAATAATGAGAAGATAGAAAGTTTAAATTTCTTAAAAAATAATCCTGGAATTAATGAGTTAAAAGAATTAATGAATTATTTTGATGATTTTGAATTTGATTTAACATTAGTAAGAGGTCTTAGTTATTATACAGGAACTGTTTTTGAGGCTGTTTTAAAGAATAAGGAATTAAGATGCAGTGTTGCAGGCGGTGGCAGATATGACAAGATGATTGGTAAGTTTATGAATAAAAAGGAAGATGATGAAATTGGTGCTGTAGGAATAGCCTTTGGACTAGAGCCTATATCTGATGTTTTTAAATTTGATAAAAAGAGTAATGTTAAATTATACTGTATACCTATTAATGCCTATAAAGAATCTTTAAAGATTGTTAATGAATTAAGAAAAAATGCAATTAATACAGATATTGACTTAAATGACAGAAATATTTCAAAAAATCTGGATTATGCTAACAAAAAAGGAATTCCATTTGTTTTAATTATTGGTGAGAATGAATTAAAACTTGGAAAGTATAAATTAAAAAATATGGCAGATGGAAGGGAAGAATTTTTAACAAAAGAAGAACTTATAAATAAATTAAAATAAATAAAAAAATTTAAATAAAAAATTATTTCTTTGTTACTTTCTCTTCTTTTAATAGTTTTTTAGCTATCATAAATACTACAAAGGCGATTATTACAAAGTTTATTACAGCCCCTAAAAATGAACCCCAGCCTATAACTATAGGTCCTATTGCGAAGGTTGCTTGCTGCCAAGCCCCTCCTGGAATAAATGGAGTAATAATTGGCATAATTATATTATTTACTAATGACTGGATTAAGACTGTTGATGCAACACCTATGATAAAGGCTATAGCCAATCCAATTACTTTGTATTCATCTAAAAATTCCTTAAATTCTTTTAACATTCCCATAAAAAAACCCCAAGTTTTGTTTAGTTTATATGCTTTAATTTATATGAACTTTACGTTCTTGAATTCATATTTTGTTGCTATAAGAATAATATCAATTATCCACCAGATACCTAGGCCACCTAAAGTAAATAATTTTAATAATCCTGTTCCTATCTTATTCATTATGAATCTGTCAACACCAAGCCATCCAAATATGATGGACATCACTAAAACTAAAATCCAATTTACTTTTTTTATGTCTGCCATTTTATAGTTTTAAGGTTTTATATTTTAAGATTTAATCTTCTGATTTATGCTAGTTTAATCTTCTTCCTCCTCTGATTCGCATTCTGGGCATTTACCGCCTCTATACCATAATCTACATATAGGGCACTTTTTTTCTTCCATTCTTTAAAAAATAAAGGATTATAGCTTCGGATAGATTTCACCTACTAGTGTTATTGCAGTAACCGCTATGAGAAAGTTGGTTAAGGCAGATAAAATATCGTTTATTATTGTTAGTATTATTAATGATGAAAACAGTGAAAATACATATGTTATTATGGTAGAAGCTATAAGAATTATTGCTGAATATAACAATATTATCAAGATAGCTAAAAGATATTTCCACTTAAATGCCTTTTTAAAAACAACTGGAATATTAAATGCCTCTTTAAACCTGTTTTTGCTTATGAAGCTCATTATTGCTATTGGTATTAAATAAATACCTAGTACTAATAACAATAGGGTTATTATCAATCCTGGAATTGTAAATGAATCAATTGAATTAAGAATTAACTGATCTGATACTACTGTAGGATTTTTTATCATTTCAATTAGCACATTACCCATTGTTATTACTAAGAATATTAAGAAAGGAATCAAGTAAATTATTCCTATTACTGTAGCTAATGCACCGTTTATGAATAAATGCCATAATGAAGTCCAATCTGGAAGCTTATACTTTTTCTTTAAGATGGTTCTTCCACATTCTACTTGATAACCCGATACAATTAAGTTAGATATGCCATCTATTAAGGATATGATTGCTATAAGAACTAATAACAAAATGCTTGTTGCATTTAATGTTGTTGCTGAAAGAACATTCTGGAATCCTGTATTAATTAATAATAATATTAAACCTGGAAAGAACAAAAAACTAAAACCAATTGATAGTTTTGAAAAGTCAGAAAACGGTCTTTTAATTGCTTGCATATATTCCATTACCTAATCACCCCCTAAATATTACTTTCTGTAATGCTTTTTTAATATATAAATCTGTTGTTTTTTATTTTGTTAAAATTCTTGATTTTTTCCTTTGATCTTTTTTGGCAATGTTTTTATTTTTTATTTTTACTTGCCTTATTCAGTTTATTTGTATCTACATTGTTTAAAGAAATATCTTTTAAATCAATAAAAATCTCTCCAAAATGTGCTTCTTGCTCTATATTTATCTTTTCTTCAGCATATAGATGCAATAAAGGCACAAAGGTAAGTATTTTATCCTCTCTTCTTTGGCTATTAACAAGTTTTGAAAATGTTAATTTATCTTGTTTATCAAATTTAAAGAATTCTGTAATTTTCTTATAAACATCCATGATTAATGAAGTAATATCTATCTTTTTTTCAGGCAGGGAAACATTAACTCTAGATTCGAGCTGTCTTCTTAATGCCTTTCTGCTGCTTACCTCTAAGGCCTTTTGTAGGGCATTCATTAAGTCATTTAATGTTACTTTTCTCTTCCTTGGCATGGGTGTTTTTATTGTTAATAAGGGCTTTTCACTAGGAAATGGGGCATTATCATAAAGCTCTTCTATTTCATCAAATTCCTCTGGTGGATTAAGCTTATTGTCAAAATTAAGGATTTCTTCTGTAACTAGTTTGGTTGTTTTTATCCTTAAAAGTAAAGCTGATGCCAATAATACCTTGCCAGAGATAAATAAATTGGCTTCCTGCATTTCTTTTATTTTTTCGATATACTTCTTAGTTAATATAGAAATGTCAATATCCCATGGATCAAGCTGTTCTGATCTTATTAAATCTAGGATAATAGACTGCCATGTTACCTCACTCTCTTTCAGAAGCATATTATATAGTTGATCTTGCATTCTGGCTAAATGTTACTTATTTTTTTTATAAAACTATGTAACTACTATAGAATTAATACAACCGAAAGATTTATATACTAGTTTGTCTTGTTATATTCTATCACCTCTTTTTTCCCAGGAAGATTCTCGCAAGAGAGTCTTCATGGGTTTTAAAATTAATTCTTAACAGATTTAATGAAATTTGAGGTAAATTTAATGAAGTTTAAGGCCTTAATAAAGGATAATTATGTATAAATTTAAGTAAAAGTAACCTAAAGAGCCTTAAACAACATTAAAATAGCATTATTTTTATTAAAAATAACTTTCTTTTTTTATATTTCACTTTTAAGATTTTATTTCTGTATAATGGCACTGCCCACAGAAATATCTATCTTTATGATTGCCTAAAAAGACTCCGGGACCGCATTTAGGGCATGTTTTTTGCCTAACTAATTTATTACCTTCTACCTTATACTTAGCGTATTTCTTACTTGGTCTTTTATTTTTTACTTTCTTTTTGGCCATTTTCTTTATTTTCTTTCTTCTTTCCTTCTATCTTGTCTTTTAAGTCTTTATTAAGATAAGAATAGCATATTATTTTTGATACTGGATGACCTTGTTTTGTATAAATGTGTTTTATTACAATACATTCTTTTTCTTTTTTGAGTAATTGAGCTACTTCATTAAGTAAATTTTCTTCCTTTGGTGTAGGCTTGCCTATATGTTCTATCTCTAGCTCATATATTGATCTTGAGAGCAATTCTTCCTTTTTTTCTTTCATTATGTTCATCTTAGTAATATTTTATGCTATATTTAGATATTATCTTATTTTAATTGCATATTCCCCATTATGCTTTATTTCTATTTTTTTGGCTATCTCTGATTTTTCGTTATTTAGGATAATTATTCTGCCTTTCCAATTATCATTAAACTGATTGCCTTTGCATATAGGACAAATATCCTTTTCTACAAATATTTTACATTTTTTACAGACTTTTCTCATTTTTTTCTCATTTTATTGTTTCGTGATAATATATTTTTTTACCTGTTTTTAAGGCATAATCAATTTCATTCCTTGTGCTTTGTCCAATATAACCTTTAACATTAATAACATAAATACTGTCTGATAAATCTATCTTTCTAAGATGGAGTTCGTCAACATTCTTTTTCTGTTCTATAGTTATGTTTTCATTATCAGCATGATTCCAAAAACCAACTGTTAAAACTATCTTTCCTTTTAATGTTAATTTCTTCATTACATCTAAGTATTCTTCTTTAAATCTTGTGCTGCCACATAGAGTTATTATTTCAGGAAAATTTTTTGGTTTATTTACAATACTGCTCATTTTTATTTATCTCTCTTTCCTTTGTCTTCTTTACCCTTCTTTTTACTAGATGCTTCTTTAACTTCTTTGAACCAATTTAAGGCACCTAGTTCTGGTTGTCTCATTGTTAACCCTATTTTAGGATCATTAGTTGTTTTATAGCTTACAGCAATTATCCTTGCTCTACATAAATCCTTAATTTTTAATGTTTTTTTGCTTTCTTTACCAGTTAGTACATTAGATTTTGAAAAGCTTACATAATCATCCATTGTTTGAGAAATATGAATCATGCCATCTATTGGACCTATATTTATAAAAGCACCAAAATCTGTTATATCTGAAATTTCTCCTAAAACAACGTCTTGAAGCTCTGGTTTAAATACAAATATCTTAAATGTAGTATCATAATAGGCTGCACCATCCCCTGGAATTATAATGCCGTCTCCAATTTTCATGATTTCGGAAATAGCTATTGCTAATCCTAGATCTTTAGAAATAAAATTTTCAAATTGATTATTAAGCTGATTAAGTATGGATTTGTTTATGTCCTCATTAAATAATATAGGAGGTACTCTTATATGGCTTCTTAATTCTAATTCATAAAACATTTTTAAGCATTAAGTATTTTTTTTGTTTTAATATTATTAAAGGCTTGTCTTTGATTGTTTTAATAAGCTCTTTATCGTCGGTTGCTATTATATATTTTGACTTTCTTAAAATATTGTCAACATAGTCTGAATTTTTGGTCTTTATAACTTTTATGTTTTTTTTGTTTATAAGTTCTAAAGCGAGATTACTGCCTTTCTTGTTTTCTAATTCTTTAAGAGTTTTATCCAGAATTTTTAATTGATATTTAAAATGGCATATTCTCTCTA
The DNA here is from genome assembly GCA_043808705.1 of archaeon. GTDB lineage: Archaea > Nanobdellota > Nanobdellia > SCGC-AAA011-G17 > GW2011-AR20 > JAZDEO01. The sequence continues at coordinate 42,775 of JAZDEO010000010.1, read as the reverse complement.
TTTCTGAAAATATATCTATTTTATAATTATAAGGTATTAACAAAAAATTTGTGTCTAGTATTATTGTTTTTGCTGTTTTAATTTGTTTTATTTTAATCTGTTCTGTTGTTTTAATTGATTCCATTAAAATTTTTCAAGGCACTTTCTTTATAAAGGTTTTTGTATATGTGTTATTTTTGTTTAGTAGTTACAAAAACGAAAGTTTTAAATATTAGTTCTTTTTGCTAAATATTATCACCTCTTTTTTCCCATGGAGATTCTCGCAAGAGAATCTTCACGGGTTTTAAAAACTAATAAGTGGAAATACACACAAAAAATTATTGAAGAAATAATTATTTTATTTTATTTTTAAATTATTTTAAAAATTAATTTATAAAGCATTCCGAAAAGTTTATAAATAACCACAATTTTACAATTAGTAATGCTTTCTACGGAACTAAAAATGGAGAAAGAAATTTTAAAAACAGGAACAACAACACTTGGAATTGTATGTAAAGATGGAATTGTCTTAGCTGCTGATAAAAGAGCAACAGCAGGCTATTTATTAGCTAGCAAAAAGGTTGAGAAAGTAATTCCAATTTCTGATAGTATGGCAATAACAACAGCTGGAGTAGTATCTGATATTCAATTATTAACAAAAATAATTAAAGCTCAGTTAAAATTTGATTCTTTAAGAACAGGTAAGCAACCAAATGTTAAAGAATCTGCAAATTTACTTGCTGGAATAATTTACGGCAATATAAGAAAGTTCAGCACAATTGCTGGAATAGTTGATTTCTTACTTGCAGGAAGAGATAATACTGGATTTTATTTATATGATCTAGGTATTGATGGAAGTATCACTCCATATGATGATTTTGCTTCTACAGGTTCAGGGAGTGTAATGGCTTATGGTGTTTTGGAAACACTTTACGTAAAAAATATGAGTGTTGATGAGGGAATAAAGTTAGCTGTTAAGGCTGTTAATGCGGCAATACAAAGAGATATTGCTTCAGGAAATGGCATAGATGTTATAACAATAACAGACAAGGGAGTAAAGAAAGTTCTTGAAAAAGAGATTAACACTAAATTAGTTATTTAAGAAAACTAAAATAAATTATTAAGTATTTAAAATTTTATAATTATGGCTGATATCTTAAAAGAAGTTTTAGATTGTATACCTAAACATGCAAAGATAACTGATTCTTGCTTTGAGGGTGCAAATATAATACTTTATACAAATAGTGAAGAGTTTTTTCTAGATAATAATGGATTAATTAAAGAGATTGTAGATAAGATAAAGAAAAGGGTAGAACTAAGACCTGATCCTAGTATTACTTTAGACCCTGAAAAGGCTGAAGATATTATAAGAAAAATGATGCCTGAAGAGGCTGGTGTTTCTACTATTATATTTGACCAACAGAGGAGTATTGTTGTTATTGAAGCTGAAAAGCCTGGATTGGCTATTGGAAAATCTGGAGAACTATTAAGAGAAATCAAGAATAAAACCTTTTGGGTGCCCTTAATTAAAAGAACCCCTTCAATAAGGTCTAAAATGATTGAGAAGATAAGACAAGTTCTTTATGAAAATAATGATTACAGAAGAAAATTTTTAAATAGTGTTGGAAAAAGGATTTATGATGGATGGATTAGAGAGAAGAGAGATGAATGGGTTAGACTTTCTTTTTTGGGAGCAGGAAGACAGGTAGGAAGAAGCTGTTTTTTATTACAGACTCCTGAATCTAGAATCTTATTGGATTGTGGAATAGATGTTGCTGCTAATACAGATAAGGATATGTTCCCTTACTTAGATGCTCCTGAATTCAAGTTAGATGAATTAGACGCAGTTATTATAACACATAGTCATTTAGATCATTGCGGATTATTACCTTATTTGTATAAGATGGGTTATAAAGGACCTGTTTATTGTACAGAACCAACAAGAGATATTGTTGCTTTATTGACTTTAGATTATATTAATGTTATGCAGAAAGAGAATAAAAAGCCTATTTATAGTAGTACAGATATTAAGGAGATGGTTAAACACTGTATATGGTTAGATTATGAAGAGGTAACTGATATAACGCCTGATGTAAGATTAACTTTTTACAATGCAGGCCATACTTTAGGGAGTGCATTAGCTCATCTACATATAGGAAACGGTTTGCATAATTTTGTATATGGTGGAGATCTAAATTATGAGGTTTCTAATTTATTAAGTGCTGCAAATACTCAGTTTCCAAGACTAGAGGCTTTGATGATAGAATCCACTTATGGTGGAAAAGATGATAATCCCTTATCGAGAAAAGAAGCTGAGGATGAATTTGCAAGAATTTTAGAGGAAACAATAAATAACAGAGGAAAAATGCTTGCTCCTGTACTTGGAGTAGGAAGATCTCAAGAAATAATGTTGATTGTTGAAAAATTAATAAGAAGTGGAAGAATAAAAGAAATTCCTGTTTATATACAAGGGATGGTTTGGGATGTTACAGCAATTCATACAGCTTATCCTGATTTTTTTAATAACTTGGTTAAAAAGTCTATATTTCATAAAGACCAAAATCCTTTTTTAGCTCCATTTTTTAAACAGGTTGGAAGCCAAAAAGAGATGAAAGATGTTTTAGAGGGAGGACCTTGTTTAATTTTAGCAACATCTGGAATGTTGGTTGGAGGATCTTCAGTAGAATATTTTAAGGAACTTGCTTCTAATAACAGAAATAGTTTAGTTTTAACTTGTTATCAAGGACCTGGAAGTCTAGGAAGAAGATTAGAGCAAGGAGATAAAGAAATAAGGCTTAGTGAGAAAGAAACTGTAGAGGTTAAGATGAATGTTTATTCCATACATGGATTTACAGGACATAGCACAAGAGACCAATTAATGAGTTATGTGCATAAATTAAATCCAAAACCAAAAAAGATAATAGTGGTACATGGAGAAAGCAATAAATGTTTGGATCTAGCAAGCAGCATTTACAAACAAGAAAAGATAGAGACTGTTGCTCCTAAAAACCTAGAGGTTGTAAGGTTAAAGTAAGTTAAACTAGAAAACAATCGATTTTAAATAACCCAATTTAAATAAAGTAAATAGAAAGGCTTTTAAACAATTATTTTTTAAAGAATTTGGGAGTTATTATGAAACCAACAAACAACGATGTACCCAAACATATAGGAATTATTCTCGATGGTAATAGAAGGTTCAGTAAAAGACTTATGATGAAGCCTTGGAAAGGACATGAGTTTGGTGCTAAAAAAATAGAAAATTTGTTAAAATGGTGCAGAGAATTTAAAATTAGAGAATTAACTCTTTATACATTCTCTTTAGAAAATTTCTATAGACCTAAAAAGGAATTTGATTACTTGATGAAATTATTCAAGAAAGAGTCTAGAAAACTGTTGAATGATAATAAGTTTGAAAAAAATAAGATAAAAATCAGATTTATTGGAAGGATCCATATGTTTGACAAGGAATTACAGAATTTGATGAAAGAGATTATGGAGAAAAGTAAAAAATATAAAGATTATATTGTTAATATTGCAATGGCTTATGGTGGAAGACAGGAGGTTATAGACGCTGTTATGAAATTGGCTTCTGATGTAAAAAATGGAAAAGTAAAATTAGAGGATATAAATGAAGAGACATTTAGTAAAAATTTATATTTAAACAGCCAGCCTGATTTGGTAATAAGGACCGGGGGAGAAAAAAGAACAAGCAATTTCTTGAATTTTCAGGCAGCTTATGCTGAATGGATATTTTTAGACATAATGTGGCCTGATTTTAATAAAAATAATTTTGTTGCTTGTTTGAGTGAATATTCTAGAAGGCGTAGAAGATTCGGTAGATAATATGAACTTAAAAGAAGCTGTTAATCCTTATAAAGAAAAAATTGATATAACTTTAAAAAAATTTCTTGATAACAAACTTAATTTTAATAATAAATACTTAAATAACAAATATAACAATCTTAAGAGTTATTTGATGAATGGAAAGAAGATAAGACCTTTACTTTGTGTTCTTGCCTACAAATCTGTTAATGGCAAAAAAGATGAGATTTATGATGCTGCAATTTCCTTAGAATTGTTTCATAATTCTACATTAGTTCATGATGATATAATGGATGAAGATGATAAAAGAAGGAACTTGGAGACAATACATGTTAGTGATAGTAAATTGTATAATAAAAAAGACGGGAAAGCAAAATTGTTTTCCAGCAGTAAAGTAAGATTTGGGGTAAGCTCTGCTATAATTACTGGAGATTATTGTTTTACATTAGGACAGATTGCAATAATTGAAAGCAAATTTAGTGATGATCTAAAGTTAAAAATATTAAAGGTTTACAATAAGGTTTATCAAGCAGTCTGTATAGGCCAGGATTTAGACATTTTTATGGAAAATAATTTTGAATATTCTGAAGAGGATTATTTGGAGATGATAAGAAATAAGACAGGCAATTTAATAAGAGAAAGTGTTGAAATTGGTTTAATATTGGGAAATGCTAAAGATACAGACAAGAATATTTTGTTGAGGTATGCTGAATTGATTGGATTGGCTTTTCAGATTAAGGATGATTTAATGAGTATTAGTAAGGAATCTGACAAAGGCCATGATTTTGGAGAGGATATTAAACAGAATAAAACAACTTTAATTTTGATTAAGGCTTTGGAGCTTTCTAACAATAAAGATAAGAAAGAGTTACTAGATTTATTGAATAAGGAGAAGGATATTAATGATATCAATAGAATTATAGAGATTTTCTATAAGACTGGGGCTGTTGATTACTGTAATAAAGTTTGTGAAAAAAATATTAAAGAAGCGAAACTTATTTTGAATAAAGGTAATTTTGATAAAGATATTAAAGAGATTTTTATTGCATTAGCTGATTTCTTTAAAGATAGAAGAGTATAATATACCTGTTCAAATTAGTAATAAGAGATTTTATAAATCTTAATTATTAAAAATCTGATATGAACATTTACTTTCCATATACCAGTATAAGAAAAACACAGGATGTTTTCATAAATGATCTAGTGAAATCTATTGAAGAAAAGAAAGATGTTATAGCTCATGTTCCTACAGGCGTTGGGAAGACTGCAGCAATATTGTCTACTACCCTAAACAAAGTTATTGATAAAAAACTAACTGTGTTTTTTCTAACACCAAGGCATACTCAGCATAAGATTGTTATTGAAACATTAAACCAGATAAAAGACAAATTTAATTTAAAGATAAATGTTGTTGACTTTATCGGTAAAAGGCATATGTGCTCTGTTGATAATGTACTTAGTCTGTCTAATCAGCAGTTTTATGAATACTGTAAGGATGTTAAAGAAAAGAATACTTGTGAATTTTATATTAATTTAAAGAAAGAGAAGGTGAGATTAAAGGCTTTTTTGAGGGAACTTGAAAATAAGATATTAAATGTTGAAGATATGATTGTTTTGGCTAAACAAGAAAAGTTCTGTCCTTTTGAGATTGCTTCTGAATTAGCTAGAAAGGCTAATGTGATTATAGGTGATTACAATCATTTGCTTTCCTTAAGAGTGAGAGAGACATTTTTTAAGAGAATTAATAAAGAGATGGAAGATTCTATATTAATATTTGATGAAGCTCATAACTTGCCTGAAAAATGTAGAGAATTATTAAGTGATTATGTTTCAACTTATGCTTTAGATTTGGCGATAAAAGAAGCTAAGGAATTTAAAATAGATCATAAAAGCGTTGAGGAGATTAAAAATATATTACTAAGGTTAAGCAAAAAAATACCTTTGGATAATAATGAAATATTAATTGACAAAAAAGATTTTGACATAGAAAATTATAGTGAGATTTTGCTTGATTTAAAACTTAAGTCTAATGTTGTTTTAGAGGATAAAAAATACAGTTATTTAAATTCATTATCTAATTTTATGCTTTCTTGGAAAGGTCCTAATGAGGGTTTTGTTAGAATATTGAAGAGAGAATTTATAAGAAATAAAATAAATTTTATTTTATATTATAAATGCTTGGATCCTTCATTCTTGACTAAGGAAATAATAAATAATAGTTACATTACTGTTGCTATGTCAGGCACTTTAACACCTTTAGAGATGTATAAAGACTTATTAGGATTTGAGAATGTAAATTTATTTCAGTATAACAATCCTTTCCCTAAAAAGAATAGATTAAATCTAATTGTTCCTGGTTTAACAACTAAGTTTACGTTAAGAAATGAAGAGATGTATAACAATATAGCTTTAAAATGCTCTTCTATAATTAATAATATACCTGGAAACATTATTGTTTACTTTCCTAGTTATGATATTAGAGACAATATAAACAGATATCTTGAAAAACTTATTAAGAAAACCACGTTTTTAGAATATCCTGGTTTAAGCAAAAGTGATAAATCTTTACTGTTGGAGAAATTTAAGTCTTACAAAGATAATGGTGCTGTTATACTGGCTGTAAGCTCTGGCTCTTTTGGAGAAGGCATTGATCTAATAGGAGACTATTTGAAGGCTGTCTTGGTTGTTGGAATCCCTTTAACTAAGCCCGATATTGAGATTAAGGCGTTAATTGATTATTATGATATAAAATTTAAAAAAGGATGGGATTATGCCTATATTTATCCAGCCATTATAAAGACAATTCAGAATGCTGGTAGATGCATAAGATCTGAAACAGATAAGGGAATAATTGTTTTCATTGATGAAAGATACAAATGGAATAATTACCTAAAATGTTTTCCTGTTGATTTTGATTTTAAGATAAGTAAAGATATTTTATTAGAAATAAATAATTTTTTAAATCAGGAAAATAAATAAAGAATATGAAAAATAAGAATTCAAGACAAAAAGATGTAAGATATAAATTTTTAGAGCACACAGCTGATGCTAAGTTTCAGGCTTTTGGTAAAACAATAGAAGAGAAATTTTCAAATGCTGCTCTTGCTATGTTTTCTATAATGGTTGATACTGCTAAAGTTAAAGCCAAGATAGAGAAAAAAGTAAGTATAGAGGGTAGAGATGAAAAATCATTGCTTTATAATTTTCTAGAGGAATTATTATTTTTACTTGATACAGAGCACTTTTTATTAAACAAGGTTAAATTAATTAAGATATTTAAGGATAAAAATAAAAATAGATTAGATGCTATCTTTACAGGGGATAATGAAATTAAAAAATATCAATTATTAGGAGAGGTTAAGGCTGTAACCTATAATGATATGGATATAAATCCTGAATATGTTCAGGTTGTTGTTGATCTGTAAATGACGATATGTGATATGTGAATAGAACATATGTAAATTCTTTAAGATGTTTTTTAAGGGTTCTTTAATTAGTTAAGTCAAATAGGATAAGATTTAAATATTATGAATGCTTATTAAGTTTATATGAAAAAGAGGTTAAAGAGATTGAAGAGAGCTAGAGCTAAATCTTTAAAGCTTCCTAAACATATACATAAGCATTTACATAATCCTCCTAAACCTCATAGAGGTATTCTGTTTAATTATAAAATAAAATTTTTGGTTAAAAGGGCTCAGACTGGTATGGAATATATACTTACATATGGTTGGGCTGTGCTTATTATTTTATTTGCATTATCAAGCTTGTTTTATATTGGGGTATTTGAACCTAAAACACCTAATCAATGTATTATAAATGCTCCTTTCATATGTAATGATGTTAAGGCTTATGATGATGCTGTTATTTATACTATAAGCTCTAAAAATCCTGCAACTGTTACAGATATTTTAGTCAATGGACAAAGCTGTAGCTCTTATAATGGTTATGTTGTAGTAAATAATCAGGGCGATATAAGAGATTTAAATCAAAATTCACAGAATGAAGTAAAATGTACACAGATGAATCAAAAATTTTATAAAAAGGCATCTTCTGAAATAGTTTTAAGTTATTCTTCAGATCAGGGATTGATACATAGCATAAGTGGAAGCTCTTCTGCTAATATAGAAGAGGGGGTTGATAGAACAGATTATATAGACCTTGGTGATCCGGAAATGATTTTTGGTCTTGATTTTGATGATCCTAATAATGGTTTCAATGTTAATAGTGATTATGGTGTATCTATGTTAGACCATAGTAATCTTGAATTAGTACCTAATGTGGGTATTGGGCAATCTGCTAAGTTTATAGCTGCCAATGGTGATTTTATAGAAATGGGTCATAGCCCTAGTTTAAACAATGATGTATTAACAGTAGAATTCTTGGTTAAGCTTGGTGATCCTTATCCTCCAATGGAAAGACCCATATTTGTTAAAGAAGACGCCACTAGATTTGATTATGGTTTTTATTATGATGAAGGCACTCGTAAATTTTTACTTAAGGTTAGAACCACAACAACTCCTCCTTATTGTTATGCATATGTATATAGTAATAGTGAGGTTGAATTTGAGAGGTGGTATCATGTTGTTGGAACATTTGATGGAAATAACAATATAGGCTACCTTTATATAGATGGTGAAAGAGCCGGGGATGGAGCGGGTTGTGCACCTGGTATAGCAAAGAGTGCTGTTGGTATTTTTATAGGTAGTGATTCTCGTAAGACGGTTTTTTTACAAGGAACATTAGACTCTATTGCTTTATATAAGAAGATTTTGTCTCCAGATGAAGTAAGAGAACATTATGAGCATTTTACTCCTCCTTCTTAACTAACTAAAATAATCTAAATAATCTTAAGAATTAAAGGAATTTTAAAGAATTAAAGGAAAGGGGAAATTAAGATTATTTCTTAGATCATCCTTTCATAACACCTAGGGGTATTACACGACAAACAAGATTTCCTATGCCTACTTTATGGCTTACATTTACAACTTCATCTATATCTTTATAGACCTCTGGTGCTTCTTCTGCAATTGATTTCCAGCCACCTGCTTTAATTTCAATATTCTTTTTCATTAAATCACTCTTAACTTTTTCACCTCTAAATTCTCTTAAAGCAGCATTTCTTGACATTAATCTTCCTGCTCCATGGCAATTTTTAACTAAAATAGGCATAAATGTTTCACTTAAAACAACATAATTATGATTATCTTTTACTTCAATATTATAAACATCTGAAAATCCGATCTCTCTTAATTTTTTTACTCTCTGCATCCTTATAGGAGATTTTATTAATTTATACAAATCATCGTTAAATTCAGGGTATTTATGCAAGTGGGCCTTAATTTGTTCAAAACTCATTAAATTATTTCTTAAAGATTTATGTTTGTAAGGCCACCTAACATTAAGATTATTAAATAATTGTTTAGCTGAAAATAATTTTTGACCGTATTTCCTCTTTTTTGCTTGTCCTTTGATTCTTTTACTATATCTTAAAATTAAATCCTCATTTTCAGATAATTGGATAACAAAACAGTTTTTTCTTTGTTTAGAAATATAAGGTAATATATTCAACTTTAAACAAGCTAATAATGTTGCACCAACAACATTTTCATCACCAGTATAAATCTGTAATACGCTTCTTTTTTGATTCCATGTACCATCACCATCAATTAATCCTGCTAGATAATTACATATTGCCTCTTCATTTAAAGACATAACCCATGTGGAAAGATTATTATAAATATTTAAAATAACTGTGGCGGGCATTTTTTGGCAGCAGATGTAATCAGTTGCAGAACCAAATATTTGTTTTCCCCTTATATTACCACCACCGCTTCTCTCTCTATATTCTCTTAATGGGACATCAAAAATATTAAAGAAACACATTTGAACATGATTAATAAAATCTATTTTTTCAGGTATCTTTTTTTGAATAAATGTAACTCTTCCATGTCTTTTATTACAATAAAAAGATCCATCAGATACCAAAGCTCCTACTAAATAAGCTAATTCTGGTTTTACTTCAGATGTAAATAGGTCTGGTATATTATCTATTAAACATAAAGACTTCTCTTTTTTAATGATATCATTAATTTCTTCTTTAATCAGTTTAAAATTATCAATTGTAATAAATCTGTGATTTGGTGTTGTTTTTAGTTTTGATTGATTAGATCTATTGGTCTGTGAAATTGCAACTTCAATTAAATTAGCTTTTCTTTTCATAGAATTTAAAATAGGTTTCCACTCCAACTTCAAAGTATCTTCATTAATAGAAAGAGCTAAAAATTGCTCTCCATCATTAAATTGAGTATAAATATCTTTTATATTTAAGATCCCTTTATCAGTTAAAATTTTTGTATCTTCACTAAAACACGTACTTCCGAAGCTTATTTCTTCTGCTTTTTTTGTTCCAACTAACAAATAAGATGCTGTTCCCATAGATCCAGGAATAATAACTGGTTGTCCTACAGATCTATAAATTTCAGGAATCTCTTCTCTTCCAGGTCCAAATGAACGAGCTGCACCCTTTCTATGTATACATACTTGTTTTATTTTTCCATCTATATTGTGTTTCTCAAATTTTGCAATATTGTGACATAGGTCAAATATTACATCTATCTTTACATTTCCAAATATTTTGTTAAAGGATTCTCTTATCCAGTGAGTAATCATCTGCTTATTAGCAAAGGCAAAATTAGCTGCTGAAGACATTGCTTTGTAATAGTCTTGTCCTAGCTCAGAATTAATAGGAGCATTGATAAGCTCTCTATCTGGTAAATTAGAGAAACCATATTTATCTTCCATTAATTTTATATAATCAGAAGCAACTTGATGTCCTAATCCTCTAGACCCACAATGAACCATTAAAGTAATCTGTTCTTCATCATAAATTCCAAATTTTTTTGCTATTTCTTTATCATAAATTTTGTCTACTTTTTGTATTTCCATAAAATGGTTTCCTGCTCCTAAACTTCCTAGTTGAGGCATTCCTCTCTGTAAAGCCTTATCTGAAACCTTTGAAGGATCTGCTGATTTCATACATCCGTTTTCTTCTGTTCTTAATGCATCATCTTTTTTTCCATATCCCTCTTTTACTGCCCAATTGATTCCATTTTTTAGAACATCTTTTAGAACATCTTTGCTTACTTTTATTTTTCCACCTTCTCCGACACCTGAAGGAACATTCTTATAAACTTCATTAATTACATCTGTTCTTTTTTTTAATAGATCACTAACTTTAAGATCTGTAGAAAGCATCCTTACCGAGCAGTTTATATCGTCTTAGGGAACTTTTGACTTTTGTTCTATCCTACACCACCCGGCGAAATTATTCCTTCATCCATATCAAATGCAGCTACACCACCAATAGGAAATCCATCTGGAGGAAGATTAGATTTAACTAAACCTTCAAACCCCAGTGCATATCACTCATACCTAATGCACTTTTTTGGATTCCATTAAGTGTTGCCACATTTGCTAACTGCTTTATTGCAGATTCTTCTAAAGCTTTCAACAGTTTCTCTGACATAAATATTATGCCAGGAACCTTCATATTACCTGTTTTAGGTAATTCATATTCATATTCTGATATTTTATTCAATCCATGCATATTTTAATTAAGAACTAGAGTTGTTTAAATACTTTATCTTTTGAATTTTTAGGAAGTATTAAGCAAAATATCGAAATACTTATATATTATTAATTTTTAAAAAGATAGATATGATTATAAAAATAAGAGGTTTTATAAGCAGTATTTTTGCCAAGCTATTTGCTAGAAAAAAACTAATTAGATTAGGTTTTTATGGTCCTGTTAATTCTGGAAAAACATCTCTGGCTAATAGATTATGTAAGGATTGGGTTGGTGAAGAAATGGGAACTGTTTCTGCAATACCTCATGAAACCAGAGAGATTCAAGTTAAGGAAAAAGTAAGGATTAAGTCAAAAAATAAGGAATTAGATTTTAATTTGATTGATACTCCTGGAATTGCTACTAAAGTAGATTATGAAGATTTCTTAAAGTTCAAGATGAGTGAAAAAGAGGCTAAGGAAAGAGCAAAAGAAGCTACACAAGGTGTAATAGAATCAATAAAATGGCTTGAAAATGTAGACTGTGTTTTAGTAGTTTTAGATTCTTGTGAAAATCCATACTCACAGGTTAATATAACTATAATTGGAAATTTGGCAGCTAGAAAGATTCCTGTATTGATTATTGGGAATAAGGTTGATTTAAAAAAATCTAATGTAAAAAGAATTGAATCTGCTTTCCCTCAATATAAGGTTGTGGGCATTTCAGCTGCAACTGGCCAAAATATGGAAGAATTTTATCAGGAGTTGTTTGAACTAGTAAAATAGTTAAATAAATATAAAATATGGTGAAATAATATGTTAACATTACAATACATTCCAGCATATGAAATACATAATCTAGATTCTGAGGCTAAGATAAAAAAATTACTTAAGATAGTTAAGGAAGAGAAAATAATCTTAGTTGAGGGAAGACTTTCTAGCGAGGAAGAAGCTAAATTAATTCAGAGAACAATGGAGCAGATTAGTGGCAGTTTTAAAGGCATTGAAATATGCAGTATAGATTCTAAAAAGAACTTGATGTTTCTTGAAAAATTAAAGCATGGAATTGCTAAAATGTTATTGGGAAGCAAGACAGGATTGACTATTATTGGACCTGCTTCTATTGTTAAAGAGATTAAGAAAGACCCTAATAAAATAGAGCTTTTAACTAAAGATTTGAAGAAGAAGAGATAAATTTTAATAATTTTAACTTTTTATATTTTTAAAAGCAAAAAACCGGGGTTTCTTAGGAACTATCTTTAATAAAATTTAAAAAGAGTTGATGGTGTCATATAAAAAAAAAAATAGGAGATAAAAAATGAATAAGAAATTAATCATAAGTCTTTTAGGGGTGATAGTATTAGTGGTTGTTGTATTTGGGATTATAGGAATATTTGATTCTCCTTCTGCAACAGGAAATGTTGCAAAAACAACAGATACTAGAACAGATAATGTAAAGGAGTTTAAGATAGAGTCCTTTACTGAGATTATAGATGAAAAGTATTACCCACAGTTTTCACAAAAAGAGATTACGGTTAATAAGGGAGATTTAGTAAGAATAAAAATAACAAATATAAAAGGCACCCATGACTTTAAAATCGATGAATTTAATGTTTATGCTGAAACACCTTTAAATCAGGAGGTTGTATTGGAATTTGTGGCTGATAAAGCTGGCTCGTTTGAATAATATTGTAATAAACAAGGGTATAGAGCAAATGGCCATTGGGGAACTCTCAATGTAATTGAGTAAATTTCATACATCTTGTAGATGAAAAATTAATGCGGTTTTTTATAATTTTTATTTAATTTATAATATAAGTTATTAGTCGATTTAAAAGGAAAAGGATTTTTCAAAACCTTTTTATACTATTCCATACTAAGCTATTAAAATGCACCAATGTGTTAAATGTGGAACTATGTATGACGATGGAAGCAAAGACGTACTTACTGGATGCAACAAGTGTGGATCAAGATTCTTCTTCTTTATTAGACATAGTGATGTTGAAAAAGCCAAAAATTTTACTGTTAATTTAACTCAAGAAGAAAAGAAACAGATAGAAACTGATGTTTATGAGCTAATTGGAGAAAATGTTAAAGACAAGCCCGTTATATTAGATCTAGAATCTATTCGAGTACTAAAACCTGGACAGTATGAAATAAGTCTAGTTGATATGTTTAAAGGAAAGCCTCTAGTATATAGATTGGAAGAGGGAAAATATTTAATTGATTTGGCTTCTACATTTAAGATTGATAAAGAAAAAACAAAGTAATTTTTAGTTTTAGTAAAATATAATTTTTAGAGGGTATAAATTAAAATGTATTCATTAAATAAAATTAGGAATACATTAATTTTTATAAGCTGTTTTACATTTTCACTTGCTATGTCTAGTTATCAGTCTATTTATGAGAATATGAAAAAACATCCTGAAGTTATAGAATATTATAGAAGAAATCTAGAAGATGATATTATTGGTAATTATGTAATTGAAAATGAGAATATTAGAAAAATAGTTGATGAAAATAAAAGCTGTGCAACAAAAGGCTTTGTATCTCTTTTTGTTACATCAGTTTCTTTAGTTGGATTAATTCTTGCTATGGAAAAGAAATCCTCATAATGTTTTATTTATGGGTGTAAGTGAATTCTAAAACCTTGCCTTTTTTGTTTAAACACACAAAGAAGTTTCTTTCAAACTGAACTGTTTTATTTAAGCTTAAATTCTTTAAAGAGCTTTCACCTAATCCTTCTAGAATATCTCCTGTATCCATTACAACCTTTACCTTAACTAGGTCTTTTGAAACAGGAAGCCAGTGGATTAATTTAGCTTCTTTATTATATTCTACATTTATAAATTCATTATTTTTAAAATTAAATAAATGGATAAATCTGTAAAGCTTATTTTTTTCTAATTCATCTTGTATATAAAATTCATCACTTGTCTTTAAGATTCTATTACCCTTTTCAGGAAAATCAGGATGTTTTGGTATTTCTGCCTTAAGACTTGGAGCATTTTTTATCTTTATTTTTTTAGGATTAAAGATAACAAAGTATCTTTCTGAATCCTTATCTATTATCTTCTTGTTTTCTTCATATAAGACATCTATTGGAACAGTAATCTCGTTCTGATTTAAGCCAAAGCCCAAGATGAAGTTTCTAATAGCTTGAGGTTGAATACCTCTCCTCTTTAAAGATTGTAAACTATATGTTCTTGGATCATCCCATCCTGTAAATGCTCCTGACTCAACTTCCTTTTTTGATTTACTTTTACTAAGCTTGATGCCTTCAATTTGTAATAAACCTGTATGAATTAAAATAGGATGTTCCCATCCAAAGATATCCCATATATATTGTTCCATTTCACTTTCAATCATAAGCTCTTTACCTCTTATGATGTGGGTAATTCCAAGCAAATGATCATCTATTGCCCAGGAAATTTCAAGCATAGGCCATACTTTATATTTTTTCTTTACTCTTGGATGTGATCTTTCAGAAATTCTAAACAAAACTCTATCTCTGAAGGCAGGATTTCTATCTTGCATATCTGTTTTTATTCTTAAAACATAAGATCCTTCCTTAGCCTTAAACATTGATTTCCATAATCCTAGATTTCTTTCAATGCTTTGGTTTCTACATCTACATTCTACGCCTTTTGCTCTATTCTCTCTTATCTTTTCAGAACTACAACTACAGACATATGCTCTATCTTCTTTAATAAGCTCTTCTGCATATTTGTAATAAATTTCTAATCTGTCAGATTTATAATAAATATTTTTATCAAAATCAATGTTTAACCATTTCAAGCCATCTGGAATTAATTTGTAAGCATCTTTGCTTATTGTTTTTTCTTCACTCCCTATTGTATCATCTATAACAAGAAGCAATTTACCTTTATACTTTTTTACGTATTCATCATTAATTATATAAGGTTTGGAATTTCCCAGATGAAGAGGACCTGAAGGATATGGAGCTAGCCTCATTATAACACTTCTAGATTTATCGTTTACATTTGGAAGCTCTGGAAGTTTTCTCTCTTCTATTTTCTTTTCCTTAAAATGAAATTTTTGTATTTCTTTTTCGATTTCCTCTTTGCTTAGCTTATTTACTTTTTCTATTTCAGAATTAATTTTTTTAATAAGATCTTTGATATTGTTCTTTAACTCTGGTTTTTCATTTAGAATTTTGCCTATAACAGCCTTAGAATCAGCCTTTCCATAATCTAATGCATTTTTTAAAATATACTTCCTTACTAGATCTTCCATAATCTTTTATTTTTTTCTTGTTTTAAATACTTTTTTATAATTAGGATTAAAAAACCGAAAGCTTTATAAATACTTAATTACTAATAAGTAATAACATTAAGTATATATATTAAAGGGGGACAAAAAAATGTCAAAAGATGAACAAATAGGATTTCATAAAGGTTCTATTGCAACTTTAGCAAAAGAGAGACAAGAGCTTATAAAGATTATACAGATAACTGAGCAATTAATACAGGCTCATGTTAAAGCATTAAAAGATTTAGGAATTGATCTAGAAAAAGAGGCTAAAGAGATAAAAAAGAAAAAACTTGATGAAAAAATATAAAAATTAATATAATTAAGATATCAAATATGAGGTTAAGATGGATTATACAAATTATGATTTTGCTCCTGAATTAAGAGAAAGAGCTTATTCAGATCAGAGAAGAACAATAAGAAATAAGATTTTATTATGGGTTGGTATACCTGTTGTTCTTGGTTTAGCAACTCTGAGTGGAATAAATTCATATAAAAATAATCAAAGATTTGTAAATAGTGGTGTTCAATCAGCTTATGCTGGGATAGATTCAGCAGGATATTTGCATAGTGTTAGTAGAGATAGCGAGGCTCTAGAAATTTTAGGAAAAGTTGAAAGAAATCTTAATACATTAGATATTAACCTAGCTAAAGATACTGATGGTGGTCCAACACCTAGCTCAAAAGGTATAAGGTCTGCATTAAAAAGTATGGATAGCTTAAAAACAATTATTAAAGGTTCTAGAGATTAATTTCAATAAAATTTTAAACATTTAAAATGAAAGGAAAAAATTATTTAATATTTGGAACATCTATTCTTATTACTTTAGGTTCTTTTATGGGTGTTAGGGGTGCTATTAACAAACTAGAAAGTTCTGTAAGTAATGCACCTATAGTAAGAACAGAATTTGATATAAAAGATCAAGAAATAGGACTTAGAGCTATAGATGCTTATTTTAAGGCTGAGGATGTAAGGAAATGGCCTTGTATGTTGGATATGTACAGAAAGATAGTAGAGTCCAGTAATGCATTCATAAGCGATTATCACACGCCTGATGGAAAAATAGGACTTCCAGACTTAGATAGTGATGGTTTGGTTGGACCTCAAGAATTAGAAAATAAGAAATAGATTTAAATAACATATTTTCTTATTATTTTTATGCAAAACATAAAGATATTGAATTCTAAGGAGAAAAAGCAATTATTGAACGAGATTGAGGAACAATACAAAACGTCTAAACTATATCTTGATTATGTCTTCTTAAAGAATAATGAGGGAAAATTATTTTTAATTTCTAATTATCTTAAGAACTTGAAGACAGATGATTTAAGAATAAATGCTATTGGTTTATATTTTGCAAACATATCTAAAGGAATAAGGCTAAGCATAGAGGGTTCTCAGCTTGTTGGAGATAAAGCAAAAAAATTTATTGAGTTAAATGATGAACAAATTAAAGATTGGATTCGTGGCTTTGATGTTACTTTAGATAGTATTAAGAATATGGATGATCTTAAGGGTTTTGTATTAATAAAGAATAAAGATGATTTTTATGGAACTGGATTTTTAAAAGATAATAAAATATTGAATTATGTTCCAAGAGAAAGAAGAATCAAGAATCTTTAGGATATGTCTTTGGGGCATATTTTTCTTAAACAGCACTTTTCACATAATGGCTTTGTCTTACAGTAATTTTTTCCTAGATTAACTATTAAGGCATGATATTCTTTATAGACCTCTATATTTTTGTCTAGATTGCTTTCAAATAAAAACTGAAGTTTGTCATAATCTATGTCTTTATTACATAGTTTAAGCCTTGAGAATACTCTTTTTGTATATGCATCAATTACAAATACTGGTTGATTGTATGAATAAAGTAATATTGAGTCAACTGTTTCTTTTCCTAGACCATAAACCTTTAGGAGATTTATTCTACTTATTTCTTTATTAGAATCTAGAAATTCAATAAAGGCCTTAATCTTCTTTGCTTTTTGGTTGTAATAACCCGAGCTTCTAATTAATAAAGCAAGCTCTTCTGTATCTATTTTTTTAAAAGAATTTTTATTTAATAAGTTTTTTTCATCCAGTATTTTGATTACTTTTTCTACATTACTCCAAGAGGTATTTTGTGTCAAAATGGCCCCTATGCTTATTTCAAATTGATGATTTTTTCCATCTTTTGATATTACTGGCCACCATCCCTGACTTTTAAATTCTTTGTAAAGAATACCATATATTTTTTGAATTTGGTTCATATAATAAGGTTAGAATATTAAATTTATAAAGTCATAGGATAAATCTTTATTTTTAAAAAAATAAGAAGAGAAAAGCTTATAACATAAGAGTAATGGCTCTTTTCTATGAAAATAAATTTAATAAATAAAATAATTGAAGAATTTAATGTACATAGAAAACCCGAGATAGTTGCTGAACTTCTAAAAAGTAAGCCTTTAACAATAAAGTTTTCAGGAGTCTTTTGCAAGAGCTGTGCGCCTAATGAATATTTCGAGGATTTTAGATTAATGCTAGAAGGGGGGTTAGGGAAAGCTTTTTATATCAAAAAAATATATGAAAAAAATAGGAATTCAGATAATTATTTTTGTGTTCATTTTAGTGAAACCGGGGGTAAAAATGGTTGAAGATATTTTAAAAAAGGTGCTTAAACAGGAATTTGAGGCAGAAAGAAGATATACTGATCAGATAAATAAGATAAAAAATCTTGTTGTGAAAAAGCTTTTAATGAATTTGAGGGAAGCTGAAATAGACCATAAAGAGGAATGCATTGAAAGGTTACAGGAAATTGATTCGGGTTTTGATGACTCTAGATTTAAAAGCAGAGATAAAATAACAAACTTTGTTAAGGAAGATAATATTGATGAAATAGTGCAGATGCTTGAATTAGACATTGAAAAGGAAAGAGAGGCTGGAAAACTTTATTTGGGATATTCTAAAGAAGTGAATAATATTGATATATCTACATTATTGATGAAATTTAGAGAAGATGAGCTAGAACATGCTGCTAAGTTAATTAATTTAGTTAATCAGTTAAAATTATAATATTATAACAATAAAAAGGTTTAAAAAAGACTCTTTCTATTTTTTATTTGGTCTTTTAAGCCGTGGTCGCATAACTTGGTATTGCGCAAATCTTTATAGAGCGTAAGCCTGGAATAACCAAGATAGCTTGTGTCCTCTGGACGTGTAGGTTCAAATCCTGCCCACGGCGAACTATTTATAAAACTTTCTACTGCAATCGACGACAAAATTAAAAAAATCAAATTGTGGTAACAGGGCTTTGGACATTTTGGTACATTTCAGGGCGTAAAATTAATCAAGACTTAAATGATGCTGAACATTTTATGTACCTTCTTTAAATCTTGATATCTCTCTATATCTGAAGAATTAACTTATTATTGTATCTCATAAACTTTATGAATTTTCCAATATTTTCTTTGTTTTTTTAGTATTGTGATATTATTAAATTCTAAATCAAATTTTATTTTTAGATCAGAAACTTCTTTCCAAATTCTTTTAAAATTTGCCGGTGTATTTCCATAAATCAATGTTGAATGAAATTTACCATCAATAGTTTTATCATAAACTCCCCATTCTAACCAATCAAACTTGTGCAATTTTTTTACTAAACCTTTAAAAGTTTTATTTGCTTTTTTAGAAAAGCTTAATTGAAGACATACAGCTTTTTTATTGAAGTTAGTTACTTTTCTGACTTCAATTTTTCCTTTCTTCTGTTTCTTTACAAATTCTTTAAGCATATCTTCAATTTCTTTTATTCTCTGAGTTATAAAAGGATATTTTAATGTGGTATGTGAAGGAATTGGATTTTCTAAAAGATAAAGTTCATTAAATTTCTTGGCAAGTTCTCTTACTTTTTGTTTATGGAATTTTGCAACATCTCCTCTTAAAAGATAACAGATTGAGTATTTCATAATCTAAATAATAGTTTCTTGATTTAAAACTCTTTTGTATTATCTCTCAGCTTCTCTCTTTAATTTATCAAATAAAATCTTAGTTCTTTCAAGTAAAGCCTTAAATTGTTCGTCTTCCATGTCTGTTTTAGTTGAGTACTGCATTCTTTCCCTAATATCTAAGATTTTATCACTATTTTCCAGGTTTTCTTCAACAGACTTGTCAAATATCTCCTTTAAGTCTTCTTTGCTGATGTTCTTTATTATTTTCTGGTCTATCAGAGATTCTATAAGCGCAAAGCTGCATTCCTGATTTCTTGATTCATAACCATACTTAGCGCATAAAGCCAGTATGCAATGATATAATGTGTAGAAAGAAGCAGATGCTGACCAGTCTGAAAAACCGCCTTTCTTAAAATAGATTAAGGCCTTAAAGTTGTGCTCAGCCTTTAGCAGATGATTGTTTATCTTTTCCTTATTAACATCAATTTTCCTTAAACCTTTATGCCTCTCTTTCTTTTCACCCTCTTTAAAGCATTTTTCCAGCTTATCTTTTATTGGCATTTTCCAAAACCTCCACAAGATATTTGTTGCCCCATAGCAAAGTGCCATTTCTTAAGGCTTCTATAACTATCTTGTCCTTATTTTTTATATTTTGAATAAGATCTTCCTTTGTTTGTATAATATCATGAATCTTTACAGGAACAATATGCCTTATCTCATTTAATGTTTCATTAAATTTTTTATAGTCTTTTTTGTCAAGAACGAATAATATGTCCATATCATTAGGATCTTTCTTGTTTAAGTAACTGCCAAAGATCATTGCTATTTTTGCAATTTCTTTCAAAGGTTCTAACTCTCTAAATCTATTTTCCATTTTATTGTCTAATTCAGAAGAATAAGCCAGACTAAGAGTATTAATAGACTTTTCATTGAAATTAATAGTAAATGATTTCATGTTTCCAATGTCTTCATGTTTTATTACATCTTGTTTCTCTAAATTATTTAGAATCCATTTAGAACCGCTTACAGCCAAATCACATTCCTTTGCTATATTATTGATATAATTTTCACTATATGAGCCTGTAGCCAGAAATTTCAAGACTTTGCTTTGATTTTTAGTTATCATCTTACTGTATACTCGTTCAGTATTACTGAATGATAATTCAGTCTTATATTTAAATCTTTCTATTTTAGCAGTATCTCCGAAAGCAACCAAATATTTAATTTAAGAATCTACTTATAATCTTATTTAGATATTTAAAGAAGAGCATAGTTTTACAAGAACTATGCTCTATAAACCAATATCAATAAAGAAATTAAGATAATTAATAGAGCTCTTTCTGTGCAATATATTTTGCATAATGAACTATGTAAATCTCAAACACGGTTTTCTCATCAGCATATTGTCAACACCAATCACCATCGAAAACATGAAAGTCCTAAATGGTATTTTGCAGGAACATAATCTCCACAATACCTGAAGCAAGATATCAACAATATAGTAAAAATACCTGACAATATAATTAGTGCTTCTGCTCATAATCCTGACAGAATTATGCACAGCATAATTGGTTTCTATCTGCCATCTGTTTCTGTACATATTCCTAACACCATATTTATCTCTAAAGTCTAGAGAGGAAACAAACAACCAATCCTTCTTTTCTATATTTTTGCATACATAAATATTTGTTGCAGTAATAAAACATGACTTGTTCATGTTTACCTTAAGTGTATATCTACCCTTATAGAATTCCTTTGTATTCTTGATAAGCTCCTTAATATATTTACCCTGCTTCTTTATGTGGATAAGATAGGGAATCTTATTTTCCTCCAGATATTTAATAAGCATCTTTTGATAGAACCCCCTATCAAATTGTATAACTTCAATCTTACTTAACCAAGGCTTAATAACTCTAACAAGAACATTAACACTCTCCATGATATCTTGACCTATATGCCATGGCAATGCATATAGAGGTATTCTCTCATCTTTATTTCCTGTAAGGATGCTTACTGTAATAAATCTGAATGCCTTTGGATATGGTTTTCCTTCATATGAAGTCCCAATAATATAGAAATTATTTGTCCTTCCATAGAAACCATGTTCCTGGAAGTCAACAGCAAGTCTTACTTTATTTTTTCTGAATCTGGATGCTAGTTTCTTCATAATGGCAATAAAACTAGATTGTATGTCTTCTTCATACAATCTTTTTATAGACAGATGAAGAGAATCTGCTTTATTGCTGTAGCTTTCTACATAGCCTTTGTTATTGGCAGCATCTATAATTGCCTGCATGTAATTAGAGGATTTCTTACTGAACAAGTAAGAGAAAAGCTTTTTTAGTTGTTTCTTCATCCATCTTACTAGGTGAATCATAAAGCAAGTATAGAGCATAGCTCATACTTGCTTTTTTCTATTAATCATTTAGTGAAGAATTTACCTTAGGAGATACTGCGCAAACTTTATATATAAGTTAGTTAACGGTGTTAACATGCAACAACCACAAGAGATAGAAGTAAAATATTTATTGCCTGCTTTAAGGAGAGAACTAACTATAAACATGTTAAAGCTTGGATTAAACCAGAATCAGATATCTAAAAAATTGGGCATTACTAAGGCTGCTGTTTCACAGTACTTAAGCAAGAAGAGAGCCAGAGAGATAGATTTTGATGTTCTTATGAAGAATAAGATTAAAACTGCTGCTAAAAATATAACTAAAAAAGAGGGCACTATAAATGAGATAAATAATCTAATAGCTCAGTTTAGAAAAAATAAGATGATATGTAAACTTCATAAGAAATATGATAAAGATTTAGAGTGTTGTGAGGATTTAAAATGCACGTTTATTTAGATAATGGAGCTACAACTAAGGTAAGTAAGGAAGTCTTAGATAGTATGGCACCTTATTTTTTAGATAAATATGGAAATGCCTCTTCACTGCATGAACTAGGAAGAGAAGCTAAAAAAGCACTGGAAAAAAATAGGGAGATCATTGCTAAAAAAATCAATGCTAGTAAAGATGAGATAATATTTACAGCAGGTGGGAGTGAAAGCAATAATTTAGCTATAAAAGGCCTTGCTTTCCTAAACAAAGATAAGAATCATATTATAACAAGCAAAATAGAACATCCCTCTGTTTTGGAGACTTGTAGGTATTTGGAAAAACAAGGATTTAGTATAGATTATATTAAAGTGAATAAAGATGGATTTATTGATTTAAGGGAACTGGAGAAGGGGATTAATGATAAAACATTACTTGTGAGTATAATTCATGCTAATAATGAAATAGGAGTTATTCAGGATTTAGAAAAAATTGGGGAAATTTGTAAGAAGAAAAATGTTTATTTTCATACAGATGCTGTTCAGAGCTTTTGTAAGGAAGAGATTGATGTCAAAAAAATGAATATTAGTCTGGCTTCATTTTCAGCCCATAAGATTCATGGTCCTAAAGGAGTAGGGGCATTATATGTAAAAAAAGGAATAAAATTAAACAGCCTGATACATGGGGGCCATCATGAATTTAATTTAAGAGCAGGAACTGAAAATATTCCTGGAATAGTTGGATTTGCTAAAGCTACTGAACTTATAAAAAAAGAGGATATTGAGAGAATGACAAGATTGAGAGACAGATTGATTAATGAATTATTAAAGATAAAGAATACTCAGCTTAATGGAAGTAGGGATAGAAGATTATGCAATAATGTCAATATTGCTTTTAATTTTATAGAGGGGGAAAGTTTATTATTGCATTTAGATAGTAAAGGTATAGAGGTTTCGACAGGTTCAGCATGTAGTTCACAAAGTCTTGAGCCTAGTCATGTTTTATTAGCAATAGGATTAAAACATGAAATTGCTCACGGTACAATTAGATTTACTTTAAGCAAGTATAATACTGAAAAGGAAATAGATTATGTTGTTAAAAATGTTAAAGATGTTGTTCAAAACTTAAGGAGGATAAGCCCATTAAAATGAAAAATAAAAATAATGAAATAGTAGAATTCTTTTTTGAGGCTGGAGAATTAAAGAGAGTAAAAAGAAGCGGTTGGTGGTTAATAAATGTAAAGGATCCTGAAAGTGTGGCTGAACACAGCTATAGAACTATGTTAATAGGATATGTTCTTGCTAAAATGGAAAATGTTAATGTTGAGAAGGTTCTTTTAATGTGTTTATTTTAGGATTTTAATGAAACAAGATTAAATGATCTGCATAAGGTAGGACATAGGTATATTGATTTTAAAGCAGTTGAGAAAGAAGCGTTTAAAGAACAATTAGAAAAATTACCTAAAGAGGTTGGAGAAAATATATTAAGTTTGTTTGAGGAATATAGGTATGATACAAGCAAAGAAGGAATAGTTGCTAGAGATGCTGATCTTTTAGAATGTGCTGTACAAGCCAGAGAATATTTAGAAATTGGTTATAGAGATGCTCAAAACTGGATTGATAATGTAAAGAAGGCTTTAAAAACAAAGTCAGCCATGGATTTAATTAAGGTTGTTGAAGAAACAAATCCAAATTCATGGTGGTATAATTTAAAAAAGGCGGTAAGGTGATAAAATGATTTTAACAAGAAAGGATATATTAGAGGAGATTAAAAAAGGCACTTTAAAAATAATACCTTT
Organism: archaeon; assembly: GCA_043808705.1. Taxonomy (GTDB): domain Archaea; phylum Nanobdellota; class Nanobdellia; order SCGC-AAA011-G17; family GW2011-AR20; genus JAZDEO01. The sequence goes on along the minus strand of JAZDEO010000010.1, from coordinate 18,592 downwards.
TGATCCTAAAAATGTAGGGCCTGTTTCAGTTGATTTGACATTATGGAATGAATTCAGGATATTTACTAAAGATACTATTGATTTGAAGAAAGATGATTTTAGGAAAGTAACTAGATTAATTAAGGCTGATAAGATTGAGATAAAACCTGATGAACTTATATTAGGAATAACTAAGGAAGAGCTTATTTTGCCAGATAATATAGTAGGGAAACTTAGTGGAAGAAGCAGATATGCAAGGATGGGTCTTATTGTTCATATGACTTCAAATTTAGTCTTGCCTGGGTGCAGAAATAGACAAGTACTAGAAATAAAGAATGCATCTAATTCAAATATGATATTGTATAAAGGCCTTAAATTATGTCAAATAATGTTTGATAAATTGGAAAGTCGTGCAAGATATAGAGGAGAATTCCATAATCAGATGGACTTGTGAATATTGTAATAATAATTATAATAAAGATTATAATAAATATTGTAAAATAAGGAGTTAAAATGTATAGCAAAAAAGTAATGGAGCATTTTATGCATCCTAAGAATGTAGGAGAAATAAAGAAAGCTGACGGTATTGGGGAAGTTGGGAATACTCGTTGTGGAGATAAAATGAGAGTTTATATTAAAATTAAAAATAATAAGATAGTTAAAGCGACATTCAAGACGTTTGGTTGCGCGAGCGCGATAGCATCCTCTGATGCTTTATGTGAATTAGCTAAAGGTAAAACTATTGAAGATGCTAAAAAAATAACTAATAAAGATATTATTGATTTTTTAGGTGGAGAGATGCCTGCTGTTAAAATACATTGTTCTGTTTTAGGAATGCAGGCTTTAAGAGATGCTATTAAGAATTACGAGGAGAAGATTAGATAAATTACCTTCTTTTTATTTTCTTTAATATCTCACAAGCCTGGCAGTATTCTTTAGAAGAGGGTTCTTTACATTTTTTGCAGGAGAAAACATCTTTAATTGTTTTGTATTTTTCTTTTAATAGAGGTAGTGTTTTAAGAAATGAATTGACTATGGCATTCTTTGTTCCAGGATACTTATTTTCAAGGTCATTAAGAAGATTTCTAATATCATTTCTATAAGATAAGGATGTGTAAGGGCATTCTACAAATTTTGAATTAAATTTCTTAAGGAAAGCATATGTTGCTGTTTCCCTTTCTGTTAAAAAGTATAAGGGTTTTATCCTTTTTATAAATCTTTTATCTTCTATGATTCCTGTTATTGGACCAAGTCTTGCTGATACCTCTATATTGTTTTTAAATTGATTCATAAGTATAGATTGAGCTTCATCATCTAAGTTATGGCCTGTTGCTATCTTGTCTGCTTTTAGTTTCTTAGAATATTTATTTAATAGGTATCTTCTTAGAACTCCACATGTTGTACATGGTTTAAGATCTATTTTTTTGATGAGTTCATCTAAACTATATTTAAATTCTTTTTTAAAAGAAACAATTGTTAATTTTATGTTATTTTTCTTACAGAATGTTTGAGCATCTTTAATAGTATAATTTCTATATCCTTTAATGCCTTCGTCAATCAATAGAGCTTCTGTTTTAAAGAAAGACCTATCTTTAAATTTGTTTAATGTGTATAATAAAGTTAAAGAGTCTTTTCCCCCAGATAAGGCTATCAAAATCTTTTCATTCTTTTCTATTAAGTTATTGGTTTTTATTGTTTTTAGTATTTTTTTTTCAAAATATTTTATAAAACAGGATTTGCATAAATTTACATTAGAGTTTGTTAATGTAATTATTGGATTTGTTTTACAGTATTTACACATATTAACCACCGGAAACAACACTTAACAGTTTTATTTTGTCTTTTGGATTGATCTTAGTATTTATAGTGACTAGTTCATCATTTTTTACAATTAAAACTGTTTCAGGATTAATCTTTAAAGTATCTAGAACTGCTTTAAGGTTATTTTCTTTAACCTGTTTTGTTTTATTTTCCCTTTCTATAAAGACTTCAATCATTTTATGAATTATTAATACATATTTTTACTATATCCTGTATGGTCAAAGTCATAATTAAAGAGGGTTAAAAAGCTTTCTACTAAATCTGGATGCCTGTCTTTTAATAATTCATAAACATATTCTGTAAAACAGTAAGGGCATGTATCTGTATCTTTCTTACATAGAATACAGGAAACATCATTTTGTTTTGATTCTTTAAAAGATGATAGAGCTTCTTCCATCTCTTTGATAAGAGAAGGATTAGTTCTTTCTAACCAAATCATTACCTCTTTTTTTAGGCAAGATGGGCATATAGGATTGAATATTGCTTCCTGACATACAAAGCATCTTGCATTTTGGGCTGGAATCATATTAATCATCTTAAATCACCATAATTTTTTAAGAATAGAAAGTTATGACTAATTAAAGTGCATAATGGTCTTACACTTACTAGAAAAAAATTTATGCAATATTTTATTCGAGACCATTCTAATAATGGATAATGTTTTTATTGTTTATATATATTTCTATTATACAGTAACTATCTTACAATTCTTAACAGAATAATCAATTATTCTTTTAATGTCTAGTTTACTTTCCTCTCTTTCAATATCTTTAATATTGGACCTTGTTTTAGGATATTTTGGAACAGCATTACAACAAAGTTCAGACTCTATTGAGATATCATAAGTTCCTATTTTTTTTGCTATCTTTATTATTTCTTCTTTATCATAACTTAATAAAGGTCTTATGATTTTTGTTTTTATAGACTTATCACAATTTGTTAAATTAGAAAGTGTCTGACTTGCGACTTGTCCTAAATTCTCTCCACTTACTAAGAAAGAGCATTTTTCCTTTTTAGCTATTTCTTCAGCAATCCTAAACATAAGCCTTCTGCATAAGATACATCTATATCTTGTTACATTTGATTTCATCAAAGCAATTTGGTTTTTTCCATGACTTATTATATATAGTTTTTTTATTCCTAATTTATTACAGAGTTTTTTTACCTTTTCTACATTAACACCAGATGTTAATGGCTGATTATCAAAATGTATTGCTATAATCTCAATATTTTGTTTCTTCATTAGATAAGAAGAAACTGGTGAATCAATACCTGAACTAAGAAGAGATAGTGCTTTCATGTTGCATTTTTTCATGTTGTATCTGTACTATAGAGCTCCTGTGCTATTTTTTTAATTTTGTTTTCATCTTTTAGATCTTTAAATATTATTTCACCATATTCATGGATTATTATTTCATAATGGCCTATTTTTATTATCAATAATATAGGAGTTTTTACAATTGTTTTGTATTTTTTACTTATCTTTTCTAGATCAAGTTTTTTATTTAATTTTACAGAGTAACTTGCCTTTGTTTTGCATAGTTTTATTATAAATTTGTTATCTTTAGACTTATTTTCTTCTTTACCTTTTAATTTACCCATACATAGATTACAGGATTTGTTCACTTTTATCTTTTCTAAGGAATTATTCCAAATATTAAATCTTAATAGAGATGTTTCATAATCTTTGTTTAGAAGGATTTTTATAGCTTGGGTTGCAGCTATTGATGAGATTAAAGAAACTATTGTATTTAATATTCCAACGTCTTCACACTTCTCAAAGGAGGATATATTCTGATAGATACATTCAAAACAAGGGCTATTAGGCATTACATTAAATAATATTCCTGTGGTTTTTATTGCAGCTGTATGGATCCATGGAATTTTATTATAGCAATAAGAATTTATCAAGAACCTTGTTTCTAAATTGTCTGTACAATCTATTATAAGGTCTGATTTAATTATTGAAATATTATTTTTTGTTAATACTTCGTTATAGGTTTTTATCTTAATCGAGGAATTTATTTTTTCTAAATGTTCTTTAGAGGCTATTACTTTTGATTTGTTTATATCTAATTCATCATATAAAGACTGCCTATGTAAATTTGTTAGATCAACTTTGTCATGATCTATTAATATTAAGTTTAAACCAGCTCTTGCTAAAAGGTTTGAGGTATTGGTACCTAGAGCACCTAAGCCAATTATAGTTATTGTTTTCTTTAACAATAAGGATTGAGCCTTTTCTCCCAATAACAAGGATTGTCTTTTGTATCGCATAAAATTAAACAGAAGAATGGTTTTTTAAATGTTTTTAAATAAAAAAAGAAAGTAACTAAGTTTTAAACTCCACAATTACCTGCTGCTGTTGCTGCTGCATTGTTTAATACTTGTTCACATTCTGAAGGTGGTGTTGTAAATGCACTACATATTGCTTGCTTGTATGCTTCTGATGTCCTTGCTCCACTATATGTTACACCATTAATGAACATTGTTGGTGAACCACTTACGCCATTTTCTGATGCAAGTTCATCATCTGCTTTCATTAGATTAACACCTTCTTCACTAGTTGAACATTCCTCTATTTGAGCAACATCTATTCCAGAATCTTCTGCTACACCCTTCCAGCAATCTTCATATGAAGCATCTCTATATTTTGATGAACAATCACTGTTTATTGAATCTATATAGTTCCATACTGTTTCTTGATCATAGTATTCCATTATACATACTTGTCTTAAATCCTCTTCAGCCTCTACTGGGCCATGTAATGATTGTATAGAATCTGGTGTTGTTCCTGTTACACTGGCTATGAAATGTATTTGAATGTCTGCTTTATCTCCTAATAAATCAATTACAGGAGACATTACATTTTCAGCCTGCATTCCATAAGGACAGAAAGCCATAACATATAATTCTACTATAGGTTTTTCTGTTTTTGGAACATTTTGTGGCTGAGTATTAGCATTTGGATCATCTGTAGATGGATTTGTTGCTCCAAACTCTTCTATGCTAATTCCTTGAGGAAAGAATACCTGACCATCTCTTGTTATATAGGAGTTGATATTTTGAGTTTGTCCTTGGGCTGTTACTGTTATAGCTAAACTATAAAGTCCGTTTTCTTCTTTTACATCATTTACTGTTATTGTAACGCCGGGTTGTATTAAATTTTCTTTGATGAAATCTTCTGCTGTTTTTTTTGCCTGTTCTTTTGATACTACGGTGCCTGTTCCTGAGAAGTTAAATCCTCTTGTTATTATAGACGCAACAAGTAAAACAACAAGAACAAAGGTTAATATTTTCCACACGCTTATTTTTTTTGAAAACCTTTCTTTATTAATATCTTTATGGATCATATGTTTGATATCTTCTGCTCTATGCTCTTTATCTTTTGTATGTTCTTTATGCTCTTCTTTTATACTTTCTTTCATATTAAATCCCCCTTATTTTAAATTTTTATTTTAAACCCTAAATTTAAAAGAGTATTTTCTAAAAGTAGGATAGAAATATATTTATATATCTTTCTAAACTATGTTCCACACATATTTTAAGACTTATTTGGAAAAATTGGGAGAAATTAACAAAAATGTTCAAGTTTTTAGAAAAGTTAACAAATAGGAATACTTTGTATTATCCTGGTTGTATGACAAAATATGTACTAAAGGATAAAGAGGAACAGTATAAAAGAATTCTTGAAAGAATTGGTGTTGATTTTATTATGTTAAAGAATGAGGAATTATGTTGCGGAAGCCCTGTGCTTAATGCAGGTTATAAAGAAGATTTTGAAGAACTTAAAAGAAAAAATTTAGAGAAGTTTAAAAAATATGGTGTTAGAAGAATAATAACCAATTGTCCTGCTTGTTGTAATATATTTAAGAAGGAATATGGATTAGAGGCAGAACATATCTCTCAGGTTGTTTTAAAGAATATTGATAAAATTAGAGATAATAATAAAATTAAAAGTAATAATCCTAATGAAGAGATTAATGAAAGTAAGATTAATGAAGAGATTATGACTGAAGAGATAACATATCATGATAGTTGTCATCTTGGAAGACACGGTAAAATTTATGAAGAGCCAAGGGGGGTTTTAAAGAATTTAGGAATAGATGTTAAGGAATTTGATGAAAATCGAGAAAGAAGTGTTTGTTGTGGTGCTGGGGGTGGCTTTAAAAATAATTTGCCTAACTTGGCTAATGATGTTGCTAAGGATGTTTTAAAAAAGGTTAAAACTGAAAAATTAATAACTTGTTGTCCTATGTGTTATCAACATTTTAAAGATAATAGTGGAAAAATAAAGGTAGTTGAATTTGGAGATGTGTTAGTATGATAGATTGGGTTAAAAGAAATATTGGAGAAGAGTTTGTTAGTGATGAAGAGGCCTCTAAGATAGTATATGAAAGTGATGCTTCACAGATTGAAGGAAAGGCTGTTATGGTTATTAGGCCCGATAATGTTAAAGAAATACATCATTTGCTTCTTTTTATAAGAAGAAGTAATATGAGTTTAACTATAAGGGGTGGAGGAACTGGTTTGGTTGGAGGAGCTGTTCCAGAGAATTCTATTGTTTTAGACATGAGCAGGATGAATAGAATATTAGAAATAGGAAATGATTATGTTATTGTTGAACCCGGGGTTGTATTAGATGATCTAAACAAAAAATTAGGTAATAAGCTCTTTCCAGTAATTCCGTCTAGTAGTAAGGCATGTACTATAGGGGGTATGATTGCTTGTAATGCTGTTGGGACTAAAGCTGTTAAATATGGAAGAACAGAAAATTGGGTTAAGGAAGTTTATTTGTTGGATGGTGAAGGAAGAACTAGAAAAGCTGATTTGAAGGATGTTTTAGGTAAGGAAGGAGTTACTGGGATAATTATAAGTGCTAAATTGAAGATAACAGATAAGCCCAAGGCTGTTAAAGTTGAAATTTTTGAATTTGATGACCTTAAGGACTTGATATTAAGAGTAAGAAGTTTAGAAAATATTAATGCTGCTGAGTTTATTAATAAAAGAGCCTCAAGATTAGTGGGAATGAGATATAAAAATCATTTGCTTATTGAAAGAGACAGCGATGTTAATGAAAATCTTGAATTACTGGAAAAAAGAAATGGATGGTATCCTGAGATTGCAAGAGCAGGTTATCCTTTAATTGAAGACCCAAAGATTCCATTAGACAAGATGTATGAATTTTTAACATGGCTTGAGGAAAGAGATATTCCAGCTTTTGGTCATATAATGGCAGGAATAATACATCCATGTTTTACTGATGATAAAAGACTAGAAAACTTATATGAAAAAGTATTTAAGTTAAATGGCGAGATTACAGGAGAACATGGAATAGGTATAAGAAAGAAGGCTTATACTAATAAAGAGTTTAGAGACAAAATCAAAAAATTAAAAAGTTTATATGATAAAGATGAACTAATCAATAGAGGTAAACTAATATGAGTAACATTGTTTTAGAACAAAAGGAAAGTAATGGTATTGATAAATGCATAAATTGTGGAATGTGCAGAAAGAGCTGTGAAGTCTATAACTTATTATTAGATGAAAGGTTTGGAGCAAGGGGAAGGGCTGTTTTGGCTAAAAAAGACATTATTGATAAAACCTTTTATTATTGCACTTTATGTGGCAGATGTAATATTGATTGTCCTCTTGGTATTGATATGAAAGAGGAATTTAAAAAATTTAGAGCAAAGGTTAAAGAAAAGTTAACTACTAAGAGTAATAGAACTATGATTGAGAACATTAGAAAGTATGGAAATCCTTTTGGTGAGCTTAAAGAGGGAGAGATACCAAAAGAATTATTTTGCTGTTAGTGATTTATTTAGTAATATTTTGACAATATTTTGGAGATTCATCATATTGGAAAGATTTAATGGAAAGATTTAATGGAAAGATTTAAATATTTTTAAATTATGTTTAAAAAAATGGAACCAAGATGTTTTAGAACAAAAGAGTATAGTAGTAAGTCTGGAATCTGCAAAAGATGTAGATATTATGGTGAATGTAATAACGGGAAAAAATAATTCCTAAAATAATTCTTAAGGCTTTTTATTAAAATTAATCTTTTATTTTAATTAAAAATTAATTAAAGAATTTTTATAAAATTTTTACAGAATCTTTACTTTAATGCTTTTATCAACTAAGCTCCTGAATGTTTCAGCATCTTTTTGAGAGCCAACTATAGAACCATAATGTATTGGAATAACAATCTTTGGTTTAATCATGTTACAGGCTTCTGCTGCTTCTACTGCATTCATTGTATATGTGCCTCCTACAGGCAATAAAGCGACATCTATGTTTTTTAGTTGAGACATTTCAGGAATAAGATCTGTGTCTCCGGCATGATATATTCTTTTATTGTCAATAGTAATTATAAAACCAACACCATCACCCTTCATATGAAAGTTCTTGTTTAAATTATAAGCATCAATTGCTTCTACTAAGATATTGCTTATCTTTAGTTTTTGGCCTGGTTTGATTATTTTTATATTTCCATCTATCTTTTGACTACACTTTTGCGTTGTTATTATTATTGTTGAATCATCTGTTAATTGGGAAACTCTTACAGGATCACAATGATCATAATGCTCATGAGTTATTAGAATTACAGAGGCTTTTGATGCATTCTTTGGGATTATATAAGGATCTACATAAATATTATTTATTTTAAAACTTGAATGTCCTAACCATTCTATTTTTAATCCGTTAATTTCCATGCTACCTACCATATTTATCTAATTTATAAAACATAGAACAATATTTAAGTTTTTTCTTTTTAAACTTTTACTATAAACTTAAATAAAAACATAATCAGGATTCCTATTATAAAAAATAAGAAATTCATTAGGGATTTTCTTAGATTTAATTCCTTCTTTATTTCAGGTATCAAATCAGAACCAGCTATATAAATAAAGCCACCTGCTGCAATTGGCAGTAAAAATGTAACTAAATTTTCCATACTGCTAGAAAGATAATATCCTAGAATTCCTCCTAAGATTGCTGTTGCTGCTGTTATAAAATTAAAGAATAAGGCTTTTCCTCTTTTAATCCACCATATATTAGAACTCCAAAGTCTCCTATTTCTTGAGGGATTTCATGAAGTGCAACAGCTAATGTAGTTATAATTCCTAAAGGGATATTTACTATAAAGCTTGCTGCTATTATCAAACCATCTATAAAATTATGGATAGAATCACCTATTAGGTTTAAGTAAGCAAACATATGTACAGGACAATGTCCTTCATGACAATGCCTCCAATGAAGTATTTTCTCAGTTAGGAAGAAGAATATAAAACCAAGTAATGTGAATAAAAATACCTTGTCTGTAGAGGAATTATTTAAGGATTCTGGGATTAAATGTAAAAAAGCTGAGCCTATTAATGCTCCTGCCGATAATGAAACAAGCAAGATCAATATTTTGTCCAGTATTTTTTCTCTTAGAAATAATGTAAATATGCCTACTAATGATAGAAGGCTTACAAAAAGCGTGCTTATTATTATTAATATCAATATGTGCATTTAAAGAATTTTATTTTTATTGTTTAAAAAGATTACTTTAACTGTCTTAAAGAACTATTTTACCCAACCACAGGTACTTAATGCTTTAATACAACTACAGACATAACCTTTATTGCTTGGGTGTTCTGGAACTATTTCACATGTTGTTACAATATCTGCATATTTATCAGGATCACTCGTACAGAAACCATGACCGCCACCACAACTGTCTCCTGCATATATACAATCTTCTTCTTGATAACAATAACCTTCTGAAGATGTTAATGTATAATCTTCAGGAAGTTCTGATTCAGAATTAATGTTTTCACATTCGTATTTTGGTTTACAGTCTTTAAAATTACATCCAAGAAATTTTTGCTGGCTTCCTTCTATGCATAATATCTCTTCAGATATGCATGTTTCTTTTTCACCATCTTTTATGCAACAACTTTCATCTTGTTCATAACATTCAACTGTTTTTACACACCCATTGATTGAAAATATTAATATTAAAAGAATTAAAATAAAAAGAGACTTTTTTATGATGTTCATATTTAAACTTAAAGAATTATGATTTATTAATTTTTCTAAAATTATAGCGCTACTGTAGTAGTAATTATTTCTGGCAGTATTTGTAAGCTGAGAATGCTGCTACTGCACCATCTGCTGCTGCTACAATTGCTTGTCTCATTGGAACTGTTGTAATGTCTCCTGCTGCAAATAAACCTTTTATGTTTGTTTCTTTTAATTCATTTGTTATAATATAACCTTTATTATCTGTTTTTACATTCAGATCCTTTATTAAAGATACAGAAGGAACAGCACCAATTTCAACAAATAAACCCTCTATCTTTAATTCTTTATTATTATTTAATATTACAGAAGATAAAAAATTAGAGCCCTTTAATTCTTTTATTTCTGTACAGGGCATTATTTCTATTTTTTTTATTTTTTTTATTTTTTCTACTAAGATTGGCTCTGCTGTTAGTTTTTCACTCCTATACATTAAATATATTTTCTTTGCATATTCTGATAATAACAAAGAGGCTTGAACTGCAGAATCAGAACCACCTATTACTGCAACTGTTTTGTCATGCATAAATGGAGCATCACAAGTATAACAATATGTGATTCCTTTTTTTAGATATTTTTCTTCATTAGGAAGATTTAGCTTTCTTCTTTTTGTGCCTATAGCCAGTATTATTGTTTTTGATTCGTATGTTTTTTTGTCTGTATGAACTTTAAAGTTTTTTTCTTTTTTTATTTCTGTTACTTCCTCTTCTATTATTGGAACCTTAAAATATTGAACATGTTCCTTGAATTTATTCATTATATCTAGGCCTGTTATTGATGTAAAACCAGGATAATTTTCTACTATATGGGCATCTGATAAGGTACCTAGCTCTTTTGCTATTATTATTGTATTTAATTTATATCTAGAGGCATATATTGCAGCTGTTAATCCAGATGGTCCTGATCCTATTATTATTAAATCGTACATATTTCTTAAAAGAATTTTTGGGTTTTATATATCTTTTTATTCTGTTTTTACAATGCTTAAAATAATCTCTCTCTGTCTTGGACCATCAAATTCAACTAAAAAGATATCTTGCCATCTTCCTAAAAGTAATTCATTCTCTTGGAAAGGGATTGTTAAAGAACATCCTAATATAGATGATTTTATATGAGCACCTGCATTATTATCTATTTTGTCGTGTAAGTAACCATTATGGTCTGGAAGAATATCATTTAATGCTTTTAGAATATCTTTCTTAATATTAGGATCTGCATTTTCATTAATAATTAGAGAGGCTGTTGAATGTTTTAAATAAATATTACATAGACCTTTTTTTATTTTAGATTTTTTAACAAAATCTTTCACATTAGATGTTATATCTATTAATTCTTGCTTGTTATTTGTTTTTATTTTTAATATCATTTAAATCATATTATTGGAAATAGAACTTGTTTATATCTTTTTATATTCTCTATTGAATTTTTTAATAGGGTTTAATAGACACTCTTTTCTTTTAAGAATCTTTTTAATTATATTGTAAATGACTAATAATTCTTTAAAATCCTTTAAAACCATTTAAGCTCGTTAAACAAAAATAAACAAAAGCTTTATAAACAAGTTTTTTTTGTGGATGTATACAGGTGAAGAAGATTTAGGTCTTCTAAATTCTGGTGTGAATGCTTAATGCATATTAAGTATAATGTATGAGTGAGAGAGATTTCACAGAACTAGTTCCTTTTAATTAAGCTATATGCGACCCTTAAGTTCCCGTTGATCCTGCGGGAGGTTGCTGCTATTGGAATTCGATTTAGACATGCAAGTCCAAGGGGCTCTTCGGAGTCACTGGCAAAAGGCTCAGTAACACTTTGATAATCTACCTTATGGTCTGGGATAACTTTGGGAAACTGAAGCTAAACCCGGATGAGGGATTGATACTGGAATGTACTTTCCCTGAAAAGCAATGCCGTAAGATGAGTCAGAGGCTGATTAGGTTGTTGGTGAGGTAAAGGCTCACCAAGCCTAAGATCAGTAGGGGGGATGAGAGTCCTAGCCCCGAGAAGGGCACTGAGATACTGGCCCTAGTCCTAAGGGATGCAGCAGTCGCGAAACCTTTACAATGCACGAAAGTGTGATAAGGGAATTCCAAGTGCTTATACTCTGTATAGGCTTTTGTCAAGTGTAAGTAGCTTGACGAATAAGGGGTGGGCAAGACCGGTGCCAGCCGCCGCGGTAATCCCGGCGCCCCGAGTGGTGATCATGTTTATTGGGTCTAAAGCGTTTGTAGCTGGTTTAGTGTGTCTTTTGTGAAATTGTTGGGCTTAACTCAACAGCGTGCAAAAGATACTACTAGACTTGGGACCGAGAGAGGATAAGAGTATTCCGGGGGGAGCGGTAAAATGTTTTAATCCTCGGAGGACTACCTATGGCGAAGGCACTTATCCAGAGCGGGTCCGACAGTGAGAAACGAAGGCTAGGAGAACGATAAGGATTAGATACCCTAGTAGCCCTAGCTGTAAACGCTGTGAGTTATGTGTTACATGTTCTTTAGGGACATGTAGTGCCGTAGTGAAGGCGTTAAACTCACCACCTGGGAAGTGAAGATTGTACCAAAAACAGAAAAATATTTAAATCGGTGCGACTTCTCCCAATACGGTCGCAAGGCTGAAATTTAAGGTGTGAAATGAATATTCAGAGATTAATTCAATTAACGAAAAAACTTAAGTTTGTAATATCAGAAGACAAATTTATAGAAACTTTGAAAAGAAACCCCATTTTGATATTACCTATTAGACTTTCTCTTGATCTTTCTCAGAGAGAGTTTATTAGGAAAATAAAAATATCACAAGCAACTTTGATAAAATATGAAAATGGAAGATCTAAGTTTATGTCTGAAGAAAAAGTAGAAATAATAAAAGAACTATTTTTTTCTATAAAACCAGAAATAGATTATAATAAAATTATAACAACTTACAACAGATTCAAAGATATTCAAAAAGGAAAATTAATGACATCAGAAAAAGCTAGAACTTTACAAAAGATATGGCAAAAGAAGACCACAAAACAACAAAGGTCTGAATGGGGTATAAAAGGTGCGAGAATTACAAATAAAAAGATTAGAAATACTAAACAAGAAAATTTAATAATAGAATTATTAAATAAAAACAAGATTAATTATAAAACACACTTTGATATTACAACAAAGAAACTTATATTAAATGTTGATTTTGTTATATTTGAACAAGATAATAAACCTTTTGTGATTATTGAAGTAACAGAAAGGAAAGGTAAGATTTATGAATATTCTTTGTCCTATTGTTATAAAGCGGGATTATTAAAGGAAAAATATCCTTGGATTAAACTAATATTTATAGGCTCTGATAATATTTCAGAATCTTCTAAAAATTTATTGAAAAATGAATTTGATTATGTTTTAAAAATGTCTGAATATTCAAATATTTTGCACCTTATACAGCAGACTTAAAGGAATTGGCGGGAGCGCACTACAAGGAGTGCGGCGTGCGGTTCAATTGGATTCTACACCGGTAATCTCACCAGGAGCGACGGCAGGATGAAGGTCAGATTGAAGGTTTTACCTGACGAGCCGAGAGATGGTGCATGGCCGTCGTCAGTTCGTGCTGCGAGGTGTCCTGTTAAGTCAGGCAACGAACAAGACCTATATTTACATTTGCTAGCATTTCCTCTTGGAAGAATGAGCACAATGTAAGGACTGCCCTTGAAAAAGGGAGGAAGGTATAGGCAACGATAGGTCAGTATACACTGGTAAGGAACTCAAAAGATAATTAACCTCTCTATAATATATTTTGTAGTATATGTGTCCAAGAGACAACTCCGCCTTATAATATTTATAAACTAATTAATTATATTTATTATAATGGAAAATAAGTTGTATGGATATTTAATAGGCTTAATAATAGGTGATGGACACATAGAATCAAAAAAAGATAGAGTAGTAATATCCACAAACAAAGAAGATTTTTTAGTTTTCATAAGAAATCTTTTATATAAATTAGGATACGAAAATACTATTTTTTATGATAAATCTGCAAGAGTTTGGAAAGTTTCAGTATATTCTAAAATTCTATGTAAAAGATTAGTCGAAAAATATAATATAGGGAGAGGAAATAAAATCTTTAGCAAGAAAACACCTATAATAAATAAGAATCAGTATAAAAGTTTCATCGCAGGAATTTTTGATGCTGAAGGTTGGTGTTTTTTAGATAAAGAAAAATATTTTAGAGTTATGATAAAAATGAAGAATCGAACCGTTATGAAAATGGTTTATAATATTTTAACTGATCTTGGAATTTATTCAATCTTTTATGAGAAAAAAGATGGTTCTTATTCAGTTGAAATAAATAAACAAAAAGAAGTCAAGAAGTTTATAGAACTATTTCATGTTTTTCATCCGAGATGGTTGATTATCGAGAAAGAGTTCTTTTCGGTGGCTGAAGCCTCGAATCTCCTGGGCTACACGCGCGCAACAATGGTAGGGACAATGGGATGCAACTCCGAGAGGAGAAGCTAATCCTCGAAACCCTACCCTAGTTCGGATTGAGGCTTGTAATTCAGCCTCATGACGCTGGAATTCCTAGTAATCGGACGTCATCAGCGTCCGGTGAATACGTCCCTGTGCTTTGCACACACCGCCCGTCAAGCCAACCGAGCAGGGTTTAGGTGAGACTTAATTTTTTGATTAATGCGAACCTAAGTTCAGTAAGGTGGGCTAAGTCGTCACAAGGTAGTCGTAGGGGAACCTGCGGCTGGATCACCTCCTATTTATATTTATATAAATACATTATAAAAATTAAAGACTGGGTCTGTGATACTCTAAATACTCATACATTAAAGAATTTAGAAGAAGCTTTTTTCCTGTGAATTTTTATTAAAAATAAAATAAATTGTATATTCATATTAGATAGTACTATAAGATAATTTCTAGAATAATAGAATAAATATTTGGACTAAATTAAAAGTAGAAATGTTATAAATGTAAATGCTGTAAGTGCCATTAAAGGAATTGTTATATATCCTAACTGAAGAAAAGGTGTTGATTCACATGGTTCTGTTGCTGAACATGTTCCAGATGATGTTTGTGTTAAATTATAATTAACTTGTGTACTGTAATGATATATAGAGAATAATGCTCCTATAATGCATAAAGGAATAATAACATATTTTATGCTTTTTTCTTTTCTAATTAAGGATATGCCTAAAATTATAACTTGAGGATACATAAATATTCTTTGAAACCAGCATAATTTACAAGGCACTAATTTTAATATTTCTGAAAAAAATATACTTCCTGATGTTGCTGTTAATGCAACTATAAATGCAAATAGAAGCGCATTTTTTCTGAAAAATGATAATATTTTATTTGATGAACTTGATTTCTTTGTTATTAATAAGTATATTAAAAATAATACAATTAGTTGTGATATAACTGTAAGATATGCTAATATTTTTATTCCAGATAATAGATCCATTATAACACCTTATCTTATTCAAATATTTTTGATATTTAAAACTTTTTAATTATTCTTTAATTAATATTATTTATTTCTTTAAAAAGTTAAATAAAAAGCTTTATAAGTATTCTATAGATATGGTTTTAGTATATGGGCCAGTAGCTCAGCGGTAGAGCACCGCCCCTGCAAGGCGGGGGTCTCGAGAAAATTTTAAAAGAATTTCGAGAATTCAAATCTCGACTGGTCCATCCTTATTTATCTTAAGGAGGAAAGTGGAGGAAAAGTTTGAAAGACAAAAAAACAGATAATGTAAAGAATTTACAACCAGAGATTAATATAGGATTAGTTGGACATGTTGATCATGGAAAAACTACATTATTGGAAAGACTCTCTGGAATATGGACAGATACTCATTCTGAAGAAATTAAAAGAGGAATAACTATAAGATTAGGATATGCCAATACCTCTATTTATTATTGTAAGGAATGTAATTTATATTCTACTAAGGAAGTATGTAACAAATGTAATAATAAAATTGAATTTTTAAGAAGTGTAAGCTTTATTGATGCTCCTGGACATGAAACACTAATGGCTACTATGTTAAGTGGGGCAGCTATTATGGATGGTGCTTTATTATTGATAGCGGCAAATGAAAAGTGTCCTCAACCACAAACAAGAGAGCATTTGATGGCTTTAGAGATGATTGGTATTAAAAATATAATAATCATACAGAACAAGATTGATTTAGTAAATAAAGAAGGTGCATTAGAAAATTATAAGGAGATTAAGGAATTTGTTAAGGGAAGTATAGCTGAAAATTCTGAAATAATTCCTGTAAGTGCTCAGCATAACGTCAATATTAATGAGATTGTAAGAGCAATTCAAGAGAGTATTAAAACTCCTAAAAGAGATGAAACATTAAAGCCTTTATTTTATATTGCAAGAAGCTTTGATGTTAACAAACCAGGAAGCAATATAGATAGCTTAGTTGGAGGAGTTCTTGGAGGGGCATTAAAGCAAGGCATTTTAAAAATAGGGAGCATTATTGAGATAAAACCAGGCATTAAAGAAAAAGACAAGTTTGTTACTTTAAAGGCTGAGATAGCTGGAATAAAATCTGGAAAGATAGACATTGAAGTAGGAAAACCTGGAGGAAGTCTTGCTTTATTAACTATGCTGGATCCTAGTATAGTAAAGAGTGATAGCTTAATTGGAAATGTTGTTAGTTTAGAGGGACAAGGTAATGAGGTTTATTATGAGTTTAAGTTAAAAATAAAATTACTTGAAAGAGTAGTAGGAAGTAAACAAGATTTAAAGGTTGAAGCTTTAAAGAAAAATGAAGTATTAATGTTGAATGTTAATTCTTCTGCTACAATAGGAACTGTTTTTGATATTAAAAAAGATATCATAAGTTTAAAGTTAAAGATTCCTGTTTGTGCTGAATTAGATGATAGGATAACTATTTCTAGAATGGTAGAGAGTAGATGGAGACTTATTGGTATAGGGAATCTTATTAAATAGTTTAGAAATCTATAAAAAGATAACTTTTCTTAAAATATTTAATGAAAGTACTATCTTTAAAACAACCGTGGGCTGAATTAATTTTGCAGGGAAAGAAAAAGATAGAACTTAGAAGATGGAATACTAAGTTTAGAGGAACCTTTTTTATTCATGCATCTGGAAATATTGATAAAGAGATGATGAAAAAATATAACTTTAAAGAATTGTCTAGACAAAGTGTAATAGGAAAAGTAACCTTAGTAGATGTTAAGGTTTATAAAAATGAAGAAGAATTTTTAAAAGACTCGGATAGGCATTTAGCCTCTAGTATGGAATGGGGACGTTATGGATTTATTTTAGAAGATCCTGAAAGAATTAAACCATTTAAATGTAAAGGTAAATTGGGCTTCTTTGATATTGTTCTTTAAGATTACTATTAAGAAATTAAAAGCCAGAAAATCAAAAAGTTCTTAAAATATTAAATTATAGTAAGAATATGCCAGTAAATCCAGGAATACAATATCAGTTAGCAGAAGGAGAGTTTAATAGAGCAGATAATGCAGTAGAAAAATTAAAAGCTCTTCAAAAGATGTTTGCTACTGTTCCTAGACATAAGAGTTCAGAGGGGCTTCAAAAAGAGATAAAGACAAAAATAGCAAAGTATAAACAAATAATTGAGAAGGAAAAACAGAGCAAGAAAGGAAAATCATATCTTAGTATTAAGAAAGAGGGAGCTGCTTTTGTATGTATTCTAGGAAAGACAAATACTGGTAAAAGTACTTTACTTTCTAAACTAACAAATGCTAAGCCATTGATTAGTGAATTTAAATTTACTACTAAAATGCCAGAAGTAGGTGTTTTAGATTATAAAGGTGTGAAGATACAGATTGTAGAGATGCCTGCTATTATTGAGAATTATATAAATACGGAAAACGGTGGATTTTTTTTGGGTGTTATAAGAAATGCTGATTTATTAATATTTACATTTAAGAATGAAAAAGAAATAGACTTTATTAAAAATGAACTTGAGAAGAATGATATAAAGAAGAGATATGTATTATTTTATAAGGATATTGAAAGACTTAAGAGGGATATATGGAATAATATAAACTTGATAAAGGTTTATACAAGAGGTAAAGATAAAAAAACAGATAATAAGCCTGTTGCTTTAAAAAAAGGCAGCAAGATTAGGGATTTGGCAATTACCATTCATAAAGATTTTTTAAAGAAAATTATAAAAAATGACGGGAAAACCACTAAGATTATAACATCATGGGCGAGGGTTTGGGGTAAAAGTGTTAAATATGATGGTTGTAGGGTGGGTGTTGACCATGTTCTAGAAGATGATGATATTGTAGAATTGCATGTGCCTAATGATTGATATAAAATATTCTTTATATATTTTTTAGCATATAGGTTATTTAGCATAAATGCTTATAATTCTTCAACTTTTTTAACATCCACATTAAAAAAATGATTAAATTAACTAGTGGGGAATTTAGATTTTGGGAACATTTGAATGGGTTGAAAGAACATGTAGAATTTAATGAAAAAGATATGGATAGGAACAGTATAATTTTTGAGGGGTATAGTGGAATGAGTGATCATCATATACATCCTTTTGATAAAAAAATTTTATGTAAAAAGTTTAAAAAAGCTTATGGAGTAGATGTTTATGACCATATCGATGGAGCAATAAACTATGAAGAAAATAGAAATAATATTTATGAAATGTTTAATGAAGGAAAATTAATAGATGCTTTTCACGAAGACTTCGAACCAAGTATTG
>JAZDEO010000009.1:0-20357 GCA_043808705.1 archaeon | reverse complement strand
TAGCTCACGCTACACAAAACTTGGTGTATGCGCGAAATTCCTTGCGCATACATTATGATCAAAATGTTAAAGAAAAACTTAACGGAGGGTCGCATTCCTCCCAACACTAAACTGTTGGGTACCCTGCGACAAATGTAATGGAAATAAGAACTATTATGTTGAAAAACCATAATAAGATAGGTGGTTTATTTAATACATTTAAGAGGGCTTTAAATGATAGAGATAAAGAATTTGATAAGTTTAAGTGGGAATTAGAAAAACACTTCTTTATTGAAGAAAATGTTATATTTTCTAACCTTAATGTTAATAATAGAGTTATTGCATCTAATCTTATAGAAGAGCATAAAACTATGTTAAAGATGTTAGATTCTATAAAAAGTAGTCTGGCAGATAAGAAGAAATTAGATAGTTTTGAGTCTTTAATGAACAAACATAGGGGTTTTGAGGACTCAGAGTTTTATCCTGCTTTGGATAAGGAATTAAGTGCTAAAGAAAAGAAAGAGCTAATAGATAAGGTAAATAATGTAAAGATGTACTAATAATCAGCCTGTTAATCATTTTAATATTACTTAGTAATTGTAACACTTATAAATATATAATAAATAAAAAATTATATTTCAAAAAATAAACAATAAAGTTTGATTATATTTATATACTACTTGTTTTATAAAATAACAATATCTTGTGTTTTTTTAAAGGGAGAGACACAACATCTTGTGTTTCCTAATATCATGAAAAAAGGAGTTGATTTTATGCAATGTCCATATTGTAAGTCTTTAGAAACAAAGGTTATTGATAAGAGATTAGCTCAAGAAGCAAACAGAAGAAGGCGTGAATGTGAAAAGTGTGGAAAAAGGTTTACAACATATGAGAAGATAGGGGCTTTAGATAAAGAAGAGATAACCCATATAAAGAAAAGGGATGGTTCTATTGCTTTATTCAATCCAAACAAGATAAATAATGTTATTTCTAAAGCCTTGGTTGCTACTGGCATTAAACAAAGAAAAACAACTGAAATTCTTACTGCAAAAGTAATTGAGATAGTAAATGAGAAGTTTAGTAATGAAAACATTCCTGATGTTGAGAACATACAAGATATTGTTGAAGCTGTATTAATGAAAGAGGGCTATGTTGAGACAGCTAAAGCTTACATTATTTACAGAGATAAGCATACAAAGATGAGAGAAACTAAGTCAATGTTTATTGATGTTGACAATACAATTTCAGAATACTTAAACCAGTCACACTGGAATGTTAATGAAAATAGTAATGAAGCTTATTCTTTTTCCGGATTATTACTTCATACAGCTGGAAAAGTCATTCAAAACTATTCCTTAAATGGGATATATACCCCTACAATAAGTAAAGCACATAAACAAGGATATATTCATATACATGACTTAAGCAATGGGTTTATAGGATATTGTTGTGGACATTCTTTAAAGAACTTGCTTTTATGGGGTTTTGGGGGTGTAGCTAATAAAGTGGATGCTAAGCCAGCTAAACATTTAAGGGTTATAGTACATCAGATGGTTAATTATATTGGGTGTATGCAGATGGAGTTTGCAGGAGCTCAAGCTTTTTCAAGTTTTGATACATTACTGGCTCCTTTTGTTAAGATGGACAAATTAAATGAAGAAGAAGTAAAACAGGCTATGCAGGAGCTTGTGTTTTCCTTAAACATTCCATCTAGGTGGGGGTCACAATTTCCATTTTCTAATATAACTTTTGATTGGATTGTACCTATTGATATGAAGAATCAAAAGGCGGTTGTTGGTGGAAAGGAGATGGATTTCACTTATAATGATTGCCAAAAAGAGATGGATATTATTAATAAAACATTCTTAGAGGTTATGTTGGAAGGGGATGCTAATGGCAGGATATTTACATTTCCAATTCCTACTTATAATATAACAAATGATTTTGAATGGGACTCTGAAAATGCTAACTTATTGTTTGACGTTACAGCAAAGTATGGAACACCTTACTTTCAGAATTATGTTGGATCTAGTTTAGATCCTAGGTCTATACGTTCGATGTGTTGCAGACTTCACATAAATCAAACTGAATTATTACAAAGGCCGGGGGGAATGTGGGGTCCTGGTGATTCTACTGGAAGTATAGGAGTTGTAACTTTAAATCTTAATAGATTAGCTTATGAATCTGAAACTAAGGAAGATTTTTTGGAGAAGATGTACTATTATATGGACATTGCAAGAGACTCTTTAGAGATAAAAAGAAAGGTTATTCAAAAAAATCTTGATAATGGGTTAATGCCTTACACAAGAAGATATTTAGGAACATGGGACAATCACTTTTCTACTGTTGGATTATGTGGAATGCATGAAGCTTGTTTAAATCTCCTTGGAAAGGGCATAGAAACAGAACAAGGAAAACAACTTGCAATAGAAACATTAAATTTTATGAGAGACAAATTAAAAGAATTTCAAAGGGAAACTGGAAACTTATATAATTTAGAAGCTACTCCTGCTGAATCAACAGCATATAGACTTGCGAGACTTGATAAAGAGATGTATCCTGACATAATTGTTTCTGGTGAAAAACATCCATTCTTAACAAATTCTACACAATTACCTGTTGATTATACAGAGGATGCTATAGCTGCTTTAGAACATCAGAATGATATTCAGCCCTTGTATACTGGAGGAACAATATTTCATACATTTTTAGGAGAAAAAATGTCTTCTGGTGAATCTTGTAAGGCTTTAGTTAAAAAGATATCATACAATACTAAATTACCTTATTTTTCAATAACACCCACATTTAGTGTTTGCAAATCACATGGTTATATAAAAGGAGAACATTTTAAATGCCCTACATGTAATGAAGATACTGAGGTTTATTCTAGGATTGTGGGATATTTTAGACCAGTTCAAAACTGGAATGCTGGCAAAAAAGAGGAATTTAAATATAGATTGGAATTTGATGAAAATAGAACTTTACAGAGTCCTATAGTAATAAAAAATGTAAGAGAAGTGCAAAGTGTCATTGCCCATTAAGCATATCCAGAAAACATGTTTGATAGATTATCCTGGAAAAATTAGTACTATAGTTTTTTTAGCTGGCTGTAATTTTAGATGTGGATACTGTCATAATAAGAGTTTGATAGTTGGCTATGAAGATTTAAAGAATATTAATGAAGATGAAGTACTGAAATATTTAGAATCTAAGAAGAAATGGATTGATGGTGTTGTTATAACTGGAGGGGAACCCTTACTTTACGATTTAAAGGATTTTATTAAAAAAATAAAAAGTCTTGGATTTTTAGTAAAACTTGACACAAATGGATCAAATCCTAAAGCTTTGAAGTCTTTAATTGATAATGACTTATTAGACTATATTGCTATGGATATTAAAGGGCCTTTGGATAAGTATGACAAAATTACGAGAGTGAGTGTTGATATTAACAATATTAAAGAAAGCATTAAGATTATTAAAAAATTTAAAAATTATGAGTTCAGAACTACTGTTTTACCATTGTTTCATACAGAAGAGGATATTGAGAATATTGGTAAATTGCTAAAGGATAGTGACTTATTTTATATACAACAGTTTAGACCTAGAGATTGTTTAGACCAAAATTTTGAACAAGAAAAACAGTTTTCACAAAAAGAACTGGAGAAATTTAAAGATATACTTAAAAAATATATTAAAAAAGTTGAGATTAGATCTTAGAGATTTTAGAAAGATAAAATCACAATCTTTAAATAATGTTTAAATTTTTCAAGAAACATGAAAATCACAAAAGATATGAAATTAGGGTATGTAATAGGAAAACATCCTGAAACAATTGAAGTTTTTATGAAGAATGGGTTACATTGTGTTGGATGCCATGTGGCTTCTTATGAAAGTATAGAAGATGGTGCTTTGTCTCATGGGATTGATGTAAAGAAATTGATAGATGAATTAAATAAAGTTATTAGTAAAAATACTGTGAAGAAGAAAAAGGGAGGAAAGTAATATGAGTCATCCTGTTATTTATAGAAACAAGGTTAAAGATGAAAAGGTATTAGAACAAGCTATGGAAGTCTGTCCTGTTAATGTTTTTGAAAAGAAAAATAAAAGAGTAACTGTTGCAAGACCTGAAGAATGTATAGGGTGTAAGGCTTGTGAAGCTCAATGCAGTAATGGTGAGATAGTTGTAGTTGATTAATTAATTATTTCTTAATTTATATTTCTATATTATTTTTATGTTGAAAACTTTTTTACCCTGTATAGGTTATCAATTAGAAATATTTATAAAACATTAACTTCTATAAAAAAACAGATTTTATACATAAAAAAAGATGAACCAGTCAAGTCCTATAGGTCATGAGTTTACAATAACCATATTTGGGGTCGATAAAAAATTATTAAACGATTCAAAGAGGTTAAAAAAGATTCTTGAAGATTCAGCTAGTTCTGACAATTACAAAATACTTTATTCTATAGGCCATAATTTTGAAAAACAGGGAGCTAGTGCTATGGTTCTTATATCTGAATCTCATTTATGTGTTCATACATATCCAGAATATGACTGTTTAGTTTTTAATTTTTATACTTGCAGAGGAGAAAATGAAGGAACTAAATGTGTTGAATATCTAAAGAAGAATATTAAGCATACTAAATTCTTAGTTGATGATAGAAAGATAATTGTTGATGAAAAATTGTTAAAAAGGTAAGTAATAAAAATATTTCTTTTTAATATAGTAGGATGAAAATATTAGCTTTTGGTGATACTCATGGAAATATTAGTTATATAAACAGAATTATAAAACTAATTAATGATAAAAAACCAGATTTATTGATATGTTCTGGAGATTTGACAAATTTTGGAGGAGACATAAAGAAATATGTTAATATGTTTCCTGAAGATATCTTAATGTTAATGGTCCCTGGAAATCATGAATCAAGTGAATTATTAGACAGTTTAAATAATAAGAATTTAATAAATTTGCATAAGAAGAGTTTTGAAACTGATGATTACATATTTTTTGGTTATGGTGAGGGTGGTTTTTCTTATGTTGACAAAGAGTTTGAGGATACTTATAATAAATTTAAAAAGAATGTTAATGGTAAAAAAATTATTTTAATTACTCATGCACCTCCTTTTGATACTGCAATAGACTATCTACCTAGATTAGGAAATAGGGGCAATAAATCATTCAGGAATTTTATTGATGAATTAAATCCCTTATTATGTGTATCTGGACACTTTCATGAAAATTCTGGGAAATCTTTTAAGCTTAAAGAGACTATCTTAGTAAATCCTGGGCCTTTGGGAAAATTAATTGAAATCTAATCTTCTGTTCTTGTCTTCTTTCATTAATAAAACAACCCTAGAATTTATTTTTTCATCAACAATCTTATAATCTGTTAATGAACAAATCTTTTCTGCAAATTCCTTGATTTCATTATGTAAAGGCATGTCTTTGTATTCTAATCTGTATCTTGAATAACCTACGGCCATAAAGCTTTTAAGTTCTACAAATTTGGCCTTGGATTTTTTTATTAGTTTAGAATATCCTAATTCATCTTGCATATTAAGTCCTTTTACTAAGGTTAATCTTAAACAAGTTCTTGTATTCAATGAAGGAAGCAGTTCTAATGTCTTGTTTAATCTAGACCAATGATCCTTAAATGAAGAATTATCTATCTTTTTATTCAATTCTTTATTTGGGGCATCTATTGAAACATAAAGTTGTGTTGGTAAGTTAGAAAGATTTTCTATGCTTTTCGGGAACATCCCATTAGTGACAAGGAAAGAACAACAATTTCTTTTTTTTAGTTCTTTTAACAAGGAACCTATTTTTGGATAAATAAAAGGTTCTCCTGTAAGTGATATTGCAAAATATTTTGGATTTAAAGATTCTTTAAATTTTTTCTGATTGATATTTTCATTTCCTGGAAAACCATTTAAAAGTTCTCTTTGTTTTATAATAGAGTTGTTTATTATATCTATAGGTTCATCTACTTCTGTAAGAAAATTTTTATTAAATTGGCTTGTGTCTCTCCAGCATATTAAACATTTATTACAACAATATAATGAAGGGGTCATCTGACAACACTGATGAGATTTAATGTTATAGAATGTTTGTTTATAGCATACATCTTTATCCAATAAACTTTTTTTAGTCCATGTACAAATCTTGACTGCTGAATGATTCCCAACAATCCTATAACCTTGTTTTTCTAGTTCCTTTTTTCTTTCTGAAGATATCATGAAATAGAATATAAGAAGTAGATTTATAAAATTAATGAAAAAGAAAAGAGGTTATCTTTTCTTCTCCTCTTTAGGTACTACAGTTTCACCTCTTTTTCCCCAGCATTGAGCATAACATCAGATAAAGAATAAGTTTTTACTTTTTTTAAGTTCATAAGAATAAGTTTTATTTTCTTATTTAAATACTTTTCTATTCTTTTAAAAAAATGTTCTGAAAATTCATAAAAATTAGATTTTCAGTTTCTTCTTTGCTTAATTTTTTTATTTCTGCTATCTTTTTGATTGTTTCCTTAATAAAAGACGGTTCATTTCTTTTGTCTGAATAAGGAGACAAATAAGGAGAATCTGTTTCTGTTAAGATATTTGAAATATTTGCTTGCTCAACAATTAATTGGAAATGTTGAAGCTTTACTATTACTGGAGGTATTGAGAAGTTCCAGTTATTGTCTATTACTTTCTTAACTAATTTGAAATTTCCCGAGAAGCAGTGCATAGTAATATGTTTTATTTTACTTGTTTCTAAGATTTCTATGCATTCCTTTTCTGCTTTTCTAGAATGAATCAATATTGGAAGCTTTAGTTTTTCTGTTAGTTCTATAATTTTATAAAATATTTCTTTTTGCTTTACGAAGTTCTGGTCTTCTTTAAAGTCTAGGCCAACTTCTCCTATCTGAAAAATATTTTTTCTGTTTTCTTCAATAAAATTTAGTTCTGTTTCAAGTTCCTCTTCAGAAAGTGAAACAGCATGAACAGGATAAAGTCCGAAAGAAGGCTTGATTATATCATATTTTTTAGAAAGTTCTAATGTTTTTTTATTACCTTTTAAGTCTGTACCGCTATTTAAGATATAAGCTACATTATTTTTCTTTGCTCTTTCTATAATGTTGTTTATATCTGGTAATATACTCTCAAAATGTAAATGCGCATGAACATCAACTAACATTTTACTTGATTTAATTTTTTTATTCTATTCTATTTATAGTATGCTTATTATCAAATTAAAAAGCCAGGATACTAGCTTAAAGAGATATGGAAGAAGATTTATTATTATTAATAATAAACAGAATATGCTCACTATTTTCCATATTTTATGGGCTTTTTCTTTATTAGTAAATATCATAAGACCTGCTAGGAACATTCTGCCTCCATCTACAGGACCTAATGGAAGTAAATTAAATAGACCAATACCTAGGCTTATAACCCACAACCAGAACAAAAGCTCAAAAATCCAAACTAAACTAGATTGAATAAATTTAGGAACATTTTTTTTATAATCTTTGGATTCTGTTAAAGAGACCCCTAATTTTGGTTTACCTTCTATAAATACAGGAATTACTTCATAATCACCTTTATTTGTATTTACAGTTATTGAAGAACCTTCTTTTGTTTTTGATATTTCACTAATAAAAGAATCTGTTGTAAATGTTCTTTGATCATTGATTCCAGTAATTATTGTACCTGGTTCTATATTTGACATATTTGCTGGCATATTGGGTTCTATAGCAGCTATTAACAATCCATTATTTTCAGTTAAAGAAGAATTAATTGGATAAAATATAAATTGTGTTATAAGCAATATTAAAAATGCTAATATTATATTTGCAAATGGACCTGCTGCAAATATAGAGAGTTGTTGTTTTTTATTTCTTTTGTTTAATACTTTCTCATCAGGCTCTACAAATGCTGCCAATATAGGACCTAAAAAAGCAAATCCTGAGGATTTTATTTTTACATTATAAAGTCTTGCAAATAAACCGTGAGAGAATTCGTGTATTATGGCTACAATTAATATAGCAATTATCCAATGCCAGAAGCTTAATATAGGAAGTCCTGGTATTGAAACTCCAGGAAGAACAGGAGCAACTGTTGGAGGTGCTTTAGGAACAAATATAAGCTTTATAGTGCCGCTTATTAAGAGATAAAATATTAAAAACATTCCAACAAACCCTATAAGAATTCCTATTTTTCCTATAAACCTTAAAAGCTTTGGAGAAACCTTAGAAAGTTTATCCATTAATTTTAATCCAAGTTTAGTTTTGTATAAAGCAAATATTTTTCCCTGAATTTGAAACTTGTCTTTATGCTTTAAATAATAAATATATATTAAACCATAAAAAATAATTGCAAATATCAGATCATAATTCATTTTTTCCTTACTGGTCTTAACGCCTTAGATCCACATTTCCTGCAGGAAACCTTTTTTTGAATAACCTTTAAAGGTTCTGATCTTATTTTTGACTTACATTTTCTACATACAAATATGTTTTTGTATAATCTTGCTTGTGCTTCTGGAAATTTTACCATTTTACTTTAAAGACATCATAACCTTGTCATTTAATATTATCCAATAAACGATTTCAGAATTTTCCTTAACTTTATCTTTTAGATCATCTGGAATCTTTAGGTCAAATGTTTCAAATGTTTCAGAGTCCATTACATTTGCAACATCGTTGTTTATTGATAGGATTTGAGCATTTTTCTTTATTATTATTGGGACATCTATTTTATCGTGAGAAGGAGAAACTATAATTTTTTTTTGATCGTCAATTATACCTACTGCCTCAACTCTTGATTTGGCATGTCCATGTTTACCTGGTCTTGATATTTGAATAGATTTAACAATACATGCTATATCATCGATAATTACATAATTGCCAACTTTTAAAGATCCTACTGTTGTCTGTTTCTTATCCATATTCAAAATTTAAAAATAATGTCTTTATATAACTTTTGTTTATTGTCTCTATCTTAATATTATAACTTATATTATAAATTTTAAAGTTTTGTTAACTCGGTTAATATTGAGTCTACTTTTGCTACATGTCTTTTTGTTTCTTCAACAGGAATTTTTGAGGGGTCGCCATTCCAACCATGTGAGAATAATGTATCTACTTTTGTAGGTCCTAAATTATATGCTGCGAGCGCAACCGGATTAAAAGAGTATCCTGTTCTATCTTGATTAAATTCACTATATCTTATTTTTAACTCTTTTAAATATCTAAAACCTGTTTCTAAAATCTGATATTGGTTCTTTGGATCGAAATCGTGAAATTCTGGATTTAATTGTGTTAAACCAACACATCCTTTTTTTGAAGACTTGTAAGGATTCCAATTAGATTCACAAGTTATAAGAGCTACGCCTTCTAATGGATTAATTCCTGATTTTTTTGATAGTTTAAAAACAGTACCGAGATAAGCTTCTGAATCTGGGAGATATGAGACTATCCTTCTCATTTTTGGATCATCATAAATTCTTAATCCTAAATTACTTGGTTTTTTTGGACCTGCTGGTTTTTGATAAAGTGTTCTTGGTGTTAAAAAGAATTCTTCTAATGGTTTTGTATAATCTATAGAAGACGTTGATAGATTGGTTAAGGTTGCTACAAGAAGAAATATTGGATAAAGGAATGCTTTATAACCAAGTCCTCTTCTCTTTTTGGAGAGTTTAATAGTCTCCTCTCTAACTCTATCTGTTAAATCATGGGCTCCATGATTTACAACTTCGTGTATATGTTCTAATGTATGATTGTTCATTTTATTTTATCTAACTCTTTTTATATTTTTTAGATTCTGTTTGTTTTTTTGTAAGTTTTAGCCAAGAATGACTATGCCTAGGGATTTTCTAATCATTTATAAAGCTTTCGTATTTTGGTTCTATTTTTCTTGCTCTTTTTTTGCTTTTATTATTATAAAAATTAATTAATAAAAAGTTATAATTGTTATGAATTAGAATAATTAGATTTAATGCTTGTTAAACTAAAATCTCTTTAATGATTTCTTTAAAGCCTTTAAAGGACTTTTTTTTACTTTCTTAACTGTCTTGATAGTTTTAACTGGTTTCTTTTTTTCTGATTTTTTTTCTACTGGTTTTTTTGGCTCTTCTTTTACTTCTTTTATTTCTTGCTTTATTTCTTTTATTTCTTGTTTTACTTCTGGTTTCATTTCTGTCTTTTTTTCTTCAACAATCTTTTCTCTTTTTGCTTCTAGAATATTAATTTTTGTTACAATATCCTGTAGTAATCTTTCCATGTACTTAATTTTTAATTCTATGTTAAATGTTTGTTTAGAAATATTAGCTAAAGCAATCCATAATTGAGCATTGCCTTTATTCTTTGCCTGTTCATAAGATTTTTTGTGTTTTGATGCCTCTTTAATCTGTATTTCTAAATGGTCTTTTATAAGAGGATCAACATTATTTCTCCAGCTTTTCATTTTCTTTAAAAGTAATTTGATTATTTATATATTTTTCTATTCTAGAGTAGTTACTTTAAAGAATAAAAAGCTTTATATAAATTATTGAAAAATTTAAATTGATGTTAAAGAAAGGAGATTTTGTTGAAATAAACTTTATCGGAAGAATAAAGGAAACTGATGAGATATTTGATTTAACAGATGAAAAAATAGCTCGAGAGAATGATATCTATAATAAAGAGACAAATTACAAGCCTGTAATAATTTGTTTGGGTTTTAATGATATTATTAAAGGCCTTGATCTAGGTTTAATAGGAAAGGATATTGGAAATTATAAAATTGAGATAAAGGCTGAAGACGGTTTTGGTAAAAAAAGTCATGATATGATAAAGTTATTGCCTAGTTCTATATTTTTGAAAAATAATATAAAACCTGTTAAGGGTTTACAGGTTAACTTAGATGGTTTTATTGGAAGAATAATTAGTGTTAGTGGTGGAAGAACTATTGTTGACTTAAATCATCCTTTAGCTGGAAAAGATTTGATTTATGATGTAGATGTTTTAAGAACAATTACTGATTTAAAGGAAAGGATTGAGAGTGTTTTAAGATTGTTAACAGAAAAATTTGAAGTTGAGATTGAAAATGATAAAGCCATAATTAAGGATGTAGATAAGAAGTTATATAAGGCTATTGAAAAAAGAATTAAAGAAAGGATAGATGAAGTAAAAACAATAGATTTTAAAATATAATCACTCTAGAATAAATAAATTTAAATATTAGTTTATATTGGTTTTAATAAAATGGAATCGTATTTAACAAAAAAAGGGTTGTCTATGAAAAAAGAGATCCAAAGAACTTCTAAAATTGATGAAGAATTAGAGCAATTATTGGCTCATCAATCAGCTAAGATTAAGGTAATTGGAGCTGGTGGTGCTGGTAATAACACTATTAATAGGATGACTGAAATAGGAATTACTGGTGCTGAAACAATTGCTATAAACACTGATGCTCAAGATTTATTGTATACATATGCTTCTATTAAAATATTAATTGGAAAAGAAATAACCCATGGTTTAGGAGCAGGTTCTATTCCTCAGGTAGGAGAGGAAGCTGCTAGAGAGAATGAACAAGAAATAAAACAAAGCATACAGGGAGCAGATATGGTTTTCATTACTTGTGGTTTAGGTGGAGGAACTGGAACTGGTTCAGCTCCTGTAATTGCTGAAATTGCTAAAAAACTTGGATGTTTAACTGTAGGTGTTGTAACATTACCTTTTTCTATGGAGGGACAAAGAAGATATGAAAATGCAATAACTGGATTAGAGAAATTAGAGAATATTGTTGATACTTTAATTGTCATACCTAATGATAAATTGTTACAATTAGCTCCTGATTTACCTTTGCATACTGCATTTAAAGTGGCAGATGAAATATTGACTAATGCTGTTAAAGGCATAGCTGAATTAGTTACTAAAACAGGATTAGTTAATTTAGATTTTGCAGATATTAAGGCTATTATGAGTAATGGTGGTGTAGCTGTTATTGGTGTAGGTGAAAGTGATAGTAATAATAGGGCTGTTGAGGCTGTTGAAAAAGCGATTACAAATCCCTTGCTTGATGTTGATATTTCTGGAGCAAATGGTGCTTTAATCAATATAAGTGGTGGTCCTGATATGACATTAGATGAAGCTAGAAAAGTAGTTGAGACTATTTCTAGTAAATTAGATGAAGATGCAAGAATAATTTGGGGTGCTCAGATTAGCGAGGATCTTGAAAAGAATATAAGAACTATGTTGATTATTACAGGAGTTAATAGTCCTCAGATATTCGGGCCTAGAAAAACTACAGTAGGAGCAAGAAAGAAAGAGATGCAGAATGAACTTGGTATAGATTTTGTTGATTAAGGGTTGATTAAAAAGCTTTATAAATCTAATACTTTCTTAAATTTCTATGTTAAAAGATTATTTAATAAAATTCAAGGGTTTTTTAATTGAATGCAAAAGAGTATTTAGTGTAACTAGAAAACCCTCGAATGAAGAATTTAAGAATATTGTTAAAGTCACAAGTATTGGTGCTTTAGTGATAGGATTAATAGGATTTATAATTCAAATTACATATATTTTGATAAAATGACAATATACGCTTTAAGAACAACTGCAAATAGAGAAGATCAAGTAGTTGATTTTGTTAGTAATAACTGTAAAAAAAAGAATTTGAAGGTTTATAGTTTGATAAGGCCTCATGGTATGAGAGGTTATGTTTTTATTGAAGCTGATACAAAAGAAGAGGCACAAAAAGCATTTCAAGGAATTCCTTATGCTAAGGGTATTTTAAAAGATCCTGTGGGTTATCAAGAAATAGAGCATATGCTTGAACAAGCTAAAATACAAGTAAACATACAAAAGAATGATATTGTTGAAATTATTTCTGGACCTTTTAAAAGAGAAAAAGCAAAGGTAAGTAGAATAGACCAACAAAAAGAAGAGGTTGTTGTTGAATTACTAGAAAGTACTGTTCCTATACCAATAACTGTAAAATTAGATTCTGTTAAGGTAATTAGAAGAGAGGATTTAGAGGAAGAGAGAAGATGAGTAAAGAAACAGTTGAGATTATGATAGAGGGTGGAAAGGCAACAGCTTCTGCACAATTAGCACAATCACTTGGGCCTAAAGGGATTAATATTAAGGATGTTTTATCTAAGATAAATGAGAAAACTTCTAATTTTAAGGGTATGAAAGTACCTGTCAAAATAATTGTAGATACTGAAACTAAAAAGTTTGAGATTGAGATAGGAACACCACCTACTGCTGAATTGATAAAAAATGAAATAGGCATTAGTAAAGGTGCGTCTAGACCACAAATTGAAAAACTTGGAAATTTGGGAATAGAACAAGTAATTAAAATAGCTTTGATGAAAGAGGATAATATTTTACATAATTCCTTTAAGGCTGTTGTTAAAACAGTTGTTGGAAGCTGTAATTCTTTAGGAATATTAGTTGAAGGTTTAGATGGAAAAGAGGTAAATAAATTAATTGACAAAGGTAAGTTTGACAAAGAGATTAATGAAAAGAAAACTGAAATAGATTCTGAAAAAAAAGAAAGATTAGAAAAAGAATTAAAAGAAATACAGAAGAAGAATCAGGCTGAACTAGAGAGGCTTAAAGAGAAGGATAAAGAGAAGCCTAAAGAAGCAGCTGGTGAAGCTGTTGAGAAAGGTGCTGAAAAGAAAGAAGCTGTTAAAGATGATAAGAAACCAGCCAAAGAAGAAAAGAAAGAAGTTAAAAAAGAAGCACCAAAAAAAGAAGTTAAGAAGAAATAATTCTTTTTTATTCTTTAAACCATTCTTAAGATAACGATAGCTTTATAAAATAACTTTATTCTTTTATTCCTTGTAAATTTTAATTGGGGTTGTAGGCTAGTCTGGTTAGGCTCCGAGGTTTGGGACCTTGAGACCCAGGTTCAAATCCTGGCAGCCCCACTTAAGAAAATAGGAAAACAAAACATTTTTAAAAGTTAGGAAAGCTTTAAATAAGTAAGATGGCAACAAAAAAGGTTGGAACAACAGGGAGATTCGGTGCTAGATATGGAAGAAGGCTAAAAGTTAAGGTAGCCGATATAGAAAAAAAATTAAGGGGCAAGCATAAATGTCCTTATTGTAACAAATTAAAGGCAAAAAGAATAGCCTCGGGAATTTGGATATGTAAGAATTGTAATTCAAAGTTTACTGGAAAGGCTTATTCAATTTAAAAAATTCAGATTAATTTAAAATGGTAGTGCATAAATGTTTTGATTGTGGTAAGGTAATTAAAGGCGAATATATAAAGAAAAAAATAAGGTGTCCTTATTGCGGTTCTAAGATATTATATAAGCCAAGGGTAATTTCTTCTACTGTAAAAGCTGAGTAAAATGGAAAACAAAAAGAAAATAGAAGAGCTTCAACTAATTGAACAGAACTTACAGAACTTATTGTTACAGAAGCAAACATTTCAAGTTAGACTAATGGAAAATGAGAATGCTTTAAAGGAACTTAAAGACAATAAAAAGCAGTCTTACAAAATAATAGGAAATATTATGGTTGCTGAGGATAATGATAAATTAATAAAGGAGCTTGATGAAGAGAAAGAGATATTAAATATAAGAATAAAGAGCATAGAAAGACAGGAAAACCTTATAAGGGATAAAGCTTCTAAAATACAAGAAGAAGTTATGCAGGATCTTAAGTAAAATGATGGATGAACAATTAACAAGCATAGTTTTAATGTTAGATAACATAAAAGGAGACACCACCATTCCTAGAAATATAAGATTTAGGATTGATGATACTATACATTTATTGGAAAAGAACTGCGAAAATTGTTTAAAAGTAAGCAGGGTTTTAGCTGAATTAGAGGAAATAACCAATGATCCTAATATTCCTGCCTATACTAGAATAGAGATATTAAATATAGTTAGTATTCTAAGTAATGGGGAATGAATTCTAATAAACTTTGAGTTTAAACTTTATTTTGAACTATAAGGTGCAAAATAATATTAAAAATACTAAGCTTAGGGAATAGGCTTTGCACATAAACAAATAATCACAGATTATTAAATGTGCTTACTGCTTCATTGAGAGCAGTTTTAGGGCTAAAAGCCATAGCCCCGTCAGAAGATACAAGCTCTTCCGACCTTTTTAATATGTTTATACAAGCATTCCAATCAGCATCAAATGAAGCTCTACAATGAGGGCATTTAAAAACGCTTTGTTTATTTCTGATTCCAATATGGTTACATCTATGACACAGTCTAGATGTTCCTCTTTCATCAATCTTAATTACTTTAATACCTCTCATTTGAGCCTTATACATAATCATTTGAGTAAGTTTGAAATAAGGCATATTACTCACAATTCTATTAAATCTCTTGCCTTTAGCACGATTATTTATTCCCTTCAAATTTCCAACAACAATACAAGCTTCATCTTCAACAGATTTAGCAACAATAGAATTACTAATTCTATGTAGAATTCCATTAATAATATTTTTCTCTTTATTTCCAATTGAGTTAATTTTATCAATTAACTTTTTATTACCAAGTTTCTTACGAAGATAAGCATAATGTCTTCTTATACCTCTGACCCCTCTTCCAAGAAAAATAGGTTTTTTATCTTTGCTGCTTACAACAGTAGCAATTCTTTTTTCCCCAAAATCAACAGCAAGGATATTTTTTGATTCTTTAACAGGAACATCAGGAATTTCAAAAAGAAGTCTAACCTCATAATTTCCTTTTGAATTTTTTAATAAAAAACTATCACAAAGTTTAGAATTTTCTGGAATAGATTGTTTTGTTTTAATTCCAATCCAAATACCTCCTCTTTTAAGTTTGGTTTTAAATCTCAACCAATAAGGAGCGATAGTATTACTCGGGTTATGTTCAACTTTGGTAAGTTGAGACCAAAGAGGAATGGGGTGTTCTTTATACCTAATCTTTTTGAATTTCCAGCCTTTAGCAGCTTTATAAGAAGAATAAATACCTTCATCCATGCCAAAAATCATCCATTTCTGAAATCCATTATATTCAAAATCAAGAACATTTCTTTTATAATTAGTCAGTCCTATAACACCACCACAAATAGTGATTTTCATACAATATATAAGACTTTTTAGTTTATAAACCTTTGTCGACGATTTGTCTAGTTGTCCCATATACTAGAAGATATATATTAAAACAATGAAGAGTCTAAAATAATATTAAAAATACAAAGCTTGAGGAATAGAAATATTTATATATTCGTTCGTTATTGTTTTGAATATGAAAAAGTTTTTAGATAGAGTAAAAGAGACGTTTTCTAGCAAGGAGAGTAGGGATTATCCTGAAGAGTTGGATAATGATTATGTTGAAATTGACACTAATGTAAGTAAGGGTCAAAAGGCAAAGATTTTTGTAAGACCTTTTGTAATTGAAGACTTTGCAGACATTAAACCAGCTCTAGATGCCTTAAGGGAAGGT
Source organism: archaeon (assembly GCA_043808705.1). Taxonomy (GTDB): domain Archaea; phylum Nanobdellota; class Nanobdellia; order SCGC-AAA011-G17; family GW2011-AR20; genus JAZDEO01. The sequence goes on along the minus strand of JAZDEO010000009.1, from coordinate 3,955 downwards.
ACAACAATAGCTCTAGTAAACATAAAGCCTTTAAAAGACAAGGATATTATTGAACTAAAGAGGGCTGTTAACAAGCTTAAGAAAACATGTGATGCAATTGAAGGAGATATAGCTGGTTTTGGTGAAGATTGGATTGTAGTAACACCTAGTTTCGCTCAAGTATACAGGACAACACAGACAGAAGACGTAGAAGAAGAATAAATTTCTTATTTTTTATTCATTTTTTAATTAGTTAGTTAGAATTATTTTATTTGTGTTTTTCTTGAAAAACTTTTCTTATAACTGCTTATAATTGATTTAATAAGTTACTAGTAAAATAATTTTAAAAAAACAAAGTTTTATAAATTTTTTTAACATATAATTTATATGCAGGAATTAAAAAACGAATTGTGCCCTATTTGTAATAAAAAAACATTGATCTTAGTGGAGGAAGAAAGAGAGATTCCTTATTTTGGGAAATGTTATTTGATGGGTATGACCTGCCAGAATGAAGAATGTAAATATCATGTTTCTGATGTTGAATGTGAAAATAATAAAGGGCCTGCAAAATATACTTTTACCATTAAGAATAAGAAAGACTTAGATGTTAGGGTTGTTAAGAGTGCTCAAGCTTCTATAAAAGTACCCCAGTTAAGGATGAGTGTTGAACCTGGAGAAGCCAGTATAGGATATGTGTCTAATGTTGAAGGGGTTCTTAGAAGATTCAAAAATATATTAGAAGATGCTAGAGATAATGCAGAGGAAGATTCTGAAAAGAAAACAGCTAAGAACTTGTTAAAGAAATTATGGAAGGTTGAATGCGGGGAAATGGAGTTAAAGGTAGTTATTGAAGACAAAAGTGGAAATTCTGCTATAATTTCTGATAAAGCTGAAATAACAAAATTAAAATAAAATTTGAGATGAACTCTAAAATACTTGTGGGATGCCCTACATCGAATCACAAGAAATACTGTGTAAAAGAATATTTAGAAGGTATTAAGAATTTAACTTATAAAAATTTTGATGTTGTGGTTGTTGATAATTCTGAAGATGATGGATATTATAAAGAATTAAAAAAACTGGGTGTTAATGTAATAAAAGACAAATATTTTGAGAATGCAAGAGATCGAATAGTACATAGTAGAAACATTTTGAGGAAGAAGGTTTTGGATGAAGGTTATGACTATCTTTTAAGTCTAGAGCAGGATATTGTGCCTCCTAAAGATGTTATTGAAAGATTATTAGAACATAAGAAAGATATTATATCTGGTCTGTACTTTTATTTGGGAGATGATAAAAAAACTTTATTGCCTGTTGTTTGGGTACATTATGAAGGAAAATATGCTAGAAGATTATATTTAAATGAAGTAACTGGCAATAGAATTATAGAGGCAATTACCTGTGGTTTAGGTTGTGTTTTAATACATAGAAAAGTTCTGGAAGAGATAGAATTCAGATATGTTAAGGAAAAACCTAGTTGGGATGACTTATGGTTTTCAGAAGATGCTAGAACAAAAGGTTTTAAAGTATATGTGGACACATCAATAAAGTGCAAACATTACAATAAAGGAATGGATTGGAATAATATAAAAAAATAAGATGAAAAAATTATTTATTCCGTTAAAGGCTAAAATAAATATTAAAGATATCTTAAAAAGTATAAAGCTAGATGGAAGGATTGGATTAGTAACTAGTGTACAATATCTTGATTATTTAAATGAGGCTTCTAAAATGATTAAGAATTCTTTAATAGGCGGCCAGGTAATTGGATGTAATGTCAATAATGCCTTAAAAATAAATGATAAAGTTGATTGCTTTTTGTTTATTGGTGAGGGAAGATTTCATGCCTTGGAAATAGCATTAAAGACTGAAAAAGATGTTTATATTATAAATCCATTTGATAAAAAACTTGACAAGATAAAAAAGGATGAGATTGATAGAATAAAGAAGGGGATTAAGGTAAAGCAGTTAAAATATCTGCATGCTGATAATAAAGGTGTTTTAGTTTGTATTAAAGATGGGCAATTTAATCTTAAAGCTGCCTTAAAATTAAACTTGCCTATATTCTTGTTTGATACATTAGACGAAAGGGAATTGGAAAACTTCAAGATTGATATGTGGATTAATACTGGCTGTAAGAGAATAGAGAACAAAAATATTATAAACTTAGATGATTTGCCTAAATAACATGAGTAAGAATGAAGACATAATGAATATAGCAACAAAAAGAGGATTCTTTTTTCCTTCTGGTGAAATTTATAAAGAGATATCAGGATTCTGGACTTATGGGCACTTAGGAACTTTAATGAAACATAAATTTGAAAATTTATGGAGAGATTATTTTTTAAGATTAAATGATAATTTCTTTGAGATTGAAGACGTTAGTATAATGAACAAAAATGTTTTTGAAAATTCTGGACACTTAAAGCATTTTAATGATCCATTAACTGAATGCAAGAATTGTCATTTTAGGTTTAGAGCAGATGAGCTAATTGAAGATGAAACTGGAATTAAGGTTGGAGGATTAAAAGAAAAAGAGCTTGATGATTTTATACAAAAACATAAATTAAAATGCCCTAAATGTAAAGGAGATTTAGATAAGGTTGTTTTTTTTAATATGATGTTTGATTTAAGAGTTGGAGCAACAGGAAAAGAAATAATGTATGCTCGACCAGAAACTGCGCAAAGTTGTTATCTCGCCTTTAAGAGAGAGTTTATGGCTTTAAGAGAGAAATTACCTATGGGGTTAGCTATTATTGGAAAGGCTTTTAGAAATGAGATAAGCCCTAGACAGGGTTTCTTTAGATTGAGAGAATTTACACAGGCTGAATTACAGATATTCTTTGATCCTAATGATTTTAAAGTTGACATTAAAGATGTTAAAGAATATAAGTTAAGGATTATGGATAAAGATGTTAAAGTAAGTGAACTAAAGGTTCCTGATTTTTATAAATATTATATGGCTAAGGTACAAGAATTTTATTTAGATGTCTTAAAGATCCCTAAAGAAAAATTTAGATTTAGAGAACTAAAGGAAGATGAGAGGGCTTTTTACAATAAAATACATTATGATATTGAATTGAATTTTGACACTTTAAATGGTTTTAAGGAGGTTGCAGGCGTTCATTTTCGTGGGGATTATGACTTAAAGAATCATGATGTTTCTGTAAATATAAATGGCAAAAGTATAACTCCGAATGTTCTCGAGCTAAGTTTTGGGGTTGATAGGCATATATGGGCCTTGTTGGATATATTTTATGATAAAGAAGCTGAAAGAGAGGTATTCAGATTTAATAGAAATATAGCACCTATAGAAGTTGCTATTTTTCCTTTAGTCAATAAAGATAAGTTACCTGAAAAAGCTACTGAAATTTATGAGTCATTAAAAGATGATTTTGTTTGTTTTTTTGATTCAAAGGGGAGCATTGGAAAAATGTACAGGAGAATGGATGAAATTGGATGCTGTTGTATGATTACTGTTGATCATCAAATACTAGAGGACAAGACAGTTACATTAAGACATAGGGATAGTATGAAACAGATAAGAATCAAGATTAATAAGTTAAAAGATATTATTAATCAATTTTTAGATGGAGAGAAATTAGAGAAATTAGGAAAGTTAATAAATTAATTCTTTTTGTTCTAGCTTATGGGCCAGTAGTTTAACCTGGTAGAACATTACCTCGGCATGAAACTTAAAAGATTTGCTAAGTAGGGATTCCGGGTTCAAAATAAACTTTTAGAAAAAGTTTAATCAAAAGTTTATGAAAGTCCCGGCTGGTCCATCTCCTTAGAATTCTAATGCCCCAACCAATATATACAAATAAAAGGAGATGTTTGATATGGCTGAGGATGATATCTATCATAATAAAAGAAAGTATGAAGATTTTGTTTTTAATATAGAAAAGCTAATAGAAAAACCTAGAATTGGAAAATACTATTGTAAAAATAAAGATATATATATATATATATATAT
>JAZDEO010000008.1:0-3079 GCA_043808705.1 archaeon | reverse complement strand
TTTCTCAATTTTATTAACGCAAAGGTGAGATAATGTTTAAACTAGGTGATAAAGTTATAATAGTAGATAAAACATTTGGTACAGAAATAGCAAGGTATTCTTGGAAAATAGGAGATATAGGATACATAAGACAGATACATTCTGAAAAAAAAGCTGTATATAATCTATCAAAGGAACCACTATGTTCAGAAGAAGATGGTGGGTTTTATGAAAGTGATTTAAAATTGGTAGAAGATTTTAAAGATATAGATAAAAGAATAAAAACATTGGAAGATAGATTTAAGGTAAAAATAGAATATAAAATAACAAAAAATCAAAGGAGATAAATAATATGGGAGCAGATTGGAGTGCTTTTGCACTAATAGGACTTAGAGTACCTGGAAAAGCTATCCTAAAGAAAAAAGAAGAGTATGAAAACCGATGTATATGTGATCCACAATATAAATCAGAGGATTTAGACATAAAATTTTGTCCTAGATGTGGACAAATAATAAAATTTAAAATAATTGATGATATATACAGTTTTGAAGATAAAAATGGAGACTTCAAAATAGGAGAATATAAAGGAGTTTGGGCAACAGACAGAGAATCTCTATTTTTTTCAATAAGAATAGTAGAAGCAGATATGGAATATCATAATTTGTTAAAGAGTTATGAAATTACAAGTGATGAGTTTGAAAAATTTAAAGATACCATGAAAGAAGCAGGAATTTGGAATAAAGAAGAATTTGGATTATGGTCAATATTATATTGTAGTTATTAAAAGGAGACAGCATTATGGAAGCTGGAAAAACAGGACAAAAGAAAAAAGATAGGCCAACACAAGTTGGTTGTACTTGCTATGATTGGAGAAGAAAAGTGGACAGAAAGAAAATACGTCCGTCTCAAACTCCAGGTAAAATGAAAGGTGAAAACTGTAAGTCTACTATTTTAGATAGGCATATGGCAAAAACGAGTAGATCTTACAAACACCCAAAGTATTCTGCATGGTGTACTAAGATGGCTAATAAAAGAAAACAGTATGGAGGATAAATAAGAATGAATGCAATACAAGGGTTTAAAGGAGAGTATGCTTTTTTATCCCCTTTCTTTCTTTCAAAGATATCCTATGAAGGAAATATTTTTAAAAGTGTAATACAGTTTTATGTTTTTCATAAAACATCTAATAATGTTGAAAAAGCTATTGTTTTATCAAAACAGACTCCAAATGAAATTTATAATATAGGAAAAAATTTAAGGGTTAAAACTGAAGAATGGGAAAGCATAAAAGAGAGAGTTATGCTTACTGGATATGTATTATATTTTAATCAGAACTCTGTCTTTGCAAACTCTCTTTTGAGAACAAATAATTCTCAACTAATACATCAAATAATACCCCCAGATAAATACTGGGGGGTAGATCAATCTACAGGAGAAGGTAGAAATCGTTTGGGAGCTATTTTAAGCACAATAAGATATATTCTTTTTAAAATAAGAATAAAGGAATCATTATAATGAGTGGTGAAATAATTTATTTTATATGTAAAGCTGAAGAAAGTGGATATTTATTAATAAAAAGTAATTATGGGCATAAAGTAGAACCTCTTTTTAGAGGTTGGGGAGAGGTTCTCATTGAAGAAAAAAGTAGAAGAGGATTTTTTTTTCTTGTTGTTGAGGAAATAAGAAAAATATTATTAAAAGATTTATTTAAAGGATAAATACTAATGGATAGTACAGCTTTTTTTATTGGTAAAGGAAAAGAATCTGGATATGTATTATTTGAATATAGACATAAACTAGATACAGATTATATGAATAGAGAGTACTCTATTAAAACTCATATTAAAACCCACAACAAGAGACAATTTTTTCAAGAAGTGGTAAAAGTATTAAGAGAAATACTAAAAAATGGTGAGCTTGATGATTAAAGGTTTTGAAAAAGAGAATAAAATAGTAGAAATTTTAAAAAATGCTGGACATGAAGTTTATATAGTTGGAGGTTTTGTTAGAGACTCTTTCATAAATAGCAACACTGCTAAAGATATAGACATTGTTACATCAGCAGATGAAGATACTATAGTATCTCTGTTATCTAAGGATTTTAAAGTAGATATCATTGGAAAAAGTTATAAAGTTATAAAAGCAGATGGAGTTGATGTATCATCTTTCAGAAAAGATGTATATTCTGAAAAAAATACTTTATATATAAGAAAGGCTAAAACAATAGAAGAAGATTTAGCAAGAAGAGATTTTACAATAAATGCAATAGCTGTAAGCATAGACTCTAGGGAGTATATAGACCCTTATTCAGGTTTGGATGATTTAGAGAAAAAAGTAATAAGATTTGTTGGAGATGGAAGAAAAAGAATAGGAGAAGATCCACTAAGAATAGTAAGAGCTTGTAGAATGCTTGCTAGAATAGATGGTGAATTTTCTATACCTACTTTTTATTACCTCAGAAAATTTTCCTCGTTAGTAGCAAAACTTCCCTCTGAAAGAATACAAATAGAAATAATGAAAGCTTTAACATATGATACTCCCTCAATATTTTTTAGAGCATTATATTCTATTAATGCTCTAGAATATGTAATTCCGTCGCTACTAGAATTAGTAGATTTAGATGGTGGAGTATATCATGCAGAAACTGTATTTGATCATTCTATGACGTGTTGTAACCTCATATCAAAAAGATACCCCCTTTTAAGATTGGTTGGTCTACTTCATGATATAGGAAAATATGATTCTTCTACTAAAAGTAAAGGAAAAAATTTCATAGACCATGATAAAATAGGGAGTGTGATAGCAGAGCATGAGTTAGAAGGATTAAAGTTCTCTAAAAAAGAAATTTATTATGTAACAAAATTAATAGAACTTCATATGCGTTCCTTAGAATCTCCAAGGAACGTGAGAAAGTTAAAAAACAAACTCGGAAACATTGGCATAAAAGATTTTTTACGACTTAAAATAGCTGATAGAACAGCTAATTATAAAAAACCTAACTTTTCAATATTAGAAATAAGAAATTTCCTAAAACTTATAAAAGGAGAAGAAAAAACTCCAAGCAAAATGTGTCAATTAGCTATAAACGGAAATGATATTA
>JAZDEO010000007.1:0-17695 GCA_043808705.1 archaeon | reverse complement strand
TAATTTAATATATCCTTCTTTGATCTCTTCTCCAAAATTAGGAAGATATTTTTTTCCGTCTTCAAGTTGAAAAGATTTAATAAACTTTATTTCACTAGTAATTATATTATATACAGCAAAACCATTCTCTCTTTGATAAATAATCTGCTCTGCAATAAATTTATTATTAATAAAAAAACTTTTATATATATTATTTTTATTATTTTCTTTACTTCTAGTTTTTTCCTTTTCTATGTATTTTTTAACATCCTCCTCAAAATCATATACCTCATAAACATCCTCTTCCTGCTCCTCTTCCTGCAACTGCTCAAAATATATATCCTCTTCTTTTTCTTTAAATTCTATAAAGCTTTGTTCTTGCTTATCTATTTCCATTTTCATACCTCCTATTCATTCCAAATTTATCCTCTCCCAAAACCTCAAAATTAATTATGTTGTTTGTTATAATCCCCTTTTCTCCTTCTAATATCATAGCCTTGTCGTCAAATGCAGAACAAACACCAATCTTCCAAGTTGTAATTTGTTGACCATCTTTTAGGTCTCTAAAGAAAACTTTTATTCTTTTTCCAATAACTTGAGCATCTACAGACCCCAAGTTAAATATAGAATTTTCTCCTCCCATTTTCAAACACCTCACATATATTTTCTTATTTAATTTTTATTTCAAGTGTGAAGTTTTCACACCTTAAATATAAAAGATCATAAACATTAAAGCTAACTCTTAGATTACCACCCCATAATCATATCTCTTGCATCTTGTACAGGCTTTGGGAATTTTCACTCTTTCTTCCCACTTATACCCACAAAATTTACATTTTATCATTTTCTCCTCGTAAAATATTATAATAATTATTTTTAACTATATTAATCTATGTTAAAATTTTATATAAAATTAATCAAAAATTAAGAATTTTACCAATATTTGTCCTCAATATTAGGCTTTGTTACCTTGGCCTCACTACCAATAAATATACCTGTACCACTAATAAAAATATTAAATTCACAGTTTTTTAATTCAGGATTTTTATCCAATATTTTTATAGGAATTGTTATAGAATAAGTAGGATAATCAACACCTTTTATTGTTACTTTTTTCTCCTGAATTTTATAAAGCTTATGTTCCGAAGCCTTATAATTAAAATAATCTAGCTCTCCCATTTTTCATCCTCCTCCTCTTCTAGTTCTTCTTCATTACCTCTAGCTTCATATTCTTTATCTGCCTCTTCTTCCTGTAATTCTTTAAAGTCTTGTGCCTCTCTATCAAAAATAGGCTTTAGCAACTTCATCATTTTTTTCTGATTTCTTCTTAAAATCATTAGTTCTCTGTCTCTTTTATCAATATACTCTTTTTCTTCTTTTTGTTTTTGCATAGCTAGTTTCTGGTCAAAGATTAATCCACACTTATTACAAATCTTTGTTAGTGGTGGATTTTGGTTTTGACATCTTACACAAGTCATTATTTGTGGTGCTATATCTTTAATTTTGGATGTTTTTAGAAATTCCTTTATTTTTGGATTATTGGTGTTTATTAATCCTTGCTGTGCTAATTTAATAATTAAACTTTTATTAACAGCATCATCATCTAGATGTGTGTAAATACTCGGTGTCGGACTACCATCTGACCATCCATATCTAATTCTCATTTCTGCTTCTGTTAAATATTGGCTCTTTTCTGTTGCATCAAAATGTCTGAATAAATGAGCATGTATTCCTTTTTCACCTTGTTTAACACCAGTCCTTTTAGCAATTCTTTTAAGAGCATTAGAAAAACCTGTCCATCCTAATGGCTCTCCATATCTATTGGTTGAGTATTGAAAAAATAATGGAGCATCTGATTTATCAGAAAATGGATGATTATTAAACCATAATTGTAAATCAGGCACGCTATTAATAAGTCTAACTTTACGCTCTCCTGTTTTACCCTCTAGAGGCACCTTTAAAATAGCACCAAGCTCATCAAATTCAATATTTTTTAGTTTTAAGTTTATAATCTCTCCAATCCTACAACCAGAATCTCTTAATAAAATTAGAATGGTTTTGTCTCGCTGATTTCCTGCGTGTTTTAACATTAGTTCAAATTCTTGTGGTGTTATTAGATCCTCTTTTAGTTTTTTCTTTAACCTGTTTCTCTTAATCTTAATCCAATCAACAACCTTTGGATATTCTTTTTCTTTCATTTCATATAACCACTGAAAGAATTGTCTGATAAAACTTTTATAAATTAATAATTGCTCTTCTTTTGCTCCTTCACTTTCAGATTTTTTTAAGAAATCTTTTAAATCATCTTCTGTTACTTTCTTCCAATCTTTCTTTAAATAAATACCTAGCTTTCTTAGAAAATATAATTTGTTTTTTAATGTAGGCAGATTAATCTCTTTGTTTATTGTCTTTTCTTCAAAAAACTTTTCTAATACATTTCTTTGCTCCTTGCTTAGCTCATTAGTTAAATCAATTTTGAACTTTCTACCTGTTCTAAAATACTTTTCTTTAATAGCTTTTTCTGGATGCAAAACCCTATTTATATGTCTCATATGAAAAGCTTTATTAAGCTCATTATCAACTTTATAACTCATATTTATCACCACTATTATAATGGATTTAACCCTTTAAAAACATTATTATAATATGCTATATAAATCAGCGTGAAGCTATAAATTTTAAAGAGATTTAATTTTGCCAGAGTGTGGGGGAAATCTGTAAAATATAATGGGGTTATGGTTGGTTTAGATCATGTATTGGAGGATGATGACATTGTTGAATTACATGAAAAATAAATACAGTAAAAAGAAGTATGAAATAAAAAATAGACTTAAAGAATTTAAGAAAAATAAAGATTTGTTTTATGAATTATGCTTTTGTTTATTAACTCCTCAAAGTAATGCATATAAGTGTTATGATGCTGTTCAAGAACTTAAAAAAAGAGATTTTTTGAATAAAAACCTTAAGATTGAAGATATTCTAAAAAGTAGAACAAGATTCTATAAAAATAAAAGTAAATATCTATATGAGATGAAGAAGAAATTTAAGGATTTAAAGATTGATAGGGAATTTCTAGTTAAAAATGTTAAAGGTATTTCATATAAAGAGTCTAGTCATTTCTTACGTAATATAGGTTATAGAAATTATGCAATTCTTGATAGACATATCTTGAAGAATTTACAAAAACTAGGAGTTATTGATGAAATACCTAAGACTTTGAATAAAAAAAAATATTTGGAGATTGAAAAGAAATTTAAGAAATTTTCTAAGGATATTGGAATAAGCATGGATGAACTAGATTTGTTATTTTGGAGTATAGAAACAGGAAAGATATTTAGATGAAGAAATAAAATGGACCCTATAGCACATACACTTTGGACTTATCCAGTATTTATGAAAAATAAATATTGGAAATTAGCTTTATTTTTTGGGGTACTTCCAGACATTCCTTTAATGATGTTTATAATATACAATCTTTTAATGACCGGTACAATAAATGTAAATACACCTTATGTTTTTTATATCTTGCAAAGAATTTTGCATAGTTTAATAATCATATTGCCTGTTGTTTTAATCTTATTTTTAATATTTAAGACGAAAGTATTATTTTTGTTTGCTTTGCCCTTACATATAGTTATTGATATATTTACACATTCAAAATATATATTTCAACACAAACCTTTTTTCCCGTTTTCAGATTATAGCTTTAATGGAATAAATTGGTTTAGTCCTTATTTTATTGTTGTTAATTATCTTTTGTTGTTTGTTGTATATTATTTTGTTTATAAAAATGTTAAAAATAGAAAAAATAATAAAAATATTAAGAAAAGAATATAAAAAGTATCGGAAACCTGTTGTTACAGAGCTTTCTTATAGAGATGATCCCTTTATTGTACTTATATCTTGTTTACTTAGTTTAAGAATTAAGGATAAGGTTACTGCTATAGCCTCTAAAAATTTATTTGATAGAGCTAGAACGCCTAGAGAAATTTTAAAACTAGACTTAAAGGAGATTGAGAGATTAATTTATCCTGTGGGGTTTTATAAAACTAAGGCAAAAAGGATTAAAGAGATTTGTAATGTTCTTGTTAAAAACTATCATGGAAACGTTCCTAATAAGTTTGAGGAGCTTTTAAAACTAAAGGGTGTTGGGAAAAAGACAGCTTCTATAACTATGGTTTATGGTTTTAAAAATAAAGATTATATTCCCGTAGATGTTCACATTCACATGATAAGCAACAGGTTGGGATGGGTTAAAACTAAAAATCCTGATAAAACAATGGATGAGTTGATGAAAAAGATTCCTAAAAAGTATTGGTATGAACTAAATGATTTATTAGTTGTATTTGGCCAAAATGTTTGTGTTACAGTAAGTCCTTTCTGTTCTAAATGCGGAATAAGAAAATATTGCAGAAGAATAGGTGTTAATAAAAGTAGATAAAAATTTTTTAGATTTATCTTTCAAAAGGCTTTTAAATCTTTTTAACTTGAAGGGTCTATGCTATCTTTTATTAAGGAACCATATAGTAGTAAGGAACTAGACAAAATATTAAATCCTTTAGTCAGAGAATGGTTTTTTAAGAATTTTAAGGAATTTAGTTTACCTCAGCTTTATGGAGTAATGGAAATTCATAAAGGAAATAATATTTTGATTACTGCTCCAACTGGAGGTACAAAATGTGTTACCCCAGACACTAGTATTCTATTAGATATTAATAATCAAACAAAAATTTTGAAAGGTTATGATTTAATTAGATTAGCAAAAAATGAAGGAAAATTAATAAAAAAAACTGATAAATCTGGAAGTTTGTATAAAATAGACAATTTAAAATCATACTCTTTAGCTGATAATATTATATCTAAAAAAGATGCTTATCTTTATTTTGAAAAAACAGATGATTATCTATATAAAATAAAAACAGAATATGGAAGAATAGTCAAACTTAGTGGTGACCATCCATTATTAGTTGAAACAGAACAGGGTTTACAATGGGTTCATACCAAAGATATAAAACGTGGTCAAAAAATTGCAGTAGCAAATTTTATAGAACTACCTGAAAAAGATATTTTTTTTAATACGCAGGGAGCTATAAGATTATTAAGAAAAAAATATAAAATAGTTTTAGACATAAATAGTTATATCTCTCTAAAAAAGAGTACAAATGGTTTTACTGAATTTGATAACTTAGAAATAAAGTCTTTTATAGAATTAATAACTTTGTGTGGTTTAACATTTGAAGGGATAACAAGGAATATTGCATTTAAAGGATCTTTGATTAATATATTAAAAAACAAGAATCATAAAAAACGGCAATTATTTTTTAACTATTTAAGAAAAAAATTAAATAAGATTATATTTGAAGATAATAGGGTGATATATAAAAGCAATTGGGGAGGTATATTTTCTTTTAGATACCCTAAGAAGGCGGATAGAAAATTAGTTAGGTGGTTAGCATTTGTTTTAGCAGAAGGATTTATTGGTGATTATAAAAAAGGAACCCATTTAATGGTTTCTCAGAAAAATAAATTAAATCTTTTAAATGAATTTTTTTCTATAAGCAAAGAAATCTTTGATTTGAAATTTAAAAGGAAAAATGAAAAGGATTTTACAGGAGGTAATACAGGCTTTTGCTATTTTTTATCTGAATTATTATCTTTAGATATTGGAAGAAGTAGGTATGTCAAAATTCCATCTTGGGTTTTGAACCTCAAAAAAGAATTAAAAAAAGAATTTTTGAATGTCTTTATATCTTTGGAATCAGTAATTGCAAAAAAAAGAGAAATAAAATTATCTCAATCTAACCAGAATAAAATTGAAAGTATTTATTATATGTTGCTTTCTTTTGGCATATTTAGTTCTTTATCTAAAAGAATTAGTGTAGCTACAAATACAAAGAAAAAAGTAAGAAGAGTTTACAATTATTTGACAATAGGGACTATTGAAAATCTAAAAAAGTTTTTAAATTATATAGGAATAGATGATAAGAATTCTTATCTCTTGGAAGAACATATTCTTAAAAAGAAAAGTGGGGACCATGTAAACAAACATAAGTATAATTATAAAAAAATATCTTATTTATCAAACTATTTTCAAGACTATGGTTCTTTTTTAAAGGAATTTAAAAATATACATGAAGTAGTTAGAAAAACTGGTTATATAACTAATGTTGCTTTAATTCAATTAAAAAATAAACTAAATAAGCTTCAAAAAGATAATGAAATTGATAGATTGTTAGAGGAGATAGATTGTTTATTAAATAGAAATTTTACTTTTTTAAAAATAACAAAAAAAATTAAATATAGGTATAAGGGTTATGTTGTAGACTTAACAGTACCTAATGAACATAACTTTATTGGTGGTTTTGGTGGGATAATTCTTCATAATACCCTCACATCTACCCTTTCAATAATAAATGAATTAGTTACATTAGCTGAAAACAATGTTTTAGAAAATAAAATATATTGTTTATATCTAAATCCTTTAAAATCATTATCTAATGATCTTGAAGTGAACTTACAAAAGCCATTAAAAGAGATTAAAGAAATAGCTAGTAAACAAGGAAAGAACATAGATATAAGAATAGGTGTTAGAACAGGAGATACTACTGCAGCTGAAAAAGCATCTATGCTGAGAAAGCCTCCACATATTTTAATTTTAACTCCAGAGAGTTTAGCAATTTTATTGTCAACTATTAAATTTAGAGAATTCTTAAGAGATGTTAAATATGTTATTATTGACGAAATACATGCTTTGGCTGAAAATAAAAGAGGAGTTCATTTAAGTTTAAGTCTCGAGAGGCTTAGTAATTTTGTTAATAATGAATATGTAAGAATAGGATTAAGTGCTACTATTGCTCCTTTGGATGAGATTGCTAATTTCTTAGTTGGAGATAGAAATTGTTTAATAGCTGATGTTAGATTTGATAAAAAATATGATTTGAAATTGTTAAGTCCTGTTGAGGATTTAATTAATGTTGATTATAATGATATGCATAGCTCTATGTATACTTTAATAGATAATTTAATACAAAGTCATAAAACTACCTTGATATTTACAAATACTAGATCAGCTACAGAAAGAGTAGTACACTATCTTAAAGAAAAATTCCCTAGAAAATATATGGAAAATATAGGAGCACATCACGGAAGTTTAAGCAAGGCTTTAAGACATAACATTGAAAATAGAATGAGGGAAGGCCAATTAAAAGTGTGTGTTAGTTCTACTTCGCTTGAACTTGGATTAGATATTGGTTTTATAGATTTGGTTGTTTGTTTGGGTAGTCCTAAAAGCATTGCAAGACTTTCACAAAGATTTGGAAGAGCAGGTCATAAGTTGCATGATACTGTTAGAGGAAGAATCATAGTTTTGGATAGAGATGATTTAATTGAAAGTGCTGTTATGTTGAAGTGTGCTATTGAAAGAAAAATAGACAGAATTCATATTCCTAGGAATTGTTTAGATGTTTTGGCTCAACAAATTATAGGGATAGCTGTTTCTGATAAAATAAGGATAGATAATCTATATAAAATGATTAAAAGAAGTTATTGTTACAAGGATTTGGAGAAAAAAGATTTTTTAGAAGTTTTAGATTATTTAGCAGGAGAATATACAACATTAGAAGACAGAAATGTTTACGCTAAGATTTGGAAGGATTCTGAATTCATTGGTAGAAGAGGGAAACTTACTAGAATGTTGTATATGACAAATATTGGGACTATTCCTGAAGAAAGCCATATAATTGTAAAATTAGGGGAACAAGTGATTGGAACAATTGAAGAGGGCTTCTTAGAAAGATTAAAGCCGGGCGATGTTTTTGTTCTTGGTGGAGAAACTTACACATTTAGATATTCTAAGGGACAGACAGCCCAGGTTTCTGTATCTGTTGACAGACCTCCTACTGTACCTTCTTGGTTTTCTGAAATGCTGCCTTTAAGCTTTGATTTAAGTTTGGAGATTAATAAATTCAGAAAATATATGGAAGAAAGATTCAAGAAGAATGAAAGTAAAGAACAGATATTGAAGTTTATTAATGAATACCTATATGTTGACAAAAATGGTTCTCAGGCAATTTATAATTATTTTAATGAACAGTATTTGTTATTAAAGGAAATCCCTAATGAAAAGAAATTAGTTATAGAGTATTATAAAGAGGATAGTGGTTTAAAGATAGTCTTTCATAGCTTATATGGAAGAAGAGTAAATGATTGTTTGTCTAGAGCATTAGCTTACTGCGTTTATAGATCACAAAGAAAAGAGGTTGAAATAGGAATAAATGATAATGGTTTCTATTTATCTGGAAAAGATATACAAGCTAAAAGGGCTTTAGAGTTATTAATGGAAAGCGATCTAAAACAGATATTGGAAAAAGCAATTGATAATTCTGAGGTTTTGAAGAGAAGATTTAGACATTGCGCTGTTCGTGCCTTGATGATATTAAGATCTTATAAGGGAAGAACTAAAAGGGTTGGAAGACAGCAAGTAAGCTCTATGTTACTTATAAATGCAGTTAAAAGAATAAGCGAAGATTTTTCTATCCTAAAAGAGGCTAAAAGAGAGGTTCTTGAAGATTTAATGGATCTTGAAAACTGCAAAAAAATATTACAAGATATTAAAAATAAAAAGATAGAGGTTAAGGAAGTACATACTAAAATACCTAGTCCGTTTGCTTTTAATCTAGTATTACAAGGTTATACTGACATATTAAAGATGGAAGACAAGGTTAGGTTTTTAAGAAACATGCATAATATGGTTCTAGCCAGAATAAATGTAAAATAAGATAGAATTTAATAGTTTATGCAACCTCTTTTATCATCCTTCTTTGTAATGTTTCTTGAAATAATTGTAATTTTTTTTGATTAAGATAATTTTCTTGAACATATTCTGGACCTTTTTCTTCTAAATATATTTGATCTACAAAAATTCTTCCATCTGCAGTTATAGCTAAAGTTGGATCCATAACCCATCCAGCAGCAAGCCTTATATCATCAAAACCAGCTATCTCCTCTAGATTCTTTTTTTCTCCATTCAAAATTTTGACAGTTTTAAAATCAGTTGTTCCATACAAAACATGAGTAACATTACTGAAAGAAGATCTTATTAAGCCAACATTTTCTGGAATATACATTATTTCTGATCTGGGTATAAAGGTGCCTCCAAAAGAATGTCCATATATCACTACAAGTTGCTTTTGATATTTCTCTTTTTTTCCAAAAATCATTTTAGCCTCGTTTTTTTAGTTAAATAAAAAATTCGCTTAAAGGTTCATATCTTGTATTTAAATACTTTATGGAAATCTTTACCATATTTTTTAAAATATACTTTTGATAGAAAATAACTGTTTTAGTAAAGAATAAATATTCTTCTTTATTTTATTATAGTATGAAAATCTTAAAAGACATTGAAATAATAGATTTGGCTTTATATCTGAAAAAAGAAAAGATCTTGGTTATTGGAGATGTTCATATAGGATATGAAGAGGCTTTAAATAAACAAGGAATATTGATACCAAGATTTCAATTTAATGAAATATTGAAGAGATTGGATAAAATATTTGATAAGGTGAAGCCTGAAATTATTGTTGTTAATGGTGACTTAAAACATGAATTTGGTACTATCTCCGATCAGGAATGGAGACAAACATTAAAGATTATTGATTATTTATCTGAAAAAGCCAAACTTATATTAATTAAAGGAAATCATGATACTATATTAGGACCTATTGCTAATAAAAGAGATATTCAGATTAGGGATTTTTATAAGATTGGAGACATAATAATATTACACGGAAACAAATTAATTAAGGATCTTGGAAAAATTATTGTTATAGGCCATGAGCATCCCGCTATAACTTTTAAAGGAAGAGATGATAAATTTAAATGTTTCCTAAAAGGTAAATATGAGAAAAGTGATTTAATCGTTATGCCCTCATTTACACAGATTGTAGAGGGTTCTGATGTTCTTAAAGAAAAGTTGTTAAGTCCCTATCTTAAGAATATAAACAATTTTGAGGTTTATGTTGTTGAGGATAAAATTTACTATTTTGGAAAGATTAAATATTTAAGATAGATTTAAAAATATTAAATAACCTCTTAATTTATATGAAACAAGTAATTATAGTAAGACAAGATTTAAGGATGGAGAAAGGCAAATTAAGTGCACAATGTAGTCACGCTTCTGTCGAATGTGCTTTAAAATCTGATAAAGATAAGTTGGAAGAATGGGTTAATGAAGGCTCTAAAAAAATTATTTTAAAGGTGAAAGATTTAAAAGAATTAATTTATTACAGAGATTTAGCTAAGAAAAACAAATTAAATTATTCTTTAATAAAAGATGCCGGAAAAACATTTTTTAAAACTCCGACAATAACTTGTTTAGGTATAGGTCCTGACCGAGATGAACTTATAGACAAAGTTTCCGGAACTTTAAAAATGTTATAATTTTCCTTGCTTTTAATCTAAATTTTCTAAAAAATACCGACGGAAAAATAAAAAATAATAACATTTATATATTAGTTTGTCCTAAAAATATTTGTCATAATAAATAAAAAGGGGTGAATTAAATGGCAAAGAAAAAGAAAAAGAAGAGATAAGTTTTTTTAAAGTTTTATTTTATTTTTTTATTTTTTTTCTGTTTAGTTCTTGATTAAATTCCCCGATTAAAATTTATGATTAACATTCTTTCTTGATTTACTAAAATAGATTAAAAAACAAAATATAGATTAAAAAACAGATTAAAAAAAATAATTGAAGTATGAATAGTAAAAATATAAATCCATTAGAACTTATTTTATATGTTTCTTATTGATATCATATAATGCTACTATAAACAAACTTTCAGACCAGCCTAGAGGCGTATTTTTATTGTAAATCTTTGAATTTGAAAAATAAAGTTCAGGAATTTCTCCTTCTGGCGTTACTGTTTTTAAAGCTCTTTTAAGAAATAATTTTGCTTTTTTTTCATTACCAATCTTATCGTATATTATAGAGAGCCAACTTAAGCCGAAGGTCCATTCTGCTTCTTCTGAATAGCCGTCTGGATTTTTATTGTAATATTTATCATTCTTGTATCTTATAATTCCTTTTTTTCTTAGAAGATGATATTCAACATTTTTTATAATTTCATCTCTTTGAACTTCATTAACAATATCATAAGGCCAGATTAAAGATAATAAGGATAAATCAACAAACTTTTTTTCTGATTCTCTAGGAAGCATTGTGTTTAAGACTTCCTCACCTCTTTTTATTAGTTCATCGCTAACATAGATGCCTTTAATGTTTTTTATCATCTTAAGCCCGGCTAAACAAGCACCAACACTTGAGGCATGTACCTCTTGATTTTCTTCCCATATTCCTGAATCTGGATCATGCCAATAATGTAATGTTGAAAGATAATTAACAAGTTTTTGGACTATTCTTCTGTCTCTTTCATTTCTTAATAATTTAACACTTTTATTATGTTCTAGTTCACCTATCTTAAATAATATACAGCCTATGGAATCATTCTGTTTGTTGCCCCATTCTTCCCAATACTCATCAAATGTTTCTGGATGATATCTTGGATGAATGTATTGATATGTATGTTCTGGTTTTTTTGCTATTGCGTAATCTATCTTGGATTCATGTTTCTTAAATATGTCAAGAATAGATCTATATGTTTTTCTTACTGTTTTCCAATCACCTATAACTTCAAAAGCAAGACATTCGTAAAAATTATCCCTAAGCCAGGCCTTATCATAACCTGTTTCAACACCTTTTTTAGAAGCTGCAAATAATCCTGATTTATACTGCAAATTTTTTAGAACTTTAAGATGCTGTTTTATTAGTTCATTGTAGTTTAATATCTTATCTTTTTTATTCCTCTTTTTTTTAATAACTTTTTTAAGTCTCTTCATAATATTTTAATTGTTTGATTAAATTATAAATCTTTTGTTTACTTTATAGCTAAAAGAGTTAATTTTATATATTTGAAAATATATATTATAATTAAGAGGTGTTTAATATTAAATATGTACTAACTTTAGACATAGGTGGAACTAATCCAAGGATGGCTGTTGTTGAAGTTCTAGGAATTGATAATTATAAGATTATTGAAAAAAGAGATATAAACAAGGAAAAGGATTCTATAATAGAGGATATAAATAATTTTTTAAGGGATTTGGGCAATAAAGACATTACAACAGATGTTTGCTGTGTATCTGTGGCTGGACCTGTTGATGTGGCAAAAAATGAATGCATTCATCTTGTTAATGCAAAATTTCCCATAATAGGTTCTGAAATAGAAGAGAAAACAGCATTAAAAAATGTTCTAGTTATTAATGATTTTAGGGCAATAGGAGAGGCAGTTGCTACTTTAAATCTTGATGAAAAGGATGATAGAATAGTACAAATTCCTGGATATAAAGATAAAGATTATTCTAGAAAACCAGATTATTATGTTAAACCAGACATTTATGGGAATAGGGCAGTTATAGGTCCTGGAACTGGATTGGGGATAGCTTATATAGTAAGAACAGATTCAGGATATGTTTTAAGTGCTTCAGAAGGAGGACATTCTGGACTTCCAGTACATGGAGATTTTACATTATTGTTTCATTTTTTAAGAAATAAGCTTAATGTTAAACATATAGACATGGAAGCATTAGTTTCTGGACAGGGGATAAGACATATAATGGACTTTTTTTTGACTCATCAACATGCTTTTTTAGATTTATTAGCTAGTCATCCTGAGTTTTTATCAGATTTTAGGGAATATGAAAAAAAAGTTCACAAAGAGATAATATCTGATGAAGAGATAAGAAAGGCTTTAATTGATGAAAAAGAAAATCCATTAAAGGTTGATGCTGCAAAGTTAATAGCTACAAGCATTAAAAAGAATCCTAAGGCTAGAATAACCATGAGAGTATTTATGATATTTTTAGGGTCTGCTGCACAAGATGTTGCATTACATGGATTGTCAACAGGAGGCTTATTTTTAGCAGGAGGTATTCTTCCAAAGAATGAGGAATTATTAAAAAATGGGGATTTTATAAGGGCTTTTTATGATAACACTAGAACAATTATAACGGATTTGTTGAGAAAGATTCCTGTGTATTTAGTTAAGGACTATGATATACCTTTTTATGGATGTGCTAGAGCAGCCCATTTAAAGTTTAAAGACCAGTTTTTGACTTAGTTTATAATTATTAGATTTTTGATTATTAGCTTCTACTATAAATAAATTTAAATATAAGTTATTCATACAAACTATTATGGATGAAAGAGCACAAGCAAAAGAGATGGTTGATTTTTTACTTAGAAAAAGCCAGGGCAAGGATGAAAAAGTAAAAAAGGATTCACTTTCTTTAATAGGTGATGTTAAGAGAGATCCAGAAACAAAGCCAGATTATATGTTGAAGGATAAAGACAGCCTAAAGAAAGTAGAAGACATAACCAAAAAGATTCAAGAAAAGGTAAAGTAATTACCTTTTATTTTTACATTCTCTGGATTATTTAAACTAGGTTATTTAATCTATTGTTTAAATTATGTTTAATTCTTTATTTAAACTAGAAGTCTATTGCCATCTTAAGCAAATCTTCTTTATGCTTGAGCATTGCATTTAATATGTCATTTGTTGAAACAATACCTTGCAGTATTCCATTTTGAAGAACAACTAATCTCTTTATCCTGTATTTTCTCATTAAGAGCATGGCTTCTGATAATGAAGTGTCTGGAGATGCTGAAATAAAGTTTTTTGTCATTAATTCAGAAACAAATACCTTATCTGGTTGTAGTTTTTTTGCTATCAATCTATTAACTACGTCTTTATTTGAGAGAACACCTATTACTTTTTTTTCTTCTACACTATTTATTACAACAAGCATGCCCCTATTGTAGAGGGCCATTATCTCTGAAGCCTTTTGTATTGTGTCTCCTCCAAAAATAACTGTTGGTTCTTTGCTCATTATACTAGATATATTCATAATACTTTAATATCAATTTTTATATATAAACATTATGGTTATAGTAAAATTTATAAAAAAACCCTTATTAAGAC
The DNA here is from genome assembly GCA_043808705.1 of archaeon. GTDB lineage: Archaea > Nanobdellota > Nanobdellia > SCGC-AAA011-G17 > GW2011-AR20 > JAZDEO01. The sequence goes on along the minus strand of JAZDEO010000007.1, from coordinate 3,683 downwards.
TTATATGAAATATCTAATAATTTTGAATAGATTTGATTTTGATAAGGGTATTTTAAAGAATAAACTAACAAGATTAGGTAGAGATGTTAAAATAAGTGAAGATGATAAAAGATTGATTTTAGACTGTTCTTACATTAGCTTAGACGAACTAATTAAGGTTCAAGAAATTAATAAGATATATTTAATGTATTCTGATTGGAAGGAATTGAATTTTAAAAATTTAGTTGAGGACTGCTTGAAGGCTTTTGAACAGCAAAATAAAAAAGATTTTTTAGTACAGGCAAGATTTTTGTCTAAAATACCCATTTCTGCTAAATCTATTTACAAAAAGGTAAATGCTGAATTTAAGAAACATAACTATGAATATAAGGAAGATGCTGAATGTACTGTTTATGTAGAAATAAAGAAGGACAAGAAAGTATTTTATAGAATATTTACCTCTATAGTAAAGATGAAAAACAAGAATTTTACAATTAATTTCAATATGGAAAAATTCATTGTTGTTTTAGAGAATCCTGGATCTGTTATAGAAATATCTGATTTTTTAAGGATTTGTTGGATATTTAAGATTCCATTATACTTTTTGAATGTTGGTTCAAAATTTAATTTTTTATTGGAAAAGGCAAAAAAGATGACTAAGGGAATTCCATATGAACAATTTAAGATTAATATTGTCAAGGAGATTCCTAAAGACTATGTTAAAGTAGGATTTTCAAAGAATGCTTCTGATAATGAGAATGTGCTTAAGGACTTGTTAAATAAAAAAATTGTAGAAAAACAAAAGATGGCTTTAGTATTTGGTGATGAAAAATTTGGATTAACTCAAAAGACTAGAGATATGATGGATTATTCAATAAGAATTAGTCCTGATTTAAAAAAGCCTTTAAGGGCGAGTCATGCTTTATCTTATGTTCTAGGATTTTATGTTAGAACTTTGAATTAATCTAGATATTTCCTTAATTCTGCAGAACCAGGTGTTTCTTTTAATCTTTCTTTTGCTCTTTTTTCTAATCCCCTAACTTCATCTGAAGTTATATTCAACCTTCTTGCAATATCAATATAACATAATCTTGCTTCTTGAAGAGGATATCTATGTTCAAGAACAAACCTTTCATCATGAGATAATTGAGAAAAAAGTCTCTCTCTTAATTTTTTAGATCATATGTTCTTTCTACATCTAACATTTGATCATATGAACTTCCCACCAGAGTAGCAGAAAGAGCATATAACTCTTCTTTAGATAATGATTTTGTTCTTGGATTTGGCATATACTTTTTTAAATGTAACCCCTTTATAAACTTTGTTATTTCTGATAAGTAACAAATAGAAAGATTTATAAATAGTTATTTTACATCTAAATTATTCTTATCTTTTTAAGGAGATTAAATGACTAAAACAAAAAAAACATATGTATTAAATGAAAGTAGAATGTATCAAATTAGTTTGACTCCCGATAAAATGTCTCCTTTTTTGGAGGGTCTCGATAATGAGTTAAGAACATCATTTCCAAGAACAGTTCAAAATGGTAGGGTTGTTATGGATGGTTTTACACCACTTGCTGGTCTTTTCTTTTTAGGAACTAATGATGGATTTTTACCAGGAGAAGATGTAGGATTTAGGCTTAGATCTAATCTCAGTCACTTTTATAGAAACCTAGATAGTTTAAGCTATATTCTTTCTAAGGGTGCCCAAGTTGTTGTAAGGAGAAAATTTGGTGTTGCAAAAAAAGGCGGAAGAATTGATGATACTTTAGGAATTATCAGCCTTGTTAGTTCTTTTGATGATGGAGTTTTATTACATGTTCAATTAAATAGTGGTAATGGTCTTTATGCAAGTCCTAAACCAATTATTGATTACTTAGAAGGGTATAGAACAAATTAATTTTAATCTAATTTTAATCTTTATCAAAAACAATATATTTATATCTTTAAATTTACTATTTTACTTTATGAAAAAGGAAAAGAAAAAAAGAGTTGTTAAAAATAAAGAACTAGTGACTAATAAAAAAGAAATCATTAAGAATAAAGAAAAATTAAGCATAAAAAATAAAATATCTTACTTGTATAATATCAATAAAATCTTATTTATTTTAACTGTTGTAATATTCCTTATATTTTTAGTAATATTTTCTGTTAAATCATACTTGTATCTTAGTTTCTTTTTTGGTAATGATGTTTTAATAAGCCTAGAATCTGATAAGAATGATCTACAGTTATTAAATGGGCAGATTGGTAATGTGACTATAAGTGCAAATGTTAAATCAAACCCCTTCTGTAAGGTAACCTGTACTTATGATTTTGTGTATCTAGGAAATTTTACCCATATTGAGAATAATACAGTAATTCTTGGAAGTTTAGAACCCCTTTCGAGAAATTATGAGATTAAAGCAGATAAACATGGCGATGGTCAGGATTTATATAGATTTGATATAGAATGTACCGGGGTTAAAACCTTATTATGTAGTACTAAGGATATTCCTATTAGAAGAAGTTTAGTTATAACTATGGAATATTACCCTAATGAATATGAGCTTAGATTAAAGGATTCTTTAAAGAAAGATATTGAATCTTTAAATAATAAATTGGGATTAATTAATTCTTCTTTATATGAATTTCAAGAAGCGCTTAATGAAATGAACAAAACAATTGTTGTTGATTACATTTACACTGATTTATATAAATTTCAGAAAAATTTTTCAGAAACACTTGCTTATTATCAAGATTTACAAAACTATTGGTATACTCAGGATTATTCTAAAATAAATGATGAAATAATAAAAATAAATTCAATTAATACAGAATTTAATGACCTAAATAAAACAATAACTGAAAATGTATTAAGATTTAATAGTATATTCAACAATTTATATGCATTTAAAGAGGATTTAGATTACGTCAAGAAAAATCTGTTATATCTGGATAATTCGTCTTATTTAGATGATCTAAATAAAACCTTTGTTGGTTATAATAATCTTCTTGTCGATGTAAATAATAGAGATTATATATCAAGTAAGGAAATTTTAGTTAATGATTTTTTATATGAAAATGATCTTTCTTTGATTAAAGAAGATATAAAGAAAAAAAGTATTGAAGATCAATTAGGCTTATTAATTAACTATGATTCCTTATGCCAGATATCTGGAATATGTTTCGATGATTATTCTATTGAAAGTATAGAAAACGAAAACAATTATTCTTTAAAAGAAGGTTGTGAAGCTATTTCCAGCTTAAGAGAATACTATTCTGATTTAAATAACTCTATAAGTTTGATTAATTATCCTACCGATGTAGATTTTTGGAATAATATAAGCACTAAAACAAACAATGTAAAAAATAATTTAACAGATTATTACCTAAATTTACTTTCTCCTAACAGTATAAATCATGATATTATCTTAAGCTTATTAGAACAAACACCGATTGTTTATACTGAAAATTATAAATATAATCTTACAAATGCCCTATTGTATAAATTAATAGAACAACAACCTGAGGAATGTAGCTTATCTGATATTCAAATGAATTTAAATAATATGAACCTTAGTAAAATAATAGTTAATATCACCTCAACTCCATTAAACTTTAATTTTGAGGAGCAATTTTCAAGATGTTGTGTTTATGGAAATTGTAGCGAGTGTTGTTTAGAATGTTACAAAAATAATTATCCTGTAATATTCTTGCACG
>JAZDEO010000006.1:0-29587 GCA_043808705.1 archaeon | reverse complement strand
TTAAAACTAAAGTTCTTTCAATCATTTTCTCTTTCTACTTTTGTTCCTTCTCAAAATTTTTAGTCCACTTTAAAGTTCTTGATTTTCTTTTTAGTCTTAACATATTTCTTTCACATTTAGAACTACAGAAATAGGCTAATTTACCTGTTTTGAATACAAAGATCATCCCAGTCCCCTTTTCAATTTTATTTCCGCAAAAACTACAGTTACTCATTTTTACCTTCTAGTTTGTGTTAATTTTCTTGCTTCTATCTCTGTTTCTCTTAACATTAAGATGTCTCCTATCTTTATAGGGCCTTTAACATTTCTCCTCAATATCTTTCCAGTATCTCTTCCTTCCATAACCTTACATCTTACCTGAGTTATGTCTCCTCTGTTTCCTGTTCTAGAAACTATTTCTTCAACAGTAGCCGGATAAGCATTAGAAAATAAACTTCCTCCCTCTCTTGATGTTAGAGTAAATTTAGTTTTTACCTCTTGCACGTCTTTTCTTCTTGACACTCTTTCTTTCTTTTCTTTATTATCTTGTTTTGCCATTTTAAGTTATGTTAATTTTAAAATATTAATCTATTTTGAAATATTTTGTTTTAATTTCTTTATGTGATCAATCAAGTCTTTAGCATCTCCTTCTTTAATAATAGCAACACAAGATGTTGGTACATTCAATCCAGATGCTATTCCCAAATCCTCTTTGCTTGGAACCTCTATAAATAGAATTTCTTTTTCATCACATAAAGGACCTATGTGCATTAATATCTCTGGTGGATTAACATCTTTAGCAGTAACAACTAATTTTGCTAGATTTTTTTCAACAGACTTAGTAACTTCATTAACGCCCTTTTTTAACTTACCAGTCTTTTTAGCAAGTTCAATAGCTTCATAAGCCTTATCTTGTATATTAACTTCAGCCATCTTAACCTCCAATTATGTTATAAAATTATAATTATTTATTATACCTTACTTAGTATATATTGTATTTTGAGAATATAAAAGAAGTCTTTATAAATCTTGTGATGAGCTCTCAATCATATAATCTTCTAAACAAAAAACTTTAAATACAAACCTTTTATTAAAATTCATAGTGGGCTCGTAGCTTAGCCTGGTGGAGCACCGAAGTTTCACTGTGCACGTCTTATATGAGCTTCATCGTGCAAATAAAAAGCGATGGAGTACTAGGCTAGCCGGAAAATCTTAAAGAAAAGATTTGGCTATAAGTCAGGAGTTCAAATCTCCTCGGGCCCATTTTTTATATTCTTTCAAGAAAAAATATATTTTTCTTAAATAAGCTTTTGTAAAAATTTTAATTTTTTTGCCTTATTATATTTTTTATAATCTAAATCTTTATATATAAGAAGATATTTCTATCATTTTTAGGATGATACAAATAAAAAATCCTAAAAAAGAATTTCTAAAACTTTCATTATTAAAATTTATTTTTTCTAATCATTTTAATGTTTTTTGTTTTGAATCAAATAAGAATTTGGATAAAAATTTAGAAAGAAGTATGTAAACCTATCGGGGTTAATTCTAATTAGACCTATTTGTTCTAATTAGATTTCTCTCGAAACATGGAAAATTAAACTAGCTGGAGGTATCTAAAAATGTACAAGATAATAAGGCCCTTATTGTTTAGAGCAGATCCAGAATATATGCATACAAAGACTTTAGAACTAGGAAAGAAATTATCAAATTCTAAAATTAGAAATATAATAGATTATATTTATGGATTTGAAGATGAGAGATTAAATGTAAATGTTCTTGGATTTAAATTTAAGAATCCTATAGGATTGGCAGCTGGATTTGATAAAAATGGAGATCTAGTTGATTTTCTTCCATCTTTGGGATTTGGATTTCTGGAAATAGGATCAATAACTGCTTTAGCTAGAGAGGGTAATGAAAAACCAAGGCTGTTTAGACTAGAAAAGGATAAAGCCCTTATTAATAGACTAGGCCTTAATAATGAAGGAGCAGATTCTATATATGAAAAATTAAAAGACAGAGAATTTAAAGTACCTTTATTTATTAATATATCAAAAACAAATGATCCTTCAATATTGTATAAAAAGGCAGTAGATGATTTTCTGTATTCCTTCAAAAAAATATATGACATAGTAGACATAGTAACAATAAACATAAGCTGTCCGAATACAAAAGATGGAAAAACATTTGAGGAAAGATCATCTTTAGAAGAATTAATATCTAAATTAACAGAAAATAATCCTTTGAATAAAAAATTATTAATCAAGATTTCTCCTGATATTCTTTATAGTAAATTAGAAGATATATTTTATGTTGCTGAAAAATATAATATAGATGGTTATGTAATAAGCAATACCTCATTAAGTAGAACTGATTTAAAAACATCTTCTAGAAAAATTGAAAGAATTGGAAGGGGCGGCTTAAGCGGGCAACCTATTAAACAAAGATCAACTAACTTAATCAAATATATCAAATTTAACTATCCTGACAAAACAATAATAGGTGTAGGGGGAATATTTTCTGCTCAAGATGCATATGAGAAATTAAAAGCAGGAGCTTCTTTAATTCAGATATATACAGGATTAATTTATGAAGGTCCTGGGTTAGTTAAAAAAATAAAAAAGGATCTAGTCAAGATATTAGAGAATCAACAGCTTATCCATTAAATAGAGAAACCTTATTTTAAATTATAAATTTATTTTTATTCTTTTTTTATTTTAGCAACAAAAAAACCAGAGCTATTATTGTCTTGGGGCCATATTCTCAAGCATTTCTTAAGTTCTTTATTATCGCTTAAAACTTCACTTCTCTTTATGTTAATATCAATATTCTCCAATTTAGCATTATCATATTTTTCTAATAAAAATTCTATTACTTGTTCATTCTCTTCTTTATCAATAGAGCAAGTAGAATAAACTAATTCTCCATCTTGATTTAAACATTCAAATCCACTAACCAATAATCTTTTTTGATCATTACTAAGTTTCTTTAACATATTCTGATTCCATATCTCTAATGTATGTAAAGATTTTCTAATAATGCCTGTTCCAGAACAGGGAGCATCTATTAATATCTTGTCAAATTTTTCCTTAATATGATAACCCTTCATATAAGTCATAACAGTGTTTGAAACACCACATCTTTGTAAGTTTAAGGATAAAGCCTTAAGTCTTTTAATCTCAATATCATTAGCAACAATCAATCCATTATTCTTCATTATAACAGCTAATTGAGTAGTCTTAGATCCAGGAGCAGCGCACATATCTAAAACCAATTCTTCCTTAGGATCTAAAACTAAAGCAGGAATCATTGAAGCAGCCTCCTGTATATAAAAATAACCTAAAAAGTGCTCTTTTAAGTTTCCAATTGCCTTTCCCTCAATAAAAAAGCCTTCCTTACACCAAGGTATTTGCTCTAAATTATAATTATTTTCATATTCCTCTAATCTCTTCTTTAATTCCTTAACACCTATTTTTAATGTATTTGTTCTAATGCTCTTTCTTAAGTTCTTTAAACTATATTCCTTAAACTCTTCAATATCAGTATACTTACTATATTTCTCTAAAAATTTATCCTTGAAATACACCATAAAGAATATATACTTCTTATATTATTTAAAAAAGTATGGATTGTAATTTTGAAAAGGGTTTTTTAGTTTATAAAGACAAAGAACGTGATTTAGTAATTGCCTGTCCTCATTCAGGGCCTGCTCTAGATCATCCAACTACTAGAGATGATAATTCTGAAACAGTAGCCAGTTTATGCTGGCACGAGCTTAACGGTACATTAGTAATCTCTTCAATGCCTCGTAAAAGACAATATGGAATAGACTTTAACAGAGATCTTCCTCCATTAAAGACTGCTTTAGAAGCATATAATGATTTTAATGAAAGTAATAATAATGGTATTAATTTATATGAATATAGAAAAAAATATGCCTGGGTAGCTAAAGACGAACAAGATTATGAAACCAGATTAAAGATATATCAAAACTTCTGGGCAGAGGTTGGAAAATATAATAATATCATTCTAGTGCATAGAGCATTTAACAGAATCAAGATATATCCTAGTGTAATGGATTTTGTAACCTTCTCCGACAAAGGTATAAAAAAATCATTAATAACTGAACTATTAAGATATATTAACAAAAAATATTCTCCCTTTTTAAATCAGATAGAACAAGGCTATAAAAAAATGATATATTATGAAAGTCAAAGATTTGTTGCTGATCTTATAAGCACATATAAAATTTTCAATCCACAAAAATTTAATGGTGAGATTAAGGATTTAATAGCAAAAGATATGAAGAAAATCCAGAAATATGCAGCCCCGTATATTGAAAAAAGATTAAAGGATAATTTTACATTAAACAACTATTTGGAGGCAGTAAAAAATGCCTTAAATAATGCCCCCCCTCCAGAAATCACAGTAGAAAACACATTTGATGGAACATTAGCTCTAGGCCCTAAAAGAAAACTTTTTCCTACAACAGCAAAAACAATAATTGAAGTAGAATCCTCTCACTTCATGAATCTATGGTATCCAAAGATAGCTGCTGAAATAATAAAAGATGTTTATAATATAATCGAGAAGAGAGAATGAGAAAAACCATATTAATATCTCTAGTAATAATCTTGATATCTTTCATAATCTCTATTTATTTATATCCAAGAATGCCAGAACAAATGGCATCTCATTGGAACATAAATGGAAATGTTGATGGTTATTCATCAAGATTTATTGCTCTATTTATAATTCCTATGATCTCTTTAGTTTTGTTACTTATTTTTGCAATAATCCCTAAAGTAGATCCTTTAAAGAAAAATATAAAAGAATTTATACACTATTATGAATTCTTTATATTGATCTTAATAATATTCCTCTTTTATTTATATATATTAACAATATTTTGGAACTTTGGTTTAAGATTTAATTTTATTTCTGTTTTAGCTCCTGCATTTGCAATACTATTTTATTATATAGCAATCTTGTTAGAGAAATCAAAAAGAAATTGGTTCATAGGAATAAGGACGCCATGGACATTAAGCAATGATAAGGTATGGGATAAAACACATAAACTAGCAAGCATCCTGTACAAGATATCTGCATTTATCTGTCTTATTGCTATATTCTTCCAGAAATATGCATTACTTTTTATAATAGCCCCTATAATAATTTTTTCTATTTATTTAGTCATTTATTCTTATACAGAATATAAAAAATTGAAGAAATAAAGTTATTTCATAAATCTTTTAAAAATATTTATAAATTTTTCTATAGTAAAAATTATAGTACATATCAGATTCAAATTTAAATAAAATAATAGAGAAGTGACTAATGTGTATGAAACTGTTGTTATAGGCTTAAAAATAGAAATTAAATCAGATAGATTACTTACTCTTTAATATGGTGATGATAAAAGACATTAATAGATTTAAATTATTTGAACAGTCTATTATAGGATATTGTCAACAAGCAGCTTTAAGAATGGTTTATAATTATCTGGGTTTATATATGCCAGAAGAAGAAATCGTTGAATTAACTTCTAAAGCAGAAGATTCGTGTTGGGGCTATACAGATAGATCGCTAATAAGAGTATCTAGAGATTTAGGATTTAAAGTTCAAATGGTAGATGGTGCATCTGTAGATTTAATTGAAAAATTACTAAAAGATAATATTATTCCGATTACTAGTTGTTTTGAAGGCGACGGTCATTATATACCTGTAGTGGGTATAGAAAGAAGTAAAATCATTTTAGCAGATTCATTATATCCAGAATTGGGTCCAGAATTACGGAGAATCAATATTAGACAATTTGAGACAAGATGGTATGACTACTATGGATATGATGCCTATCCAGATGAGTCAAATGTATTTAGAAGAAGGTTGTTTATTATTGAGTAAATTTAATAAATCCTATTGTGTTCTTTTTACTAAAATAAAACTTATATCTTCTTGTAGAATTTCTTCCATCCAAGCCCCACATTTAGGACATTTTATCATTGTTCCAAAATCTTCATCTGGTCCATCACTCATTTTTAACCTCCTAAAATGTTTATACATATGAAAATATAAATTTAACCCTTTACTATGGATAACCTTCTTTTTATCCTCCATCCGTATCCAAACCGTATCCTGAGTGTAAAATTGACAATCAAATATAAATACAAGCTTGTTTTATTATAAAAAGTTACTACTAACTAGAAACAATTGCGGTAGCCGTGCACCACCATAAGAAAGGAATGCGCAATCAATCTTTAGAGCAGTAAAGACGTATTAATATATTAAACTTTCGATTGATTTTTTAATTTTGGATTCTATTCTCATACCTTATGCTCCTTCAATCCTTTTACTTTTGTTATTATATATGCAATCAAACATGATATAATATAAATTATCGGAATAAAAAAAAGAAATATTCCATTAAGAAAACTATTAGCATAACTCAATTCTAGATCCCAAGGTAATTTATATTCCCAAGAAATACTTGCGGGTTTACAATCCTCTGGTAGGCAATTATAATATTCAGTAGACATTATATATGCATGAATAGTGCCTGGATTAAAAAATATTAGTAATAGAATAAAGACTATCATTTTAGGTAATGTAGGTTTTATAAAATTTGATTTAGTTTTTTTCTTTTCCATTTTTATGTTTTATATTTACTCAACGCTTTTATTTTCGATATGAAATATATCATCAAACATGAGATGATGTAAAATATTGGAATAAAAAAAGGAAATATCTCTTTTATTAAACGATTACCAGAACCCCATTCAAAATTCCAAGGTAATTTATATTCCCAATAAATTTCTGTAGAATTACAAACTTCTGGTGGGCAATTAGGATCTGTGTATTCAACCAAAATCATCCCACGATGGATAGTACCAGGATTAAAAAAAATTAATAATAAAATAAAAACTATCATTTTAGGTAGTGTTGGTTTTATGAAATCCCACTTAGTTTTAATATTTTTCTTTTCCATTTTCATATTATTATATTAATTAAAGATATAAATTTAACCCTTTGTTATGGATAACCTTCTTTTTATTATAATCCGCATCAGAACAGTATATAATATTGAGTTTATTAGTTCCCATCAAAACCGAAAAGTATTTAAACCATCAGTTTATATATTTAAACTGTGAGTTTATATGAAAGACATAACAAATAATGAGGTGGGTTTTGTTTTAACTATTCTCAAAAATCCTGAAAATGAATTTAATGCAAACAACATAGCAAAGCATCTAAAAATAAGTTCAATGGGTGCTTTAAAGATAGCTAAAAGACTTGAAAAGGAAAACATCTTAATATCGAAGAAACTAGGAAAAGCCAGATTCTACAAGATAAATTTTAATAATGATTATGCAAAACAGTATATTAAATTTCTCCTAAAGAGAGAGTCTGAACAGTCTCCTCCTTATATAAAAAGATGGATCAATGAACTAAAAAAGATTAAAAATTCTTATTCTATTATCTTATTTGGTTCTGTTTTAAAAAAACAAAAGGAAGCTGGAGATATAGATGCTCTATTATTAACAGATAAGAAAAAATTTCAGAATCTAAAAAAGGAAATAGAAGAAATTAATTTGATAAATGTTAAGAAGATTCATCCAGTATATCAGACTAAAGAAGATTTAAAAGAAAACATTAAAAAACAGGATAAAGTAATATTAAATGCTATAAAAGGCATTATAGTTTATGGAGAAGATACAATAATAAGTCTATTAGAAAAATGAGTCACGCAAAAAATAAGGTTGAATGGTGTGTAAAAAAAGCAGAAAAGGAATTAAAGACTTCTGATAAGCATAGAGGTCTTGTTACAGTAGAACCTAATCTAGACAAGGCAAGAAAATATATAATTAAGGCAGAACATTACTTAAAAGCAACAGATTATTTGAAAAGAGGAAATTTTTCTGATATAAGTGCAAGCACTGTTTTTTATTCTATGTATCATTGTTTACTAGCTATATGTGAAAAATTTGGCTATGAATCTTGTAATCAGGAATGCACATTTGCATTAATCTACTATTTAATTGAAGAAAATAGAATAGACCTTGATAAAAAATTGTTAGATAAAATAGCGTCTTTAGATGTTGATAATAAGGAAAAAACCAGTATTGAGATAAGAGAACAGTATCAATACGGCACAAATCTTTCACTTAATGACAATATTTATAATGAATTATTTGAATTAGCAAAAAGCATCATTTCTAAAACAAAAGAGATAATAGAAGAATAAATTCTTAGATAAAAAATTATAAAATAAAAAAGATTATCAATAATTCTAAATCATTTTAGGATTTGTTACTACTTACTAGAAACAATTGCGGTAGCCGTGCACCACAATAAGAAAGGAATGCGCAGTCAATCTTTAGAGCATTAAAGATGTATAAGTATATTAAATTTTTGTTTATCTTGTATTGTTAAGTTAACGGGACTTTAAGATGGGGAGATGTAGGTGTATTAACGATGGGGCTATTTTGATTTTGGAGAAATAATAGTTATTACAAATAAGTTAATTGTTCTAGTTAGATAATTTTTTATACTTAGACTAATTAAATACTTTATAAAAAAAGACCGCTATCTAAATAGTATTATAAGATATCTCCTTGTTGCACAACATGGAAACATTTAAAAACTGGAGTTTTCTAAATAGATCATGCCAGATGAAAAACTCGCTAAAGCAATAAGATCAAGGACAAGAAGAAAAATACTTCTTTTACTTTGTCAAAAAGAAAAAATGTCTGTTCATGAAATTGCGGGCAATCTAAGCATAAGCGAGTCTTCCGCATCAAAACATTTAAAGTTGTTATATACCTTTGGATTTTTCGGATTTTCTAATCTTGCGAATGAAAAATTTTATTTTCTTAAAATAAAAGAAATAAAAAAGTTTTTAGAAATTTATAATGTGGTTGTAAGAAAAATAAGGTAAGAAAATGACATTAAAAAAATTTTTAAAATCACTTAACCCAAAACAACAAGCATATGTGAAATTTAATTTTGAAAATCCTAAAAATGGAGAGTATCTTCTTACTGTTTTTCATTTAATCCCGAGTAAAGAGCTAAACATATTACAGGCCGCTGCTGAAATTGCAGCTGAATCCTCTACTGGAACTACATTTAAAGTAAATACTGAAACTCTTTTTTCCAAAGAAATGAATGCGCTTGTTTACCAAGTGGATTTAAAAAAAAGCCTAGTTTGGATTGCATATCCTTGGAGACTTTTTGACAGAGGAGGAAATGTCCAGAATATTCTGACTTACCTTGTTGGAAATGTTTTAGGGATGAAGCAAATAAATGCTTTGAAGCTACTTGATATTTGGTTCCCTCCTGCAATGCTCGAACAATATGACGGTCCGAGTTATACTTTAGATGACATGAGGAAATATTTGAATGTTTATGATAGACCAATTCTTGGAACAATTATCAAGCCAAAGATGGGGCTTACTTCAGCAGAATATGCAGAGGTATGTTATGATTTCTGGACAGGTGGAGGAGATTTTGTTAAAAATGATGAGCCTCAAGCAAACCAAGATTTCTGTCCCTATGATAAAATGGTTCAGCATGTAAAAAAAGCAATGGACAAAGCTGTAAAAGAAACAGGGCAAAAGAAAATTCATTCATTTAATGTTTCTGCCACAGACTTTGATACAATGATTGAAAGATGTGAAATGATTAGGAATGCTGGTTTTGAATCTGGAAGTTATGCTTTTTTAATTGATGGGATTACTGCGGGTTGGATGGCAGTTCAAACTCTTAGAAAAAGATACCCTGATGTTTTTATTCATTTTCACAGAGCAGGACATGGGGCATTTACAAGACCTGAAAATCCAATAGGATTTACAGTTTTAGTTCTTTCTAAATTTGCAAGACTTGCAGGAGTATCAGGAATTCATACAGGAACAGCCGGTGTTGGAAAGATGAAAGGCAGTCCTAAAGAAGATGTTACTGCTGCTAATAATATACTCAATATTTTAGGAAAAGGACATTTTTTTGAACAGTCATGGGCAAAAATACCTGAAAATGATAAAGATGTTTTGAAACTTGTTCATGAAGACCATGTGCATCATTTAATTTTAGAAGATGATAATTGGAGGGGGATGAAAAAATGCTGTCCAATTATTTCTGGAGGTTTAAATCCAATGCTGTTGAAACCCTTTATTGAGATAATGGGAAACACAGAATTTATAACAACAATGGGTGCAGGTTGTCATGCTCATCCAAAAGGAACAAGAGCTGGTGCAAAAGCACTTGTTCAGGCATGCGAAGCATACAAAAAAAGGACGGATATAAAAGAATATGCAAAAAATCACATAGAATTAGCTGAAGCAATTGCATTTTTTTCAAAAAAATCGCAAGACGTAAAACAAGCTGAAAGTAGTGAAAAGAGTTAACTAAACTAATTTTATAAATTAAACAATGAAAAAAAATGAAATCATCAATTATGTTTGGCGTTGAACAGATCAAAGAATTGATTATAATAATTGTTGGAGTTATGATATTGTTGATAGGACCGGCATTATTATTTCTTCCAGGTCTGGGGATCTTGATAATCATCTTGGGATTGGTAGTCCTTGCAATAGAATTTATCTGGGCTAGGGGACTATTAAAAAAAGCAAAGCAGCTTACTAAAATAAAGATTTTTAGATTTAGATGGATTGAGTGTTAATTATGAAAACTAAAATCATAAAGATAAACCCCAATAATCCAGAAATTTCCAGAATTAAAATAGCAGCCAGAATTTTAAGAAGGGGTGGTTTAGTGGCTTTTCCCACAGAAACTGTTTATGGTTTAGGGGCAGATGCCTTAAATCCAGAATCTGTAAAAAAAATATTTGAAACCAAAGGGAGACCCTTTGATAACCCATTAATAATCCATATTGCTGACAAAAAAGAGATTTATAGATTGGCAGAAAGAATTCCAAAAGAAACAAAAAAATTAATGAATAAATTTTGGCCTGGTCCATTATCTCTTGTCTTTAATAAATCTAAACTAGTCCCCGATATAATAACAGGGGGTTCAAATACTGTAGCAATTAGAATGCCTGCAAATAAAATTGCTTTAGCTTTAATTAAGGAAGCGAAAGTACCGATTGCAGCGCCATCAGCAAATCTTTTTAGTAAACCCAGTCCAACCAGAACAGAACATGTGATACAAGATTTGTATGGAAAGATAAATATTATTATAGAAGGTGGTGAAACAAAAATTGGGATTGAATCTACTGTTCTTGATTTAACTACAAATCCTCCAACTTTATTAAGGCCTGGCGGAATTAGCTTAGAAGAACTGGAAGAAGTTTTGGGAAAAATTGAAATACATCCGTTTGTTAAAGAAAAAAAGATAAAGAAAATTGTTGTTAAATCGCCTGGAATGAAATACAAGCACTATGCTCCATATGCAAGGATAATAGTATTTGAAGGTAAACATGAAAGAGTTAAAAAAAAGATTCAACAACTTGTTGACAAATACCAGGGAGAAGGAAAAGTCGTTGGTGTGATGACCACTGATGAAAACCATAATTATAAAGCAAATGTAATAAAATTTATGGGAAATAAATTTAATACAATTGCTAAAAATTTATTCAGCACTTTTAGAGATTTCGATAAAGAAAAAGTTGATTTAATTATTGCTGAAGGAGTTGGTGATAAAGGTTTAGGACTTGCGATAATGAATAGATTAAAAAGAGCGTCATATAAAATAATAAAAGTATAAGACAAGCAAGAGAGCTAAGATTAATAAATATATTTATAATATAGATTATGATGAAAAACTTAAAGGGTTTAACTGAAAAAGAGGCAGAAAAAAGATTAAAAGACTATGGATTTAATGAAATAAAGGAAATTTTGCATATTTCTCCATTAAAGATTCTTTTAAGGCAGATTAAAAATAATTTTGTTGTTTATTTATTGTTTGCAGCAATGTTTATTTCTTTTTTTGTTGGTAAATCTGTTACAGCTTATACAATTTTAGCAGTTATAACTCTTGTAATAAGTGCAGGATTTTTTCAGGAATATAAGGCTGAAAAAGCAATTGCTGCTTTAAAAAAAATGATTATGCCCGTATCTATTGTTATAAGAGATGGCAAAGAAATTGAGATTCCTTCAAGAGAAATTATTCCAGGAGATATAATTATTCTAAGAACAGGAGAAAAAATTCCTGCAGATTGTCTTATTCTAGAAGCAAAGGAATTAAGAGTCAATGAAGCAGTTTTAACAGGCGAATCACAAGAAATTAAAAAGTTTGAGTCAAAAAGTGAAAAAGATTACAAAAAAGAAAACCAGATATTTATGGGAACTCTTATTGTTAATGGGAGATGCATTGCTAAAGTTCTGCATACAGGGATGAATACTGAATTTGGAAAAATAGCTGGTATGATTTCAACTGCTGAAAAAGAACTGCCTTTGCAAAAAAAAGTAAATGGCATAGCTAAATATATGGTATCTATTGCACTTACTGTTTCTATATTAACAGGTATTGTTATGCTGATAAGAAATGCTCCTCTTTCTTACGAATTATTTATCGAGGTTTTAATAGTGGTAATTGCTTTATCTGTTTCTGCATTCCCTGAAGGATTTCCAGTGGTGTTAATGTCTACTCTTGCTTCTGGAGCATATAGGATGGCTCAAAAAAATGCAATAGTTAATCGAATGTCTATTATTGAAACATTAGGCGAAACAACTGTTATTTGCTCTGATAAAACTGGAACAATAACAAAAGGGGAAATGACAATAAAAAAAATATTGTGCGACAATAAGGTTTTTGAAATAACTGGAACAGGTTATGAGGCTACAGGAGATTTTTTGTTAAATGGCAAAAAAATAGATATTCAAAAAAACAATTCTTTAAAACTTCTTTTAAAAGCAGGAGTTTTATGTAATGATTCTAAAATTGAGAGAAAAGGAACAGATAGGGAGTATATTATAAGAGGAACTCCTACCGATGCGACATTATTAATTGCTTCTGCGAAAGCAGGAATATTCAAAGAGGACTTGAATTTTACAAGAGAAGAAGAAATTCCATTTAGTTCTGAAAGAAAAATTATGTCTGTAGCGTGTAAAGAAAAAGGCGAGAGTTATATTTATTCAAAAGGTGCTTTAGAAGTCTTGTTAAAAAACTGCAAATTTATTCAACGAGAAAATGGGATTTTTACGCTTCTTGAAAGAGACAGGAAACTTATAATGGAAACTAACAAAGAATTAACTTCTAAATCATTTAGAACAATAGCCATTGCTTATAAAAAGGTCAAATCATTAAATAAGGATCATTTTGAAGAAGAACTTGTTTTTGTTGGATTAGTTGGAATGGAAGACCCTCCGAGAGAGGAAGTAAAAGAAGCTCTAAAACTCTGTTATATTGCTGGGATAAATGTAAAAATGATTACAGGAGATAATAAAGAAACTGCAATCGCTATTGCAAAACAAATAAATCTTAACAAAGGGAATATAATAGAAGGTGAAGAATTAGACAAATTTACTGATAATGAATTAGTAAAGATTGTAAGAAATGCCGTTATTTTTGCAAGAGTTAAACCAGAACACAAATTAAGAATAGTAAGAGCATTAAAAGAAAATGGGGAGATAGTAACAATGACGGGGGATGGAGTAAATGATGCTCCTGCATTAAAAGAAGCGCATATAGGGGTTGCAATGGGTATTGGAGGAACAGATGTAACAAGAGAGGTAGCAGACCTGACATTAAAAGATGATAATTTTGCTACAATAGTATCTGCAGTTAGAGAAGGAAGAACAATTTTTAATAATATACAAAAATTTGTTACCTATGCTCTTTCTTGCAACTACGCTGAATTGCTTATTATTTTTCTTGGAATTTTATTAGGGTTGCCTTTGCCTTTGCTTGCCTTGCAAATATTATTCATGAATCTTGTTACAGACAATCTTCCCGCAATTACTTTGGGGTTTAATCCTTCTTCTCAAGATGTTATGGAAGCAAAACCGCGAAAAAAAGCCCATATATTAAACAAAAAACTAGTTTCTTTAATCATAATTGCTGGAACTATAATGGGACTTGTTACTCTTGGAGTATTTTATTTTACTTTTAATATCCTAAAACAAGAGCTTGTTGTAGCTAGAACAACCGCTTTAGTAACTCTTATATTTTTTGAAATAGCAAATGCTTTTAATTTTAGGTCTTTTAGAAAAAGAGTTCTTAATCGTTCTCCCTTTACAAATAAATACTTAGTTTATGCTGCATCAATCTCTATATTAGCTACTTTAGTTATTATTTATTCTCCATTAAATAAAGTATTTGAAACTGCTCCGATAGGGTTATTTAATTTCTTGTTGGCTTTTGTATCATCCCTATCCATAATTCTCGTTTTTGATATTTTAAAAGTAAGAAAAGGTAACTTAAACGAAGAAAAGAAATAAACTAAACTAGCAAAAAATTTTTAAAAATCCCTATTTAAGATTAACTTTCTAATTTCTTTCCTAAGTTTTTCTGCCTCTTTTTTTCTCCCGCATCCGTATCCAAACCGTATCAGGGGTGTAAAATTGACAATTCAATATAAATAGAAGTTCATCTTATTATAAAATGTTATTACTAATTAGTAGGTGTGCGGTAGCCGGGATTCGGACCCGGGTCACAAGCTCTTTGCTTAATCTTTATTCAATAATGGCAAGCTTATATACTAACCACTGTACTACTACCGCTTACAAGATTCTTTAAAAACATTCATATAAAAATATATTGTTTTTAGCGGATTTTAGTTAGTTATTTAAATTTTATCTTCCTTCTAAGATATTATGATTGAAGATGTTATTATTGAACAAGAATATGAATTAGCTTACAAGTCTAGTTTTAATAATCAAAAAGTTCCTCAAATCGAAGATTGGATACTTTTGAAGGTATATTCATCTTTAGAAGAAGTGAAAAGAGAAATAGGAGATAGACTAAATAAAAAATATAAACCTATTAAAATAAAGAAAGTACCTACAATAGTAATAACTTTTGAAATGCCTTCTCTTAATCCTAATAGTGAATTAACACAGTATTATCATTTAAGAATAATGCCTCGTTTAAAACTTAAACTAAAAGGTTTAGAAAAAAAAGTTGAATAATCTTATTTTATCTCTTTATCAAGATACTTAGCAACCTCTTTAAGCTCAATTAAAGTGCATTCAATATCCCTCTCAATTCTTTTAACAATACCCTCTAAATTTTTATCAACCAAACAGTATTTATTTTTCCTTTTTTCAATAATCCCTGCTTCAATCAAATTCTTAATATGATGCACTGCAGTAGCCCTGGCTAAATTAGAAAAATCAGCTATCTCATCAGAGGTCAATCCTTTCTCACTTTTTAATAATTCAACAAAAATTCTGAAACAGCTTTTCTCTTTATCTCTTATTCCTATTAATCCAATAGATTTAGAAAACCACTGTAAATCTTGATTAAGATCCTTTTGTTTAGGCTTTTTTACATGAGTTATAGTTATTTTAAAGTCTTCCATAACACTGTAATAATCTTTTTATATAAAAGCTTTATTATAAATCCAGAAAGAGATAAAATTAAATAATTAAAGAGAATTAAAGATTGAGGAGGCATTAAAATGGAAGAGGTTCAAAAAGACGTGCAGATAAATAGCATAAGTGAAAAAGAAGTTTTTGTAGATGAAGTTATGGTAACTCATGGTCCATTAAAGATATTTATAGATTTTAAAAACACTACTCCTTTAATGGATATGGGCAAACAAAGATTAACAATAAGACATCAAGTTTGTATTTTAGATCCTTTTTTGGCTAAAGATTTTTTACGAGTTTTAAAAGAGAATATAGACAAATATGAAAAACAGTTCGGTGAAATAAAAAAGCCAGAATCTTTACAAAGGCTAGAAAAAGAACTAAAGAAAAAAGGTAAAGAATCCTTAAAAAAAGAAAGTTACTTTGGATAATTAAAATTTAATAACACCAAACCCTATTTAAACCTCTAAATATTATCTAAATCAAAATTATTCTAAAAAATATATTTTATAAAACAATAATCTTTATAAATAAGTAGATTTTAAGTCTACAAAATAGGGGGTTAGTCTTATGCATAATAACAACAAACATAATGAAAATATTGAGGATAAAAACAGTAAAAATAGCAAAGATAACAAGAATATTGATGAGAATCATGAAAAACTTGTAGAAGAAGAAAAAAGGCTTTTAGAAGATCAAAAAAATCTTACAGAGGAATACATAAATCACTTAAAAAGATTACAGGCAGAATTCGAAAACTATCAAAAAAGAACAGATGCTGAAAAAATAGAGCTTAAGAAATGCTCTGTAATTCCATTATTACAAAAACTAATAGAAATTCTAGATAATTTTGAACTTGCTTTAAACCATAAAGAACAAGAAAATAAAGAGAAGGAAGATGAATTTACAAAAGGAATTATTCTAATTTACAAACAATTTCAAAAACTCCTTCAAGATTATAATATCAAACAAATTGAATCATTAAATCAGGAATTTGATCCTTATGTACATGAAGCAATAGCACATGTTGAAGGTGAAGAAAACATTGTAATAGAAGAGGTTCAGAAAGGCTACATGTTTTATGATAAAATAATAAGACCTGCTAAAGTAAAAGTGGGCAATGGAAAATTAGGAGACAAAAATGGATGAAAATATTTCTAATGATAATCTAATAAGCAGAATTCGTGATATAAGAAAAAGTGGAAATTTTAGGCATGTGATAAATGATGTTGGTAAAGAAAGGTTAAAAGAATTTATTAATTCAATTTATCCTAAGTTTTCTATTACTGAAATTGAAAAGATAACTGGAATTCCTGATTCAACTTTAGAATATTGGTTCAAACAACTTGATATTCCATTTATAAGAAATCATATAGACAATTTCTCAATAGCTGGTGAAATAAATTCTGAAATTATAATTAAAAAAGGTAATAAAACAAAAAAGGTTTCGAGTATTAAAATAACACCCGAACTTGCTTATTTAATAGGATTTACACTAGGGGATGGAACTGTTCAGAAGTATATGGTTGAAGTATTTAATAAAGACAAAAGATTAAAAGAAGTTTTATTTAATATAATAAAACAATATGGTTCAATAATTGAAGAAGAGAGAAAAAATGGACTATGGCGCTTAAGATTATCTAGTGTTAAACTAGCAAATCTTATAAAAATTGATAAAAAAATTAGAAAAGATACAATTGATTATATTTTTAGGAAAGATGAACTTGCTAATAGGTTTATAGCTGCTTTCTGGGATGCAGAAGGAACAGTAATAAAAAGAAAAAATACTACAAAATATTTTGATATTATCCTTAGTAATTCAAATGAATATATTCTATTAAAAATTGTATCTTATCTTAAACTTAAAAAAATTAGTCTTTCAGTAAGGCAGAATATAGACTTGCGCAAAAATAGTATAATCAAAGGAAAAAAGAAAATATTTGTTGTAAGAATATTTAAAGATTCATTCCAAAAATGGATTAATCTAATAGGATTAAACATGTACCACTCAAAAAAGAGAGAGATTGTTAAAGATATTGAAATTTTTTATGGAGGTAATCAAAATGAATAAGGTCGTAGGAATAGACTTAGGTACGACATTTAGTGCAGTTGCGGTTTTAGAGGGCGGAAAAGCAAAAATAATCCCTAATTCAGAAGGTCATAATATAACTCCATCTGTAGTCGGATTTAAGGGTGATGAAGTAATAGTAGGAGAATTAGCAAGAAGACAGGCAATTGTAAATCCACTAAATACAGTAAGATCAATAAAAAGATTAATGGGAACCAGAGAAAAAATAAAGATAGGAAATAAAGAATATGGGCCTGAACAAATATCAGCATTTATTTTACAGAAATTAAAAACAGATGCAGAATCATATTTAGGTCAAAAAATAACTAAAGCAGTAATAACTGTTCCAGCTTATTTTGGAGATGCTCAAAGACAGGCAACAAAAGATGCAGGAGTTATAGCTGGCCTAGAAGTATTAAGAATAGTAAATGAACCAACAGCAGCTTCTTTAGCTTATGGGATAGACAAAACAAAAGATCATATGATTATGGTATTTGATTTTGGAGGAGGCACATTTGATGTTTCTATTTTAGAATTAGGTGATGGTGTCTTTGAAGTTAAATCAACATCAGGAAACAATAAGTTAGGTGGAGATGATATAGATGATTTATTAATAGAACATTTAGCTGAAAACTTTAAACATGAATATAGTATTAACTTAATAGAAGACCCAACAGCTCATCAAAGATTAAAGGAAGCAGCTGAAAAAGCAAAGATTGAACTTTCAACATCACAGCAAACAGAAATAAATCTCCCTTTTATAGCATCTGGCAAGAAAGGGCCATTACATCTCAACACAATAATTACAAGATCAGAATTCGAAAGATTAATAGATCCTATAATAGAAAAATTAAAGCAGCCAGTAAAACAGGCATTAAAAGATTCTAAACTAAGTCCTAAAGATATTGATGAAGTCATTTTAGTGGGGGGTTCAACAAGAATTCCTTCTGTCCAGAAATTAGTAAAGGAATTAATGCAGAAAGAGTCTAATAAAAGTGTACATCCAGATGAAGCAATAGCCCTAGGAGCAGCAATTCAGGCAGCAATTCTTTCAGGAGAGGTAAAAGATGTTTTATTGCTAGATGTAACACCATTAACATTAGGTATTGAAACACTAGGTGGAATAAGAACACCAATAATTCAAAGAAACACTACAATACCCACTAAAAAATCTCAAACATTTTCAACAGCAACAGATAATCAACCAGCTGTAACAATAAATGTTTTACAGGGAGAAAGAGAGATGGCTTCAGACAATAAAAGTTTAGGTCAATTTACTCTAGATGGAATTCCCCCTGCACCAAGAGGTCTTCCACAAATAGAAGTCACATTTGACATAGATGCCAACGGCATAGTTCATGTATCTGCAAAAGATTTAGGAACGGGAAAAGAACATAAGATTATAGTTACAGGTGGTTCAGGACTTCCAAAAGACAGTGTAGAAGAAATGTTAAAAGAAGCTGAGAAAAATGCAGAACAAGACAAAAAGAAAAAGGAAGAAATAGAATTAAGAAATAATGCAGACACTTTAATTTATTCAACTGAAAAATTATTAAAAGAATATTCAGACAAAATAGACCAGGAAACTAAGGAAAAGATAGAAAAGGCAATTGAAGAATTAAAAGAAGCTGTATCTTCAAATAATTCAAGTAAGATAAAACAAAAAATAGAGAAGTTACAGGAAACAGCACAAGAAATCGGTATAAAGATGTATCAGAAAGCTCAACAATCCCAACAGTTTCAGGAAAATAATAAAGAAGCAAAAGAAAAAAAAGAAAAGCCAAAAGGAGATAATGTTGTAGATGCTGAAGTTGTTGAAGATACAGATGAGGAAAATGAAAATGAAAAAGATGAAAATAAATAATCCAAAAGCATTTATTAACGATATAGTAAATGCAGGTTACTTTGAATACATACCTATAATACTTTCTTATTATGGAAAACCATTAAGATATGGTATGAATATAAAGCAGAAAGAAGAAATGATTGACAGTTTAAGTGGAACTGGAATAAAAAAACCAGTAATAAAGAAGATAATAAACAAGCACGTTATATAAAAAGATAAAATCTTTTATATAGAACAATTATATGAACATTCCATTATATGACAAAAAAAGACTATTATGAAACATTGGGTGTAAGTAAAGGTACATCTAAAGAAGAGATTAAAAAAGCATACAAGAAATTAGCTCTAAAGTTTCATCCTGACAGAACATCTGAAGAAAACAAAAAAGAATTTGAGGAAAAATTTAAAGAAATTTCAGAAGCTTATGCTGTTCTTTCTGATCATGATAAAAGATCAACATACGATCAATTTGGTCATGAGGGATTTGATCAAAGATTTAGTCAAGAAGATATATTCAAAAATTTTGATTTTGATTCTGTTTTTAAAGAATTTGGCTTTAATAATTTTTTTGGTGACAATATATTTGACATGTTCCTTGGTAATAGAAGGAATAGAAGAGCTAATGATTTAAGATACAATTTAGAGATTAATTTTGAAGAAGCTGCCTTTGGCTGTAAAAAAACATTAAAATTCAGAAAGAATATTCTATGCCATTATTGTAATGGAACAGGAGCCAAAGACGGAAAACTTGAAACCTGTAAGCATTGTAATGGAACAGGTCATATAAGAAGAATTCAAAGAACCATGTTTGGCACATTTCAACAGATAATGCCCTGTAAATATTGTTATGAAGGTAAAACAACCAAGGTGAAATGTTCTTACTGTAAAGACGGATTAATTCAAGAAGAAAAGTCATTAACAATAAACATTCCATCTGGAGTAAATAATGGTTCTAAGTTAAGGGTTCCAGAAGAGGGTGAAGAAACTAGAAATAGTAATGGTGATCTTTATGTTTTTATATATTTAACACCCCATAAAACATTTGAAAGAAAAGACTATGATCTTTATACATCAATAGATATTTCTGTTCCTCAAGCTGTTTTAGGCACAGAAGCTGAAATACCCTTACTTAAGGGCTCAACAAAGATAAAAATTCCTTCAGGAACTCAATCAGATACAATATTTAAGGTAAAGGATAAAGGCATCAAATACCTAAATTCAAGTAAGTATGGAGATCTTTTTATTAGAGTAAAAGTAAAAACACCTACCTCCCTTAACAGTAAAGAAAAAGAACTTTACAAAGAGTTAGCTGAACTTAACAAAGACAAGATAACCTTAAAGAAGGGCTTTTTTGAGAAATTCAAAGAGTTCATAGATTAATAATTTTATTAAAAAACATAATATAAAACGTAGAATTAATTCTTTTTAGCCATTACCTTTTTTATTACAAATCTTGTGTATTTTTTGCAGTTTAAACAATAGTAAATAACTCTGGATTTATGTACTCTTACCCTAAAGTTTTTATTCGTAAAATAGTTATAACAATGCTTACAGAATCTCCTCTTATATTTTAAAGGTATTCTTAAGTTAACCTTCATAGCAATCTTTCTAGCCAAGTTAACATATCTATTGCTTAAATAAGGCTTATCTTTACTATATAACTTGGCTTCTTCAAATAAAGTATTTATATTATCAAAAGCTATTCTCTTTAATCTTCCTTTATCTTTCATTTTCAATATTTACAGAAGTTTTAAAGAATTTCTTTCTTAAAAAGCTATTGTTCTATCCAAAGCTAGTGTTTTATTATAACAACCCTATTTAAGAAAAATTTATTAATCTATAGTTATTGGTATATTTTATGGTTTGGCCGTTTAAAAGGAAAGATGAGATAGTATTTGCTTCATCTAGAGTAAAGCCTATTAGACAACCAAAAGATTATTCTAGGTTTGATATAGAAAGTGATGAAGAAAAATACCTAAAGAGTATTCCAGATTATAAAAAAATCATGCAGATTATAGAAACAACAGCCTCAATATTGAGAAATATAAGATATGATGAATACGGCAATCAGTACAGTGATACAAAAGTCATTTACAACAATTTCTTAAAGGCAGACCCAAACCAAAAATATAGAACTCTTTCTTATGTAACTATCAAGAAAAACGTAAGTGAAGCTCAAAGTTTAATAAGAAGATTAGAGATATCCTTTTTTAGTTATCCAAAAAACGTTGATATACATCATGTAAGAAGTCTTGTACAAAAAGAAAAATTAAAAATTAGAGAACTAATAAAAGAATATAATAACCTTCTTGCTTTAATAAAAACAAAAAAAGGCCACATAGGCTTTGATGAAATCCTATTAAGTGATTTCTAATATATTTAATCATTTTTTATTATTTTTATATTATTATTACTCTATCTTAATTTTATTCTATTATAAGATTATAGAAAGGTTTAAATTATTTGTTTTAACAAAAGATATTCTCAAAATGTTAACTCCAGATTCAGATAAAGGCAAAGTAGCAAATATTGAAGTTATATTAGATAATAAAACAGGAAATTCAGAAGCAATTGATTTGGGCTTTATTGTCGGTCTTTCTAAGAAATACACGATAAATGAACTAATAGATGACGTTGAAGCAATGAGGATAAGATACCTAGTTATTGCAGAAGGCCAGGGAAGACAAAGAAGATCTTTTAAAGCATTAACAAGAAAAAGATTTGTTTATGATTTTTGTTATGAAATCGATAGTATATGTGACATTTTGATACAACAAGGATATTTTCAATCACACAATGGTTTTATTTTTCCAGACAAAATTTTAGAAGAAATGAGTTTAAAAAGTAGCCAAGGTGAAACTTATAGTAAGATAAAAATGTCCATAACATACAAAAGAAACATATCAATAATAGAAAGAACTCTCTTAAAGGGTTAGTTCTATAATCCTATTTTAAAGGTTGAGTTTTAGGTTCCATTCTAATGGGTGATACTTTTAAGCCCCTTATCTTAGCTTCTAAATCATCAATTCTATCAGAAGGAGGCATAATTATAAGTCTAGATGCTCTTTTAGGATTCTGTAATAATGTTTGTTGATCTGGATTTTGTATTCCATGAGCTATAAGAAAATTAAAATTAAATTTAAAGCTTCTAAAATAATCCGCAGTTGGCGTTATCACAACTCCAAGATATTTTTTAGATTCTATTCTACCAGTATTTTTAATATAAAGAACAATAGACATATCTCCAGGATCATAATAATTTGAAATCTCTCCTAAATTTGGATATCTCTCTGGCACTCTCATCCTTTCTTCCCACATTCCTAAAAGTATATAATTATCATAATTCAGGGATAAATCTCCATCAAATCTAGAGGTAATAAAATTTCCTATAGGTTTAGCACCTCTTTGATCCAAAGAAAATCTTACTAACCATTTTTCAGTATTACAGATTTTATCAATATCCCCATTCATATTCACCTGAACATCTACTTCATTAAAATCTCCTCCATAAACTTTTCCAGAAAACAATCCCGGCCTAACTCTTTCAATCAAACTTACTGTCTCAATTCTTCCTTTAATTTCTTGCACCATTTTTTTAGAATTAATATTTAATAAAAGGTGGACAACTTTCTAAGTTTCCCGCATTGAAATGCAGTACAGCTTAGAACGGAAGCCTGTTTAACTTCTGAGTTCGAAACGAGATCAGGTGGAACCAGGCCCCTATGGTCGTCCTAAGCTTCATTATAAAATAGCTCTTTATAAAGCTTACGAAGATATAAGTAGTTCCGAAAGTAAGCTATAAATACTCTTAATACCTAAGTTTTTTCATGGAAATTGTAGAAATAATAAAAGAATCTGGAAGACAAAAAAGACTTTTATA
This sequence comes from archaeon, assembly GCA_043808705.1. GTDB lineage: Archaea > Nanobdellota > Nanobdellia > SCGC-AAA011-G17 > GW2011-AR20 > JAZDEO01. The sequence continues at coordinate 6,332 of JAZDEO010000006.1, read as the reverse complement.
CATAAAAGCAAGAGAAAAAGACGGTTCAATAGAACCAAGAGAAGTAGAACCTTATAGTTTCAGACATAAAAAATCTGGAACGCTCTTTTATGGTTGGGATGTTGTAAAAAACCAAATAAGGTCTTTTCGGGTTGATAGGATAATCGAAGTAAAAATCACAGAAAAGGAGTTTACACCACGATTCCCTATTGAATTTTAACCGCCTTCATCCTCTTCCCTAATCTTGTAAAGAATAATCGCAAATAATTTAGCAGTAATAACTGGAGTTTCTGGAAGTCTTCCATAAATTATTAAGCTGACGCAGATATATTTTTAGACTGGCATGGAAGTATTAACGGAGAGTCTGGTTACGGTATTCCTGATGACTTAAACTACTTTCTCCTTGAAGAAGGAGGACCATACTACACTCCACTTCCTGAAACAGTCAATTTTTTGGAATATATAAACGAGTCATGGAGATATGTTGATGATAATTATTATTACCAAAGTAATGAGGAATCAGCACCGCCAAATATTTATGACCGATGGACTATATATCCCTCAGCTACGTTTGAATGGACAATAAACGAGTATGCAGGAACACACATTGTCGCAAATAGTGAAATCTGGCAAGAAGATGGAAAGAACATAATGACAGGAGTCAATAACTACTTTGAAAATTCATAATCAAACATATCTACTCCGGAAGATAACTCTGCATTAGTTAATGGTTCTGTGTAAACCAGTTTTATTGCATCAGCAGCAACTCTGCCATCTGCCTCATCCGTTATCATAATACCTTGTCCGTGTGAATTATCAAATTCAAACTCTCCGAGGTATACCCACCCATTACCTGGCGTGGACTGGTCTACAAGAATCCAGTTTGAAGTTCCTAACCTGTGATAAACCATGTAATGAACATTCGTACCCATACTAGCAGAATATTCGCTTTCGAATTTCCACACATAAACATCATACGTGCCTGGAAAAATTAGGTTATTTACTTTCCACCCTGCTTTCTCAAGACCAAAGCCTGGATTATTGTATCTTGTTTCCCCATTATAAGCGTTGATGATATTTCTCGAGCCCCAATTTCCTGAAAGGATTGTAAATTCTGAGTCTGAATTATCAATATAAAACTCAACAACACCTGGATGCCAATCTATGCTGTCACCGCCGCCAGAAACCTCATAATAATCTGGATAGCCTGGATTGCTACTGAAGTCTGACCAAGAATTGCCAACCTCGCTGACATTCCAGTTATTTAAGCCACCGCCATCATAAGCATTTATACCATTATTTACAAAAATATTATTCCATAGGTCATTATTAGTACTTTCATCTACATCAATTCCAGCCACGTCGTTATTAGTTATGATATTACTATAAATAACATTATTCTCGCTGAGTATGCCTAAATAAATTCCAAACCAACTGTTATCCTGAACAGAGTTATAAGCTATGGTGTTGTTGGAAGAACCTTTAGAAATTGTGATTCCATTATAAAACTGTTGCACATTACAATTTGTCACTGTATCCATTGCACCAACAAGAATTCCAGTGTCGTATGGAGTTGCAGAACCATCGCCATCAATCAAATGACCATCACAGTCAAGAACGACATTGAGTCCAACAATCTCTAATCCGTGTTCTGAACAATTAGTCAGATCGTACCACATCGTTTGACTCTCGACAAGCCAGTCACCACAATGACACTGTCTTGTTCCTCCGCAGTTATCTGCATTTACAAAGCTAGGAAAAAATAGTGTTAGGACTAGTGTTATAATAAAAATAATTATATTCTTTCTCATTTTCTTTATATTAACCCCATATAACCTAATGATAATTAAACATTTAAATTTAACCTTTTGCTGTGGATAACCTATATTCTAGATTTTATATCCTCATCACATCCATATCAGAACTGTATTAGAAGTGTAAATTGATAATTTGATTATTTTTTAACAAAGTCTATAGTTATTTTTCAGTTTTAAAGTTATTCTACAAAGTCTTTTTTTCCCGCTTCTCTTATAAACTCTAATCTTGTTTTACTTTCATGCCACGCTGTCCAAACTGCCAATATATTCTTGTACTTCTTGAACATAGACGCAAGTATAAATGTGCAAAGTGTTCTAGATTATATTTACAAAAGGAAATAGACAATAATGACTTTAGAGAGTGGAACAAACAGCAAAGAAAACAAGATAAAGAAACTCCAAGACCCAGAAAACTTAAGTTAACAAAAGAAGAGAAAAATAAGAGAAAAAAAGATTATTATTTGAGCCACCAGAAAAAACTGCTGGAGTTCAGCAGAGAACATTACGAAAAGAACAAAGATAAAATTCTAGCAAGAAAGAAAGTATATCGACAGGAAACAAGACAGCAGTATTATGAATGGAGAAAAAAATACAGGGAAACCAACAGGGAAAGAACCAGATTGCTCACCAGAATACAATTCTGGCGTCAGGAACAGAAGAAGCTTGCAGTTCATATGCTGGAAAATTACAGCTACGAGGCTTCTACACTTGATTTTTATGGTCTTTTGCCCGCTTTTGTACATTCGGAACTACTTGATATTACATTGTTACCTTATCGGTTGGTAAAGGTACATTGTTAACTTAAAGGGATCTAAATAGGTTATTAAATAAAAGTTAGCTTAGGAGTAAAAAAATAAAAAGAAAATTTATATTTGAGGTTTAGATGTCTAATAAGAAAAGTTTAAATATTCATAAAAAAGATAAGATTCTAATTATGAAAAAAATATTTGGAGAGGAAACTTTTCTTTTAATTTTATTATTTACTGTTCTAATTATCATAGGTTGTTCTACCCAACCATCTACTCAACCAATTTGTGATGATAACAATACATGTACGCAAGACCTTTTTGATAAAAATACTAAAACTTGTAATAACACACTAATAGACAATTGTTGTGGGAATGATATTTGTGAAATTGGAGATGATTTAAAGTGTCCCAAAGACTGTTCAGTTGAAGGCGTAAGTGGGTTTTCTGTGATTGTACCTTCAGAAATCAAAATTAAACCAGATGGATATTTATATATAAAGATAAAAAACACCGGAGAAAATCCTGTAACTATAACAGACTACAGTATGCCAAATTTTATGCAAAATTTAAATTTTTTTACACTGATGCCGGGAGAGATATCTAATGAGTCCTATAGAATCGGTCCTTTAGGTGAGGTTGGTGATAGTTTTTATGTTCGTTTTGGTATTTATTATATAGATTTAATTACATCTAAAAGCGAAGTTTCTGAAGGGACCTTTTCTGGAACCATTCAAGAAGAAATTATTGGACGAATTTTTATGGCTATGTAAGTCACGCGTTTGTTATATTTGTTTTTTTAGTGTAGAAATACGTAGGTTATAACAAGTATATCTTAGATATATTAATCTTAAAGTACACTTTTATTAAGATATATAATAATTCTTGCAATCCTATATTTCAAGAATAGAGGGGGTGATTATTCAGCTTAAAGTGGGGTTACTTTCGGAAGTACTTTGAAGAAGTACTTCCACATTTAAGAATATAAAACTTTTTAAATTTAGACAATTTTTATATCTTTTTTTAATATTTCTCTTATATCTGTTTCAAGAAGCCTTTTTAGTTCTTCAACATTAATCTTTTCATAATCTTTATTCAAATTTTCAAGGTTGTTTCTTTCTTCTTCTAAGAGTTTTTTATGTTCTTCAATTTTGTCCTTTATCTCCTTAATTTCCTTAAGTTCTGATTCCTTTATATCTAAATTTAACTTGTCCAGGTCTTTTTTCAAGTCTTTGTATCTTTTTAAAAAGGAATCAAAATAATCTTTGTTTAATTTATCGAGTTCCTCTAATATTTTATCTTTCTTGCTATCTTTTAGATCTAAGGTACCTTTAATAATTGATTCTTTCATATTTTTAATTATACCAACTATCTTCAATTCAGTATCTTCTAATAAAGCCCTTATAGAATATTCTACATATTTCCTAATAAGCTTATCTTCTAAAGAAAGCCTTTCATATCTTTTTAAAGCAAATTTAATATTTGACAAAAACTCCTGTTCTATATTTTTTATCTGATTATTCAATAAGATTTCTTTATTAATCAAATTTATATAATTTTTATATTCACTACTATCTTCTAATTTCTTTAAATCATTTTCACTATCAAATACATTCTTCTCTTTATCTTTAATAATTGCTTTAGATGATTCTTTCTTATCGCTCAATTCATTCTTGTGTTTTATCTTATTCTTAACTTCTGTTATTTTATTCTTTATTTGACTTGTTTTTTCCAATCCCGAATCATCTACGAGTTTTTTTGCTTGTTTTATTAATGAATCTAATTTTTTTATACCAGACGATATATTGATAATATAATCCCTGAAGAACTCCATTAAAATATGATAATTTCTTATCGTAATCCTACTAAAGTCATTTAGGTAGTTTTCAAAAGAATTATAGAACAAAGATATATTATTTTTAGGCAGGTTTATCTGACCTAGAAGTAGATTTAACCTTTGTATGTATATTTCTCTATTGCCTTCCATTAAATGTATAGCTCTTTCAGGAATCTTTGTGTTTAGTAGTTTTGCTTCCTTTAATATTTTGATATTGTCTCTTAAATTGTTCTTTTCATAATCTATCTGTTTTCTTATCTCATCTAACTTTAAGTTAACATCTTTAAATATTTCCTCTGATAAAGAAACAAACCATTGATCAAGTTCATCTAAATTAATCTGTTTCTGTTCTTCCTTTATCTCCTTTTTCTTGAATATATCAAAAAAACCCATAGTTTACTCCATTTGTATATAGTAAAATAATAAAAAGCTATGTTTTTAGATTACTTAGATGTTTCTGTTGTTTCAGTTTTCTTCTTCATACTTCCCCATAAGTTAACAAGTTCATTAATGTCTTCTTCTTTTGGCTTTTCTTTCTTATTTTCAACATATTTGCCTAATTGTTTCTCTTTAGGAACATATTTGCCTCTTGAAGGAAACTTTAATCTTTTGCCACCCATAATAAAAGATAAAACATATTGATTTTTAAATTTATTTATTTTAACCTGTCAAAGTTAAATTGTCTTTTTTTAAAGAATTTAAGATTGCTTTGTGTATTTCAGGATATTTATTAATATTAAGCAGATCAGTATGGAATTTATCTGATTTAAAACATGTTCCATTAACATATATATTCTCAGCATTCTCTAAGAAAGCATTTTTGCTTGACACTATACCATCACCGTCTCCAATATCCATATCACAACCCTGGCCAATTATATTATAAACTTTAACATTACCAAATTCCTGATTATTAAGCCTGTTTATCAATAAACTGTTTTTATTCATATCACTACATTCAAGTCTTTCACCAAAAATAGGACATAATGCGGAGATCTCTCCATCGATTCCATGATTGGGTGTTCCAACTAATATTACTTTATCAACATCATTATCCCCAAATATCTGTAAGTATCTTCTTACAACTAAGCCACCCATGCTATGGGCCATAATAACCACTTTATCCCTATTTGTTCTTAATTTAACATTTTTAATGATCTCATTTAACCTAACAGAATACGTATCTATATTATCATTTTTTGTTTGTATTGTGTTATATGCATCTAGTTCTTTAAATACATCAAAGTAATAACTTGTTCTAAAAGTCCAAGAAACATTTGTTAATCCAAGATTATTATCTTTTTTCAAATTGTTTATTAATATGCCCCCACTGACATGCCCATATTTTTCTAAATCACCTTGTAGTATATCAAATAAGTCTAAGCTATAATCTGCTTCCAAAGCTTTATTAAAGCTATGTCCGTGCAAGAATATTACAGGATAATTATTTTTGTAACATTCTAAACAACACTCGCTACAATTTCCATAAACACAACATCTTGAAAATTGCTCCTCAAAATTAAAGTTTAATGGAGTTGGGGTGATATTAACTATTATTTTACTAAAGTTCATATTACTTAAATTCATTTGAATATCAGATAAACTACATTCCTCGGGTTGTTGTTCTATTAATTTATACAACAAGGCGTCTGTAAGATTGTATTTATAATTTTCAGTATAAACAATAGGTGTTTGTTCTAATAAACTTAAAATGATATCATGATTTATACTGTTAGGAGAAAGTAAATTTAGGTAATAATCTGTTAAATTGTTTTTTATATTGTTTATTTTAGTGCTTATATTATTCCAAAAATCTACATTAGTAGGATAATTAATCAAACTTATAGAGTTATTTAAATCAGAATAGTATTCTCTTAAGCTGGAAATAGCTTCACAACCTTCTTTTAAAGAATAATTGTTTTCGTTTTCTATACTTTCAATAGAATAATCATC
>JAZDEO010000005.1:0-56778 GCA_043808705.1 archaeon | reverse complement strand
TTATAATAATTATTGCCATAGTCTTATTTTTTATAGTTTATTATATAATAAAAATAAATAAAGCAAGATCTAAAAAATATAACAATGATGAGGTAAAAAATGCTATTAGAGATGCCCTTGATAAGGGTTATAGTAAAGAAGAAATAGAGAGGAGATTTTTAGAGAGCGGGTGGCCTAAAAAGATTATTGAGAAGATTTTAAAAGAATTCCCTTAACTTGCTTTGTGTCTTTAATTCTTAAACCACATTGTTGGTCTTACTTCTATCTTTTTAATGATATCTTCTTTAAATAAATTATTAAGATGTTCATATGCATTCCTTCTTCTAAGTTTATTCAATTTAGCAATTTCATTTGTAGTTAAAGGATATTTTACATCCTTCAAAGTTTCCAAAACCATTTTTTTTGTTTTATGTGTATCTATATAGCTATTAATTATATCTTTAATAATTCTTTTCTTTTTTGTGTGAGTAAAATCTATAAACATTTTAAAATTTTCAAAATTAGTTTTTTTATAAATTCCAAATCTCAATATTACTTTATTCCCATACCTTTGTTGGATATGGATGCTTCCTGTACTTATATCAAATTCTAATAATAATTTTTGAATTTGTTCTAAAAAATTCCTTAGAGAATCTTCATAATCGTTAATTTTTCCCATTGCTAATAAAATTCTTTTACTCCTTCCACTTTTATTAACACATGATTCATCGTCAAATATTCCTCTTAAAAAATATGATTTTGTATTTTTATCTCCATCCATTATCCAATTAGGAATTCTAAATTCTTGATTAATTTTGTAACTTTTGGGAGCACCAATTAAATTTAAGATATATCCTACAACTGGAGAAAATTTTATTTCATAAATTTTTCTGTCTGATCTCTTATGTAGGGTGTATCTAGTCTTACCTATTGATTTGGTTACAGCATTAATTACTTCTTTTATCAAATTTAATTGAGTATTTGTATAATGAAATCTCCAATCAGATAAAACGCTTCCATCTCCAAATGCCTTTGCCATAAGTAAAGCTAATTCTGGCTTTGCTTTTATTGGTAATCTTAATTTTACATCTCTGTTAGAACATCCTCTTTTTATAGATAAAACATGTTTTTCAGCATCATTAATCGGTATATCTAACAAACTTAATAAGTTTTTAAGAAATTTGGAGTTAATGTGTTTTTCTTTATAATTTTTAAAGTTCTTTAAAGTTTCCACACAACAACCAATTTCCTGAGCGATGCTTTTAAAATCTTTTTTATTGTTTAGGGCTTTCTTAATTAAAAATTCTCTATAGTCTTTAGTTAAGAGTATATAAAAAGAGGGAGTACTTAAATCTTTTAATCCTACTAAATTATTATCAAATTTTTTATTCATTTTAATTCTCTTATTTTCTGACCGTGAAAATAATTTTGTTTTTTAACAAAATTATAATTGAATATTTGAAATCTTAATTATGTTGGGTAAAAAATTTTGATAGTTTACATTGTTGATTTATATTTTTTAGTATAATGCTCTCTTTTGTTGTGTTAAAGAGATTATAATTAAATTTTTTATGAATCAGAAATTCTGCATATTTTAGCATATTTTCCTTTGAATTAAATTCTATTGGTTTTGTTCTAAGTGCTTCTCTTGTAGCTTCTCTTACAACCCAAACACCCAAATTAGTAGTGTACTCTTTAGTTGTAAAACGGATTACTAGTACACTAGCTTGTCTCTTTAGGTTTTCTAGTTTTTCTAAAACTGCTAGGCGATTACTATAATAACCACCAGCACAGTTTTTAGCGTATGTCTTTCTTCCATAATAATTTTCATAATCTGTTGTGTAAGATATCTTATTATTTTGATTCCAAATAGCTTCTGGCATATACATTTCAAATAGTTCATATGACCATATTTCGGGAAAGAACATAACTAAAAAGTAATTACCATAACATCCGCCAAAATAAATTAAATAATTTGATTCTTTATATTCTTTAATTTTGTTTATAAAATCATTTCCTAATGTACTATCAACACAAACAATGCTCCATCTTGTTGGAACTAGTTTTCTATTATGTTTTAAACCTAGAACACCTATTGAAATAAGTTGTGTTAAAAAATGTTCATCAAATGAATCTTTTAAATATAATATAGCTTCATTTGCTTTTAAATCAGTATCATTAACTGCTTTGTCTACTTTTTGATGTATTTTTGGATTTGATGTTATCTTTACTTTTTTTAAAGGAGATGCTATGCTTACAGGCATATTAATTGTGTCAAATTTTTGATTTACAAATGGCTTTTTTTGAAGTTCTATTTCTACATCTACAGGCTTATAGGACATTGCTATTTCCTTAGAAATATCTAAAAATTTTGAAGATTCTTTTATAGAGGTTTCAAATCTTGAATTTATTAAGTTCTTTCTTAAATTTACTATTTCATTTATTGTATATTTGTTTTGTGTCCAATAATTTGGGCTATTATAAATCCAGGAATCCTCTGTTTTTTCTGGCGGGCTTAAAATTCCTACATTTGCTCTAGGATATAATTTAGAACCTATAAAGACCTGAGGAGGAGAACTTCCATCAAAGCTCTCTTTTTGAATTACCTTATAGTTTACTTGAAATGGACAAAAAGGTCTAGAACAAAGATACTTGCCTTTACATTGTATGCAGTTCATAATATGTATAAGACATAATAATTTATAAATCTTCTTCGATGACTTGTCTCTTGGACCTATATTCTAGAGCATACAAATTAAAAAGGCATTCTATAGTAAGATATATAAATATTGTTTATTAGATGATTAACATGAGATCATCTGATGTAAGAGATAGATTTATTGAATTTTTTAAAAAAAATGGACATAAGCTAGTTAGATCTTCATTTTTAATTCCTGATGACAAATCTGTTTTATTGACTACAGCTGGAATGCAACAATTTAAGCCTTATTTCACTCAAGAAAAAGATATTGTAAGGGATTTTAGCTCAAAAAGAATTATTAGCATACAAAAATGCTTCAGGACATCTGACATTGATGATGTGGGTGATGAATCACATTTAACTTTTTTAGAGATGCTTGGAAATTTTTCATTTAGTGACTATTTTAAGGAAGAATGCATTAATATGGAATATGACTTTTTTATAAAAGTTTTAGGTATAGAACAAAAAAGAATAGTTCCCAGTATATTTAAGGGTGATAAAGATGTGCCTAGAGATGAAGAATCTTTTAATATTTTAAAGAAATTGGGTTTTAAAAAGATAAAGGAACTTGGACGAGATGATAATTTTTGGGGTCCTACAGGAGAGGAAGGACCTTGCGGGCCTACAGTAGAGTTTTATGTTGATAATATAGAAATAGGAAATTTTGTTTTTAATCAATATTTTCAAGACAAAAATAAAAAATTGGAATTATTAAAACAGAACGGTGTTGATGTAGGAATAGGATTAGAAAGATTAACTATGATAGTTCAGAATAAGAAAAGTGTTTTTGAGACTGACCTTTTTGAACCTATTATTGAGAAACTTCCTGATATTGATATAAAAATAAAAAGGATTATTGCCGATCATATAAAAGGTTCTGTTTTTTTAATTTCAGATGGAATAATTCCAAGTAATGTAGAACAAGGCTATATTTTAAGAAGAATCTTGAGGAGAATAATAAGATACGGTAAACTCTATAATTTCAAAGAGAATTATCTAGAGGAATTGGTTGATGCTGTAATTTCTATATACAAAGATTATTACAGATTAGACGAAAGATATATTTTAAAAGTAATAAATGAGGAAAAAGAGAGGTTTGAAAAAACCTTAGATAAGGCTTTAAATGAATTTAACAGATTAAATTTTAAGAAAAAGGTATCTGGGAAAGATGCTTTTTATTTATATCAAAGTTTTGGGTTACCTATAGAGGTTATAAAGGATATAGCCAAAGAAAAGAAATTAAAGGTTGATGAAAAAGAATTTGAACTTCAATTTAAAAAACATCAAGAAATATCAAAAGCTGGAGCTGAAAAGAAGTTTGGTGGTCATGGATTTAAAGAGGGCCAGGAATCATCTGATATAATAAAAAGATTACATACAGCAACACATTTATTGCATGAAGCCTTAAGACAAGTTCTAGGAAGAAATGTACAACAAGCTGGATCTGATATTAATGAAGAAAGATTAAGATTTGATTTTTCTTTTGAAAGACCTTTGACTAATGAGGAAAAAAATAAGGTAGAAATCATTGTAAACAGCAGGATAAAAGAAGCATTAAATGTTGAATATAGGGAAATGCCTTATAAGGATGCTGTTAATAAAGGTTATTTAGCTTTCTTTAAGGAAAAATACCCTGAACGAGTTAAAGTCTATTCAATTGGAAATTTTTCTAAGGAGATATGCGCTGGACCACATGTTAATAATACTAAAGAACTAGGAAAATTTAAGATAATTTCTGAAAAATCAAGTGCTGCAGGAATAAGAAGGATAAAGGCTGTTTTATATTAAGATTTTATATTAAGATTAAGGCTATTTATTAAAAAGTAAATTAAGAGATATTTAGATTTTGCAGTTTATTCTTTATGTTTTCGAGTTCAAGATCTAAAGAGCTTATCTTTGGTCTTTCTATCTTAAATTTGTGTCCTTCTACTGATTCTTTAATATCAAATCTTAATGGCTTTTCTTTCTCTATTTTTGCCTTAGGCATCTTGTCTTTTAGAGATTCTATCTGTTTGTTTAATTCTAATACCTTTTCTTTTGCGTAAAGAAATAATTGATACTTCTCTTTTCTTATTGACTTTATTCTTTCATAATCCTGTAAAAGCCTTAATGATTCTATAGCTGTATTTAACAAGTTCCTTCTTATGTTCTTATAATTAAACACCCTTTTGTAAACTACTTCATTATCTATTATCATCTTCTTTCAAATAAGTTTTTGTCTATAGACATGACCTTATCTTTTATCTTAGAAACTCTTTCTTTCCACTGTTCTATTTCCTTATCCTCTTGTCTCTTTATTGTGTCTAAATTCAACAAGATTTCATTAATCTTGCTTATGTTATCTTTAATCATCTCAATTTCTTTTATAGCCTGTTCATATGTATCTATTTTAACAAACAAAGGATTTTCATTATTTCTGGATTCAAATATTGGTTTTGATTCAAATATTGTCTTAGATTCAAATACCTGTTGATTTGATTCTTCTCTTCTTGATGGCCTGCTTATTGGGGTTGATAACATGTCATCATCTAAATCATCTCTTATAATCTCTATTTTTGGCTTTACAGCTTCCTTTATTGTTTCCATATTTGATACAGAAGGCTTTGGCATTATTGGCTTATATGCCTGAAAACTTTCAGAAAAATCTGGTTCTGGAAATTTTGGTATATTAAGGTCTTGTCTTTTAGGCTCAAATACTGGTGTAGGATATGTTGGCGTAGGATAGTCTGGTTTTGGTAAATCTAACTTATCTTGATTTTTATCTTTCTTTTTGAATAAACTCATAATAAACACCTCTTTAATTAGTATTTTATTAATTAAGAAGGAAATAATTAAAAAAGCTTCTTATTAATTAGGGTGTAGTAAAAAAACAAAGATTTTTATATTTGTTCATTTTGATTTCTTGCTATGCAAAATTTAATAGAGATGATTGAAGACTACATAAAGAAAAAATTTGGTGATGATTCTTTAAAGGTTTTTAGAACTATAGGGGCTAAAGAGAATGTCAGCGAGTTTAAGATAGCTGAAGACCTAAGGATGAACATTAACTATGTTAGAAATTTGTTGTATAAGTTTTATTCTAATCATTTAGTGTATGCAACTAGAAAGAAAGATAGACAGAAGGGATGGTATATTTATTATTGGACCTTTAATTTTAAACATGCTAGAGACTTGATTATTATAAGTAAACAGAAATCTTTGGAGAAATTAAATAAGATTAACAGGAATGAGGTTGAAGATTTGTATATCTGCCCTAATAGCTGTATAAACTTTAAGATTATTGATGCTATGGAACATCATTTTAAATGCCCAGAGTGCGAATCAATACTTGTTAAGAAAGAGGTAAAATATGAAGGAGCTAAGGTTAATGAGGAATTAGCAGGATTGGAAAAAGACCTCGAGTTATTGAATAAACCTATTGATGTTCAATTGATAAAAGAGGAAACTAAGAAAAAAGAGAAGAAGTCAAAGAAGAAAAAGATTGAGAAGGAGATTAAAAAAACTAAGAAAAAAATTGAGAAAAAACCCAAGAAATTATTAAAGTGGAAGATTGCTAAGAACATTAAGAAGAGAGAATTTAAATATAAAAAGAAAGCGATAATTAAAAAAATTGAGAAAAAGACTAAAAAGAAATTAGTTGTTAAGAAAACTGTTAAACCTGTTAAGAAGATTAAAAAGATTAAAAAAGAAAAGATTAAAGTTAATAAAATTAAAAATGAGAAAAAGGGATTTCTACAAAAATTAAAAAGAATTAGGTTCTAGACTTTATATTTTATATTGGATTTATATTTTAAAATATTAATTTGTATAAGTGATAAAATACCTGATAACCATCTAATGGTGGAACAGGCAACATGTTAAAGATAAAAAGCCATAAGTTTATCATCTTTGTTAAATATAATGGAAGCAAATACTTTTTCTTTAAATTTTTCTTCTTTAATAAAAAATGTGCTATTAAAAATAGTGAGAGATTTATAAATGGGCCTGCAAATGCAACTAAAGCTAGTTGAGATTGAGTGCCTCCTTCTATACTTACATATCCTGGAGCTAAGATAAGGAAAGGTGAGTTAAGTACTCTTAGTAATAACCCTAAAATTAAACCAAAAAACCATATATAAAATTTAGCTGATAATCCAAATGCTAGGGCTGTAAATTTATGAGCCAATTCATGTAATATAATTCCTGGGGCTGCAATTATTATGGCTAGTTTTATTTCTTTAAATCTTGGTTTGATATCAATTACAGAGGTTCTTTTGATGTAACCAGAAAATATATATCCTATAACTACAGTAAGAACAATAATATAAACTATTTCTGTTATTGAAATTAAAGGCATTTTAAAAAGAAAAAATTAAGAGGCTGCATAGATTTCTGTGTCTTCCTCTAATTCTTCTAATAGTTCTTCATTTAGAATTTTTTCTACATCTACTTTTTTCTTATTAATCATTTTTTACGTCTGTGATTCCTAACATGAAGAATATTAGGCCTACAAAGATTATTGTTAATATTATACCGCCTTTTATCAAATTCAATGTTGCCTGACCCCAACCACTATATTTTATAGCAACAAATAAAGCAATTATTACTAACAATACTCCTAAAATAACTTTTACGAGACCTTTTAGTGCACTCATCTTGAATTCCTCCTTACCTCCTTGTATAAAGGATTATATTTCTGTTTATATAATTTTTGAAAATCAGAAATTGTCATATTTTGGGGATATTTAAAGATTTAGTAAGATTTATATATATTTAAGAATATAATTTTTATATGAAAAAAGAGGTTATTGTAGTATTTATAATCTGTTTTCTTTTGATTAGCACTACTTATGTAGAGGCATTTAGCTTTAAAGAGGTCTTTGGCTCTATCGGTAATTTCTTTGGAAGTATATTCAAAAAACAGAGTGTTGGTGCACCAATACCTAATTGTAATTGTGACAGTTTTCAGGAATGTTCATTACCTGCTATAATTTGTGACACTAGTCCTTATGCATGTAATGGTGCTGTTACTGGAAAACATGGTTACTGTAGAGAACCTATTGGTCAAGAAACCCCAAGCATTAGTGTTAATCCAACATCTTTAATTTTTGATGATATTACTTTTGGTCAATCTAATAATAAAGTAATAACAATATCAAATACTGGGACTTTACCTCTAAATATTATAAGCATAACAACGCCCTCTTTTATTTCTGTATCAGAACAAACATTTACTGTTGAATATGGACAGAGTCATAATATAATATTTACGTTTGCTCCAATACAACTAGGAGCTTATAATGGAGTTATACAAATTGCGTCTAATGACCCTAATCAGCTTAATTATAATCTTAATTATGCTGGTAATTCTCTCTCTCCTACACTAGATTACTTATTAACAGCATCTCCTGTATCTGGAACTGCTCCTTTAATATCTTCTCTTTCATTATCTGGAGATCCTCCGGTTGGTGCTCAATTTGAATGGCATTTTGGAAGTCAAATAGTAACAAATTCATTAATGAATATGAATTATATATATCAAGTTGGTAGTTATGATAATTTTGTTGAGGTTATAGTAAATGGTCAGATAGTTGGAACATCTAATCATGTTAATGTTGCTTCGGGTGGAAATCCATATTTATTAACTGCTAATCAAACTTCTGGAAGTTTTCCTTTAACAGTTTCTTTTTCTCTACAGATGGATGATCCATTAATTAATGGCTTATATAAATGGCATTTTGGAAGTCAAATAGTAACAAATTCATTAATGAGCATGACTCATGTTTTTAGTGCAGCGGGAAATTATAATAATTATGTAGAGGTCTATAATAATAATGTTAAATTAGGGCAATCAAATATTTTACCTGTATCTGTTACATCTCCGCCTCAAGAGATGTGTGATTGTGATTATAATTCAGATTGCGGGCCTAATCAATACTGTGATTTATATGCTAGTTGTGATGATGGTCCAGAAGAACAATTAACATCGAATATAGTTTATTATAGTGGTTTATGTAAACCTATAGTAAATCAGTTTACATTAACAGTTAATAAATCAGGAACAGGAGAGGGGGATGTTTCATCTAATCCCTCTGGTATTAGTTGTGGAAGTGATTGTAATCAAGCATATACATCTGGAACTAGTGTAACATTAACAGCTTTACCAATGGATGGAAGTACTTTTGCTGGATGGACTGGTGGGATATGTAGTTCACAATCAACAATATGTACTGTAACAATGAATTCTAATAAGGTTGTTGGCGTAGTATTTAATTCACAATTTCAATCAACATATATATTAACAGTTACAAAACAAGGGTCTGGAACTGTAACAGGCACAAGTAATCCGATACAAACTAATATTAATTGTGGATTAACATGTTCTCTACCATATATTTCAGGAACTAGTGTAACATTAACAGCTTCACCAAATCCAGGATATACATTTTCTCATTGGGAGGGTGCATGTTCAGGAACAAGTACTTGTACTATAACAATGAATTCAGTAAAAACTGCTACTGCAGTATTTTCTCAACAACCACAATATTATGATTATTTATTAAGCGCTAATCCAACAAATGGAACAATTCCTTTAACAGTTAATTTTAATTTAAATGGAGATTTTCCTATAAATTCTCAGTTTAGATGGTATTTTGGAGATCAAACAATTACAAATACCCAAACAAGTATGCAACATGTTTATCAAAATTATGGAAACTATAATACCTTCGTACAGGTATGGAATAATGGTCAGATGATTGGTGTTTCAAATATTGTACAAATTTCATCAAATGCAAATACAACTAATGCAACAAATTTATCATATTTATTAAGCGCTAATCCAACAACTGGAACGGTTCCTTTAATTGTACTGTTTAATTTAACGGGAACAACTGGCCCTAATATCAATTATACTTGGTATTTAGGAAATAATATACCTCTTGTGTACACTAGTTATGATCAAAATTATCTTCAGTATACATATCAAACTGTTGGAAATTATATAGCCTATGTTATAATAACTGAGACAATACCATCTAATATATATTTAAATTATTCAAACAATGTTTCGATAAGTGTTCAATCGTCTCCTGGAGGAGGAGGCGGTGGTGGAGGATCGGGAGGATCTGGAGATGATGAAGATTCATGTATGCCACAATGGTCTTGTTTGGATTGGGGCTCTTGTTCCTCGCAAACAAAAACACAAACAAGAACCTGTTCTGATTTCAATAATTGTGGAACAAATGAAGGAAAGCCTTCTTTAGTTCAATCGTGTACTCCTACTTTTGCTGATCAATTAGGTATTTCTAATCTTGGTGAAGGAATTAGTGGAGAAATACAAGATTATGTAAATAAAGGTAAAGGGATAAAAAGCACATATATTGCTTTAATATTGTTGTTTATTTTGATAATATTATGCGCTTTACTTATTTATTTCAGGGGACCATTTAGAAAAAAGAAATTAGACAATAAATTAAAAACACAAACAACAATTCAAGCAGTTCAAACACCTATATACAGAGAAATAAAACCTGAGTTAAGGAATGTTGTTATTGCTGTAAAAAAAGCTAAAGGTGATGGTTTCAGCAAAGATCAGATAGAAAAGGAATTAAGGAGTAAGGGTTGGAAAGAAGAACTGATAAGAGAGATATTGAGTTATATTTAAAAAGATATTTAACTTATACTTAGTATGATTAATATGAGAAAACTGTTAATGTTGTTTATATTGATTCTTTTTTTAAATTCTTGTAGTTATAATAAACAAGAGGTAGCTGCTAGGATTAATGAAGATATTACAATATTTTATCCTATTGATAAGCAGTTTGTTTCTGATAAGATAATTGTTAGAGGTTTATCTAAAGATATGCAGTATGTTGAGATACAAATAGATACAAACGGATGGAAGAAGGTTAATGGTGTTGATGAATGGTATTATAATTTAAATACAAACAACTTTGATAATGGAGGTCATGTTATTTATCTAAGAGGTTTTGATGGAACAAATTATAGCGAGATTATGGCTGTTAGAATAAATGTTAAGAATTAACTTATAATTTAAAAATCAAAATATTTGATTATTATCATTGTTGATATCCAGGATATACATAAACCTATGGTTAATATTAACCAATGAACTATGTTCAATGAAGATAGTTTAAATAATTCTCTTAATGGGCTGTAAATTATTATTAATTGAAGTATAAATGATAAAGATAAGGCAATTATCAACCATTTATTTGAGAAAAATTCTAGATTTTCTTTTCTTCTTATAGCTATAATAACTAAGAATTCATAGAGTATGAAAGCTAAAAAAACTAGAGTTCCTGCTACTTTTATATCCCATAAATACAAACTTATAAAAAATAATATTATGATTAATATTGAATTTTGAATACCAATACCAAATATTAAAGAACTTAATTTTTTGTTTATTATTGGGTCTTTTTTATTTCTTGGTTTTTCTTTCATTATATTTTTATGGGATTTGTCTAAGCTTAAAGATAGAGCAGGAAATCCGTCTGTTACAAAATTAATCCAAAGCAGTTGTGCTGCAGTTACTGGAAGAAAACCAAATAATGATAAAAAGAATACAACAAAGACTTCTGCTAGATTGCATGTCAATAAATATGTTATAAACTTTCTAATATTATTAAATATAGTTCTTCCTTGTTTTATTGATTCTACTATTGTGTTAAAGTTATCATCCAATAATATAATATCTGATGTCTGTTTTGCTACATCTGTTCCTTTAATGTTCATAGATATTCCTATATCTGCATTTTTTAAGGCTGGAGCGTCATTTATGCCATCTCCTGTCATTGCTACTATATAGCCTTTGTTTTGTAATGTCTTTAGGATTTTTACTTTATGGTCTGGTGCTGTTCTAGCAAATATTGAATAATTGTCTATTATATTTTTTAGTTCTAGATCAGACATACTGTCTAGATCTTTTCCTTCAATAGAATAACCTTCAAGATTAATTTGTTTGGCTATAGCATTAGCTGTAATTAAATTATCTCCAGTAATCATTATTACTCTTATGCCTGCTTCTTTGCATAACTGGATGGATTCTTTTACTCCTTTTCTTGGGGGATCTTCCATTGCCTCTAATCCCAAGAAAACATGATCTTGTTCTATGTCTTTATCTTTCAAACTAGATTCTTTATAAGAAAACCCTATTACTCTTAATCCTTGTGATGCAAATTTTTTATTCTTTTCAAGAATCGTTCTTTTTAGTTTATCATTAAGCTTTACTCTTTTTTTATTTAATAAGATATGAGAACATCTTTCTAAACTAATTTCTACAGAGGCCTCCATAAAAGCGTAATATCTGTTTTTATATTGGTACAAAAATGTTTTTCTTTTTCTCTGAGATGTAAACAGAATTTCATTTATTTTTTTATAATCTTTTATGGATTCTTTATTTAGCTTATTTTCATAACATGTTTTTAATAAGGCAATTTCTGTTGGATCACCGAAATAATTAACATTGAAGAATGCTGAGTTTGTCAATAAGCTGGCTCTTAATAAAGGCCTAATTTCTTTTGAGTTTAGATTATTTTCATTATATACTGTATTATTAAAATATGCTTGTGTTATTTTCATAGAGTTTTCTGTTAAGGTTCCTGTTTTATCAACGCATATTACATCTACAGAACCTAAGCTTTCTATTATAGATAATCTTCTTATTAAGCTGTTTTTCTTGGCTAATATCTTTGTACTTAAAGCTAGAGATAATGTAACTACTGCAGGCAATCCCTCTGGTATTGCTGCAACAGCTAATGCAACAGATGTAATAAATATATCAAATATCTTTTCTGTGCTAAATGCACTCAATATTACAAACATAGAAACTATTATTAAAATAATCCAGAATCCAATTTTTTTCCCTAGTAAGCTTATTTCTTTTTCAAATACTGTTGTTGTTTCTTTAGTTTCTTGTAGTTGTTTTGCTATTTTTCCTTCTTCTGTATTCAAGCTTGTTCCAATAACTAATGCTTTAGCTTTTCCTTTTGTTACTAGAGTTCCAGAATAAATCATGTTTCTTCTTTCAGCTAATACTGTTTTTTCATTTAATACGGAGATTTCTTTTTCAATATCCTTGCTTTCTCCTGTAAGAATAGATTCATCTACTCTGAAATCATTAATCTCAATTAATCTAGAATCTGCTGGTATATAGTCCCCTTCTTGTACTATTATAATATCTCCGAGAACTATATTTTTTGAATCAATTTCTTGTTCTTTTCCTGATCTTATGACTATTGTCTTCTTGCTTGTTAATTTCTTTAATGCCTTAATACTTTTTTCTGCTTTATAATCCTGGATAAAACCAAAAATAGAATTAATAAAAACTATAATCAATATTAAAGATGCATCAATAATTCTTGATTCATTTGAGTAAAAACTTATTAAGTAAAGTATTAAGGATGATGCCAATAATAAATAGACTAAAAAACTATCAAATTGCTTAAAGAATATTTTAAGAGCTAAAAATTTTTTCTCTTCTTTTATCTCGTTTAGACCATATTTTTCTAATCTTAAATTTGCTTCTTGTTCTGTTAAACCTTGTTTAGAGGAATTTAATTCTCTAAATAAATGGTCTATCTTTAAAGAATGATAATTCATATTTACCTCTTAATTTTTAATTAATGTAAATATTTAGTTATATAAAACTATTGATATAACTATTAAAATTATCATAATTGATTAAAAAGTGCTTTAGAAAAGCTTTTAAACATTATTTTTTTAACAAACTTAATAAATTTAAGAAATGTTGGGTTAAAATCCAAAATCTAAAATGGGATATTTAAAATATATTAAAAAACTGTATAGAAATCCTAATCAGGAATTAAGAGAGATTATTAAGAATAGATTAATAGAGTGGAGAACTTCTGATTCTGTTACTAGGGTTGATAAGCCTTTAAGAATAGATAGAGCTAGGGCTTTAGGATATAAAGATAAACAAGGCTTTGTAGTTGCTAGAGTTAAATTATTAAGAGCTGGAAGACAAAGGCCACAGATAAAGAAAGGTAGGAAAACAAGGAATGCAAGAAGAAAAAAGGTTGTTGGAAAAAATTATCAATGGATTGCTGAAGAGAGAGCAGCAAGAAGATTTCCTAATTGTGAAGTCATGAATAGTTATAAAATTGGTAAAGACGGCATGAATTATTTCTTTGAAGTTATTCTTGTAGATAAAAACCATCCTTCTATTAAATCAGATAAAGATGTCAAATGGATTGCTTCTTCTCAACATAGAGGAAGAGTTTTTAGAGGATTGACTAGTGCAGCTAGAAAATCAAGAGGACTTAGAGGAAAAGGGAAGGGTTACGAGAAGAATAGGCCAAGTTTAGCAGCACATGGTAAAAGAGGAAAAAACTAAAAAAAGCTAAGGATTAAATATTAGTGATTCTTTTATTTTTTATATGAAAAAAGCGGTGTTTATTTTATTTGTTCTAGTTTTATTAACAACAAGTGTCTATGCCTTCTCTATTAAAGATTCTTTAACGACTTTTTCAATAAAGGATTTTTTGTATAATCTATTTCATAAGGATACAGTAGGGATAAATGTTAGAGATGCAGGAATTGAACCTGTTGAAACCATTAAAATAAGTCAGAATGTCCCAATAAATCCTGTTAGCGGTCCCGTTAGTCCTGTAAGTGATGTTTCCAGTCAACAAGGAATTCAACAATCAGTACAAGAAATACCTGTAATAAGTTCTGAACAGATTCAAAATGATATAGAAAATATACAAACTCAGGGTACTAATATTATAATACAAAAACAACAACCACAATCGATAATAATAACACAAGAGAATAGCATAGATCAGGTTCCTGCTCCTGTTTTAAATGGATACTTAAGCTTGGCTACTTTAAAACAAAATTATTATGTTAATGAGCCTATTGAATTGACGGATCCTCCTTTAGAAAATAGTGGGGGATTTTTTAGCAATTTGATTGAGAGTATTGTAGATGTTTTTAATAGAAAGGTTATTGGTATAAATATAGAGAATAACCAAATAGTCGATGATATTGACGAACAGTGGTCTGTAAACATGCCTATAAATTCCCAGGTAGCTCATATAATACCTATTAATGCTGGGGATATTAATAACGATGGTAAACAAGAAATTGCTATAGCTACTTTCTTAGATGATCCACCTAGAGTTTTTTTCTTTGATTATCAAGGGAATATTTTAAATGGCTGGCCAAAAAATTTAGTTGTTATGCCGGCATCACTTTCTTTAGGTGATTTAAATAATGATGGTTATTTAGAGATTGTTGTTTCTGAAGGTCTTTATTTTAATGACACACTTGAAGAGAATTGTAATAATAATTGTCTTAATTTATGTGGGTTATATTATATAAATACTAGTGAAGAGTATGATGATTGTGAATCTAGATGTAATGTATACTGTGGTATTAGTGCAACTAATACTTTAATCCAGAAATTATATGTTTGGGATTATCAAGGTAATTTAATTGATAATTGGCCAATTACTATTAGTTCTTCAGGAAGTTTATCATTAGCTAATATGGATAATGATAATTCCTTGGAGATTGTTTTGTTTAGAAATTTATTTCAATATTTTAATATCACTAATATTACAAGTCAGATTATATTAGCTAATTATAGCCAATTTTATTCTTTTAGTGTTGTAGAATCTGCTAAATTATATGCATTTAATATAGATGGTAGTCTAGTTGGTGGTTTTCCTAAATTAGCTCCACCATTATGGATATCATACTTACGAGAATCATCAGTCGGGGATATAAATAATGATATAAATAAAGAAATTGTTAGGACTATTTTTAGTTATAACTCTACAACAAGAATTTATGAGACCCCTTATGGAACTTTTGAAGTTAAATTTCATGATATATTAACAAAGAATGATATCTTTAATAATGAGTATAAAAAATTCTGTACCATTCCATATATTCAAGAGGGAGTTAATTATACAGAGCAAGAGTGGCATAAATTTGATTATGATTATATAAGTATATTTGGTATGTATAATAGAAATGAAGCAACATTGGTAGACTTGGATAATGATGGGGATTTAGAGATATTATCCAGTTTATACATATCTGGTGTGCCTGATTGGGTTTTACCTGAAACCTTGGAGATAGTTGCTTGCCATCATAATGGAGAAATGGTTGAAGGTTTTCCAGTTCTCTTTGACAATACCTCTATATCAGATCCTATACCACCTTTTGGATATGGTTTAGGCGGTATGTTTTTTGATGCTTCTTCTCCTGTTGTTGGTGATATAAATGGAGATGGTAATCTAGAAATAATTGTAAGTTTAGTCGTTGTTCCAAATATGTTGGCTGTTTATGCACTAGATAGTAATGGAAATTTATTACCTAATTTTCCCAAATCTTTTTACAGCATCCAAAATGAGGATTTTAGCGCTGATCAACCCATTATTGCTGACATAGATGAAGACGGAATAGATGATATTGTCATAAGCACATCTGCTGGGAAGATTTATGCTATTAATTATAATGCAGAAGTTATTCTAGAGTTAAATTCTTTAACTTCTTATGGTTTTGGATACGCTCATGAAAATCCCGTTATTACTGATTTAGCAGGTGATGGTGATCTTGAGATTATAACCTCTACCGATGATAGAAAACTCATATCTTATGATTTAAATCTTTCTGGAGGAATAGAATGGCCCTTGTTCCATTATGATAAAGAGCACACTGGTTTTTATCAGAGAGGGTATATACAATCACCACAATACATATTAACAGCTAATCAAACATCTGGAGTAGCTCCATTAACTGTTTTATTTAATTTAAATGGTGATTTTTTAATAGGGACACAATTTATATGGTATTTTGGTGATAATAACAATAGTGGATTAACAACCCAAACTTATATGGCTCATGTATATCAAAATGAGGGGAATTATAATGCAACAGTAAAGATAATAGAGCCAGAAAATGTATTATTTTCAAATACGGTTAATATTAATGTACTGCCCAAATCTAAAATACAGAATACTGGCTCTTATGTAATACAGGGCTACTTGTTAATGAAGATACAGAAAAATATTAATGGGGTATGGCAGGATTATCAAGTTGTTGTTAATGATTTACAAACAGGAACAATAAGAACTATTCAGGGAAATTCTTATCTGGCTTTAGATACTATATGGAATCCCTATAATGTTATGATTAATCAAACAGGAAATTATAGAGTATATGCTGCTTTATTAAATGGAAATGGTCAAGTTATAGGAACTATGCAAGGAAATTTAGAAGATTATTATGGGTTTAATGTTGTTATGAATCCTTATATGGAGCCTGTAAATCAACAAGGAAGTAGCTAAACATTAGTTTCCATTTGGAAACGAAAAGCTTATATATTAGTTTCCTATTGTACCCTTATGGAAGACATAAAGGAAATAACAGAATTACTTAATCCTTGGTGGAAAGAGAATAGTATTAACAAGGAACTTGCAAAACCTTACAAAAGAAAATCTTTTGCCCATATTATAGATTTAACAAAATATAGAAATATAATTATATTATCAGGATTAAGAAGGGTTGGAAAAACAGTTTTGCTTTATCAAGTAATTGAGCATTTATTAAAAAAGATAGAACCTAGACATATTCTTTACTTTAATTTTGATAAGAGGGTTAAAGAGTTAACTGAAATCCTTAATAAGTATGAGGAATCAACAAATATTAATTGGAAGAAAGAGAAAGTTTTTGTTTTTTTAGATGAAATAGTAAAACTTAGTGAATGGGCAGATAAGATTAAATTAATTTATGATGCTTTTCCTAACATAAAATTTTTAATTTCATCCTCAAGCAGCGTTAGATTAGAAGAAGAGGCAATAAAAAACCTTGCTGGAAGGTATTTTATTGTAAATATAAAACCTTTAAGTTTTATCGAGTATTTGGAATTAAGAGGTAAAAGCAAGTTTTTAGATAACATAAATCTATGGGAAAAAGAGATTAAAAAAGAGTTTCAAAATTATTTATTAAAAAGTTTTCCCGAAATAATAGATTGGGAAGATAAACCATTAATTAAAGATTATTTAAAAAGCACTATAATTGATAAAGTGTTAAAAGAAGATATCCCTGATAGGTTTAAAAATGTTAATAAGGATTTACTTTTAAATTTGATAGAAATATTTTATAGCGAACCAGGAATGTATATTGATTATGATGGTCTTTCAAAAAAATTAAGGATAAGCAAAAAAACATTAGTTAAGCATATATTTTATTTAGAATTTTCTTACCTCATTAACAGGATAAGGAATTTTAGGGTAAATGTTTTTGTTGCATCAAGAAAAATGCAAAGGATATATGCAAATTGGTGGTCTTTAGCATCTTGTTATTCTGACAATTATGATAAAATAATGGAAAATATTGTTAGTAGTTCTATAAATGCAAAGTATTATTGGAGAAAGGAGGGTAAAGAAATAGATTTTTTGATAGTAGATAAGAAAGATATTATATGTATTGAGGTTAAAAATAAAAATGAAATAACAAAGAATGAACTTAAAAATATGATATATTTCTTAAAAAGATATAATATAAAAGAAGGTCTTGTAATTTATAATGGAAAGTATGAAGAGATTATAATAAACAACAAGAAAATAAAATTTATACCTTTATGGAAATGGCTTTTAGAAAGTAAATTTTAACAATATGAACAAAATATTGAATTCTATTAAAAAAGAATTAGAAAGAAATATTGATTTAAATTACAAAAAAGGTGCTACTAGATATTTTAAGGAAACTGTAACTTTTATTGGTGTTAGAACTCCTATAGTAAGAAATATAGCTAGAAAGATAGCCAAAAATTATAAGAATCTAAGATATGAAGAAACAATTAAATTATGTGAAGAGCTTTTAAAGAAAAAATATTTTGAATATGGAATTATTGCATTTACATTAATGGATTTTTATAAGAAAAAATTTAATAAAGATACATTTAAGATTTTTGAATCTTGGCTTAATAAATATGTAGATAATTGGGCCTGGTGTGACTTTTTGTGTACTGATTTGATTTATAGTGTTATTGAAAAATATCCTGATTTAATTTTAAAGGTAGAAAAATGGGCTTATTCCAAAAATAGATGGTTGAGAAGAGCTAGTGCTGTTTCATTTGTAAGAGCAGGAAATAGGGGTTTATTCTTGAAGGACATTTTAAAGATAGCCTCTATATTACTAGAGGATAAAGATGATCTTGTACAAAAGGGAGTGGGCTGGATGTTAAAAGAAACTACTAAAAGCAAGAATAAGGATACAGTAATAAAGTTTATTGAAACTAATAAGAGAAAAATGCCTAGGACAATGTTAAGATATGCTATTGAAAAGCTTTCTGAAGAAAAGAGAAAGGAAATTTTAAGATCTTCTAAATAGTATTAAATAAAAAGTGTTAAATAAATGGTGTTAAATATAAAATCGAAAGATTTTTAAACTTCTAAAGGTACATAGTTATCATATTTGATAACTATGGTCTATTGAAAGATGAAAAAAATAAGCTTGATAAGAGAATTAGAAAAGTACCCTGTATTCAATTTAAATACAGTAAGGAATATAACAGAAAAAGA
Organism: archaeon; assembly: GCA_043808705.1. Taxonomy (GTDB): domain Archaea; phylum Nanobdellota; class Nanobdellia; order SCGC-AAA011-G17; family GW2011-AR20; genus JAZDEO01. The sequence continues at coordinate 37,536 of JAZDEO010000005.1, read as the reverse complement.
TAGTAACTACTCTAAACTCCTTGTTTATAGGCTTAAGAAAGAAGGGTTGATATTTGAGGTAGAAAAAAATAAGTATACTTTAAATAAAGACCCTTTTGTAATAGCCAGTAATATTATCTGGCCTTGTTATATTTCTTTTTGGTCAGCTTTGCGCTATTATAATCTTACAGAACAATTACCTCAAAATATTTCTGTAGTAACAACAAGAGCTAGAAAGAAGAAAGAGATTAAGTTTAATGATATAAAAATAGTGTTTACAACTGTAAAAGGGAAATATTTCTTTGGATATAATAAAGAGAGATACCAAAACTTTGATATTTTTATTGCTAATAAAGAAAAGGCTTTAATAGATTCTGTTTTGTTTAAAAGAGTTTCATTTTCAGAGATATGTGATATTATAAAGAAGAATATAGATGAAATAGACATAGAGTTAATGATTGATTATTTAATTAAGATTAAAAATAAAGCCTTAATCAAAAGATTTGGTTTTTTATTTTATAAATTAAATATTAATATATATGATAAATTAAAAAAATGTATTGATTCTAATTATGTTGTTTTAGACTATTCTATTAAAGGAAATAATAAAAAAAATAAAAAATGGGGTGTTATTGAAAATGTTAGCCTATGATGAATTTGAAAATATTGCGAGATTGAAGAGGCTTTCTTTAGTGAATGCAGAAAAGGATTATCTGCAAGACCTTATATTATTTAGTATTTATTCAAATGTGGGCAGAGATTTGGTTTTTAAGGGGGGAACTTGTTTATTTAAAATTTATAAATTGAATAGATTTTCTGAAGATTTAGATTTTACACTAACAAAAAGTATTGACATAAAAAAGTTGTCTAATAAAATAGCCTCTGATTTGATGTTTAGCAACATAAAGTGCAAAATAAAAGACATTAAAGAGTATAGAAATGAGATAAATATCAGATTATTGTTAAATGGTCCTCTTTATAAGGGAAATAAAGAAACACAATCTTTTATTGCGTTAAATATAAGCAAAAAAGAAAAGGTCTTGCTTCAACCAAATAGAGAATCTATTATATCTTTATACAAAGATATACCTAATTTTGAGATTTTTGCTATGCAAGAAAGCGAAATTTTAAGTGAAAAGGTTAGAGCAATATTTACAAGAATAAAACCTAGAGATGTCTATGATTTATGGTTTTTGACTAAAATAAAAAATATAGGTTTTGATTATAAATTAATAGACAAGAAATTAGCTCTTTATAATATAAAGTTTAATACTAAAAATTTTAAGGATAGGATTGAGGAATTTAGAAAAATCTGGTTGACTGACTTAAAAAATTTAATAATTGGTGAATTAGAGGATTTTGATAAAATTAAAAAAGAATTGGTAAATAATGTATTAGTGTCTTCTAAACCTACCAAATATTAGAAAAAATAATACTATTAGAAATAAAATTATCAAGATTATAAATATTATAAAACCAAACAAAATAAAGATTACAATAAATAATGGAAACAATAAAGCAAAAAATATTCTTGATTTTAAACTAAAAATGCTTCTCTCTCTAAACTTAAGAGTAGATATTCTAATAAAGATTATTAAGGCTAGTAAAAAAAAGATTATTGCTGTAATTTCTAGTGCTGTAATTTTTACCATAATAAAGTTTATATATAGTATTTAATATAAATATTTCTATATGGATATTTTGGAAAGGATAAAAAAAGAGGCGAGAAAGCTAGATAAGATAATTGTTTTTCCAGAGGGAACTGAAAAAAGAGTTATTAAGGCCTGCAAGATTATTGAAAGGGAAAAGATATGCAAGCCTTTAATATTAAAATATGGTTCTTTAGAACAAAGATTAGAAAAGGCTATTGAATTATTAAACAATAATCAAGCTGATGGTATTATTACAGGATCTACACATTCTTCTGGCATGACTGCAAGACTTGCTTTTAAAGTTAAAAATGGGTTGGTTTCTGGAGCATTTCTAATGATTTTAAAAAACAAAATATTTTGGTTTGCTGATTGTGCTATAATTCCTAATCCAAATGAAGAGCAATTAGCACAAATAACTTTAGATTCTGCTAAAGAATTTGAAAATTTAACTAAAATTAAAGCTAAAGTTGCTTTGCTTAGTTTTTCAACAAAGGGTTCTTCTCAGGATCCATCTTTAGAGAGAGTAAGAAATGCTGTGAAGATAATCAAACAAAAAGATAGAAACCTGATTGTTGATGGCGAAATTCAATTAGATGCTGCTTTAGTACCTTGGGTTGCAAAAGAAAAAGGTTCTAAAATAATTAAAGGTGATGCTAATGTTTTAATATTTCCAGATTTAAATTCAGGTAATATTGGATATAAATTAGTTGAGAGACTCGGGAATGCGAAAGCAATAGGACCTATATTACAGAATTTAAAGAAGCCTGTTAATGATTTATCTAGGGGTTGTTCAGTTCAAGATATTGTTGACTTGGCTGCTATAACTTCAGTGCAAGCTAAAAAAAATTAAAATGAATGCTTTAATATTAAATGTTGGAAGCTCTTCAATAAAGTATGTTGTCTTTAAAGGAAAAGAGGAAATAGCAAAGGGCAATATAGAAAAAATAGGGATTAAAGGAACTTTCTTAAGGGAAAATGATAAAATAATTAATATAGGTGAAAAGAACTTTTCTCAGGCTTTAGACTTTCTCTTTAAAAAATTAAAAGGTATAAAAATAGATATTATAGGGCATAGGGTTGTTCATGGGGGTAATCTAAAAAAGGCTTCTTTGATAAATCATAAGTTATTAAAAAAATTAAAAAAAGTTGCTGAATTAGCTCCATTGCATGATTATCCTGAATTACATGTTATTGAAGAATGTAAAAGATTTAAAATAAAGCAATATGCTGTTTTTGATACCTCTTTCCACCAAACAATGAAGGAAGAGGCATATACATATGCATTACCTTATAAGTTATGTAAAAAATATGGTATAAGAAGATATGGGTTTCATGGGGAATCTCATAATTATGTGACAAAAGAGGTTTCTAGAATCTTAAATAAAAAAGATTTAAGATTAATCATCTTACATTTAGGAAATGGTTGCAGTATTTCTGCTATAAAGAATAATAAATCAGTAGATACTTCAATGGGATTTACTCCTCTAGAAGGCTTGATGATGGGAACAAGATCAGGAAGTATAGATCCGTCAATACCTCTTTTTTTAATGAAACATGAACATATGGACCTTAAAGCCATAAATAATCTATTAAACAAAAGATCTGGATTATTAGGTATTTCCGGGATTAGTAGAGACATGAAAGAGCTTGATAAAATGAAGAGTAAAAGGGCTAAATTGGCTGTTGATGTTTTTGTTTATAATATTTTAAAATATATAGGATCTTACTATTTTGTATTAAAAGGCGTTGATGCAATTGCTTTTACTGGTGGTGTAGGAGAACATGAATGGATAATAAGGAAACAAATATTAGATAGATTAAATTTCATGAGTGTTAAAATAGATAATAATTTAAATAAAAGAAACAGTATTATAATCTCAAGTAAAGATTCAAAAATAAAGGTATTTATTATTAAAACTAATGAAGAAAAGATAATACTGGAAAAAATATTAGAGGTGATTTGATGAAGTATTTTTATCTTTTGTTAATAGTATTTCTATTTTCATTAGTTGTATCTGCTCAAGAATTTAATATAAATCTAAATTCTCCTTCAAATAATCTACTAAATGCAACTTCACGTACAATAATATTTAACTGCTCAACAACATCTAGTAATATAGATAATATAACTCTTTATACAAATATTTCTGGAACCTTTCAAACACAGACAGGAGACCTTGTTTCTGGAGGTTATGCTCAATTTACAAAAAACAACATAATTAATGGATATTATTTATGGAATTGTTTAGTAACCAATACATCAAATTATAAGGAATTTGCTTCTTCTAATTATACTTTTGGGGTGTGGATAACTGTATTTGAGGGGGTTATATCAAATCAGACATGGATTGAAGATGGTTCTAATTTAAATGCATTTAATTTAAGCATATATTTTAAAAATGCTACCACTTATAGTGTTTCTGGAAATAGTAATGTAATTATACAAATAATGAATAATGGTTTTGTAAATTTCACTCAAGCAGCTAACTGGCATGGTTCAGAGACTGTAATATTTATATCTAATGGTGTTAGTTCTAATCCTATTTTATTAAATGTTACTGGTGTTAATGATGCTCCTATTTTTGAAGAGAACATAAGTATACAAACTATAACAAAGAATACAAATAAAACATTAGATTTGGGAGATTATTTTTCTGATGTTGATAATACCTTGAATTACACCTATAGTAGTTTACAGTATATAACTGTTTATATAAACGGAGAAAATGTAATATTTAGTCCTCAATTAAATTGGATTGGTACAGAATATATTGTTTTTACTGCTCATGATGGTCAATATAACATATCTAGTAATAATATAACATTAAATGTTATTAATTCAAGTGCTAGTAACCATGCTCCATCTATACCTTCTTTTTATCCATTAAGTATTCCTGATGTAATTGTTGGGGTTCCTCAGGTATTTAATATAACTTTTTCTGATATTGATAATGATCCTTTAACTGTAACGTGGTATTTAAATAACCAGGTTGTTAGCACAAATTCTAGTTATACTTTTTTAGTACAGACTATAGGGAATTATAATTTAACTGTTTTTGTTTCTGATGGTTATACAACTAGCTCAATTACTTGGCCGCTTACAGTAAGTGGTTCATCTGTAGATAATCAAACACAAGATAATATGACTAGTTTGTGTGGTAATAACCAAACAGATTCTGGTGAAACTTGTTTAAGTTGCCCTTATGATGTTAAATGTGGTGATGATGAAGTTTGTGTTTCTCATCAGTGTGTAAAGATAGAAAAGACAAGTTTTGGGAGCATCTTAATTTATATAGTCAGTGCTGTAGGTTTCTTATTATTTAGTTTTGCGTTAATAGGCTTTTTAGAAAAAAGAAGAAAAATAAAGATAGATAAAGATGTTATGAATAAAGCTAAACAGAGTATGGAAGATAATACAATAGAAAGTTATATAAAAAAGAATTTAAATTATAAAATTCCAGAAGCAGTTATCAAAGAGAAGCTTTTGGGTGTTGGTTGGTCTACAGATGATATCAACAAGGCTTTTGACAAAGTGAAAAATGAAAATAAGCCTGGAACAAATTAAAGAACTATTGATTAAAGCAGATAATCCTCTATTTTTCTTTGATGATGATCCTGATGGTTTATGTTCTTATTTGTTGCTTAAAAGATATTTTAATAAAGGTAATGGTGTCGTTATAAAAGCCTCTCCTAAATTAGACATTTCTTATTTAAGAAGGGTTGAGGAATATTGCCCTGATCTCGTTGTTATATTAGATCAACCATTAATAGATGAAGAGTTTATAGAGAAAATAAATGTGCCAATAATTTGGATAGATCACCATCCAATTATAGACATGAAAGGAGTTAAATATTTTAATCCATTAATTAATGACAGTAAAGATAACAGGCCAGTTACTTATTGGTGTTACAAAATAGTTGAGCAGGATGAATGGATAGCTTTAATAGGGATAATAGGTGATTTTTGTCTCGCTAGTGTAAAGGAGTTTTCTGAAAAATATAAGGACTTATTTCCTAATGATCTAGGAAAACCAGAAACAATATTGTTTGAAAGTAAGTTTGGGGAACTTGTTAGAATATTTTCTTTTATACTTAAGAATAGAACCTCTGAGGTAAATAAATCCATTAGGATATTAACCAGGATAAAAGATCCTTATGAAATTTTAGACAAAAAAAGTCCTCAGGGCAGTTATATATACAAAAATTATGAGGGTGTAAATAAGAATTATCAAGAATTGTTAGATAAGGCTTTAGAGATTGAAACAAAGGGCAAATTAATGGTTTTTACATATGCCTCTTCAAAGATGAGCTTTACAGCTGATTTAAGCAATGAATTGATGTATAGATATCCAGATAAGATAATTATGGTTGGCAGAATTAAAGATGATAGGGTTAAATTAAGTTTAAGGTCAAGTAAAATAAAATTACCAGAATTAATAAATAAATCTCTTGAAGATTTAGACGGTTATGGTGGAGGCCATGATTTTGCTTGCGGAGTCAATATCAATAAATTTGACTTATATAAGTTTATAGAAAATTTCAATAAATTAATATAAACTAAAATTATATAAACAAACAAAACCTTTTAGTTTTTATGAAAAAACTGATTACTTTGTTTCTGTTCTTAATGTTTTTAGTTACTCAAGTTATTGCAAGTAATGAAACATATGAGGAATATAAACAGTTGAATATCAATAGCAAGATAAATTCTTTTATAAATATTGATTATTTATCATCAAATCGAGATATAGAATATATATTTGCTAATCTAACGTTTTTTCCCAGGGAAGATGATTTTCAAAAGATAACAAGTAAGAATCTTATTTATAGTGATGAAATAGAGGAAGGTGAAGATTATATTTATTATAAATGGAATAATCCAAATGTAGATCAAATTCAGTATGGTTTGGATTATGATATAGAAAGTGAATTTAAATTAAAGCAAATAGATGAAAAAATAAGATTTCCTATAATAAGTGATTTACCTGATGATATTAATATTTATTTACAGTCAACTGATTATATAAATTCAAATAATAGTGAGATAATACAACAGGCTAATGAGATAGTACAGGGTGAAGATGATTTATATGAGGTTGTTTTTAAACTTGGTTTATGGACAAAGGAAAACATAAACTATGATTTGAATACGCAAACAGCTGAGCTTGTTCAAAATTCTGTTTGGGTCTTAAATAATAAGCAGGGGGTTTGTGATGAATTAAATGCTTTGTTTATAGCTATGCTAAGATCAGTAGGAATTCCTGCAAAATTTGTTTCTGGTGTAAGTTATTCAAATACCATAAATGGTTTTGGTAATCATGCTTGGGCTGAAGTTTACTTTCCTGATTATGGATGGATACCTTATGATGTTACTTATGGGCAATTTGGTTATGTTGATGCATCTCATATTAAGATGAAAGAAAGTTTGGATGCTAAAGAGTCTAGTGCTAATTATGGGTGGTTAGCCAATGATATTGATGTAAATGTCAATATGGATATTGAAGCAAATTTGATATCTACTGGAGAGCTAAATCCAGAATATATAAGCTTAGATCTAATCTTACTAAAGAATGATGTTGGGCCTAACAGTTATGTACCTATACAGATAAAATTAAAGAATGAAAATAATTTTTATATGTCAACATCTGTTTTTGTAACAAAATCTCCTGATTTAATAGAAAACAATAGACAAGATGTCTTTTTAAAGCCCCAAGAGGAAAAGAGTATTTTTTGGATGTTACATATACCTAATGATTTAGAACCGGGTTATATCTATACTTCTACTGTTGAAGTTATTGATTCATTTAATTCGCAAGATTCTGAAAGTCTTCAGTATGATTACGATTATGATACATATACTTTAGAAGAAGCACAAAATAAGATAGATGAATTAGAAGAAGAGGAAGAGCAGAGTTATTTATTTGATTTAAAGATATTATGCAATCCCTCTAAGGAGACCTTCTATACTTATGAGAGTGGAAAATTGCTCTGTAATATTGAAAATATTGGAAATATTAATCTTAATAACTTACAGGTATGTTTTTTAAATGAATGTAAAAGTATTGATTTATTTATAGCTGAATCAAAGAATGTTGAATTCTCATTTAAACTTAACGAAAGCAATAAGGAGTATTCTATACTTGCTAATAATAATCAAATAACAAAGTATGAATATGTGGATATAAATGTTTTAAAAAGTCCTAATTTAAGGATTGAAAATTTAACATATCCTAATGTAATCTCTTATAATAATGAAGGTGAAATAAAATTTAGATTAAAATCAGATTCTAAAGCCTATAATGTACTAATTAAAGTAAATAAGAATACAGCTTTTGATTTAAATGACTTTGATGGTAATGAGGAATTTGTTATACCTTTTAAAGGAAATTATTTCTATAAGGGTGGAAGAAAAATAAAAATAGAATATAAAGATAATAATGGAATGCCTTATCAATTAGAACAAGAACTTGACATTAATGTTAATGATGTTCCATTTTATGTAAAGATTGGCTGGTGGTGGGTTTTAATAATAATGCTTGTTTTATTACTTGTTTTTAGAAATAAGATAAGAGAGATGTTCTGATAGATTTTGATAGGACTCTCCAAGATTCTTTAATAGGACTTTGCAAAATAAGCTAATATTCCATCTTTACCACAATAAATGCATTTACCTTTCTTTTCTTCAAAAGGTAGATTTAATATTTTGGCTCCTGTCTTTTCCTTAATAGAGTCTTCACATTCCCTATTTTTGCACCAATATGATTTTATTAATCTTTTATCTTCTACTGCTTTTTTAAAATCATTAATATTTTTAGGTTCAAGTGTATTATCTTTTATGAATTTATCAGCTTTTTTAAACAGATCAGATTGTATACTCTCTAAGGTTTTTTCTATTATCTTTTCTGTGTCTTGTATTCTTACTGTTTCTTTTTTTAGTGTATCTCTTCTTACTAAAATGACTTGATTCTTGCTTATGTCTTTAGGGCCTATTTCAATTCTTATTGGAATACCTTTTAATTCCCATTCATTAAATTTCCATCCTGCACTATAATCTTCTCTATCATCTAAGATTGGATTGTATTTCTTTAATTTGTTCTGTAATTTTTTTGCTTCCTTTAATACGGTATTTTTTGTTTTGTCAAATATAATTGGAACAATTACTAATTTATTATAAGCTACTTTTGGTGGTAAAATTAAACCATTATTGTCACTATGCATGGCTATCATTATACCAATACTCCTTGTTGATAACCCCCATGAATTCTGCCAGACAAATTGTTTGTTGCTATCTTTATCTAAAAATGATATGTCAAATACTTTTGAAAAATTCTGTCCTAGATTATGAGATGTTGCACCCTGTATGCCTTTTCCTGCTGGTAAAAATGTTTCTACGCTTAATGTTGAATCTGCACCGGCAAATTTTTCCTTATCTGATTTCTTTCCTTTTAACATAGGTACAGATAATAAATTCTCAAAAACTTGTTTATAATACTCTAAAATCTCTAAAGCTTCTTCTTCAGCTCCTTTCTTTGTTGCAAACGCAGTATGACCCTCTTGCCATAAGAATTCTCTTGATCTTAAGAAAGGTACTGGGTGAGCAAATTCCCAGCGTATTATATTATTCCATTGATTTAATCTTAGTGGTAAATCTTTATAAGAACGGATCCATTTTTTATAAGCAGGATACATAATTGTTTCTGATGTTGGTCTTATGGCTAGTCTTTCATTTAGTTTTGTATCTCCTGTTTCAGTAACCCAGGCTACTTCAGGATTGAAACCTTCAACGTGTTCTTTCTCTTTTTTTAAAAGTGATTCTGGGATTAATAAAGGGAAGTATGAATTTTTAACGCCGGATTTTTTTATCTTTTCATTAAGATACTCTCTGATTGTTTCCCAAATAGCGTAAGATGTAGGTCTTAATATATAACAACCGGAAACATCTGTGTATTCTATTAAGTCAGATTTTTGAATAACTTGAGTATACCACTCTGAGAAGTCGTCTTCTTTCTTTACTGTAATACCTTCTTGGTTTTCCATAAATAAAGAACTAATAATTTAATATTTAAAACTTCCTAATAAAGTTACATTCAGGAGAAACTTCAACAAAATGGTGTGTTAAACCTTGTCTAAATCTTGAGCATTGATTTTCTTGTTGATTATCTATTGATTGTCTAGGATTATGAGCTATGTCACAAACCCAATCTACTTGTATTTCATTAGATAGACAGGGTCCATTTTCAAGATTTGTGCCTTTGTCAAGTTCTTGTAAACATAAATCAATGCATTTTTGTTCTACACTAATATCTTGAATGTCTTGAGCATTTTGAGTATCTTGATTATTATTGATGTTTGTATTAGAATTTTCTTGTTTAGAACAAGAACTTATTAGAAATAAGGTTAATAACAAAATAAAAGTCAATTTCTTCATATAACTTATATAATTTTTTAGTATAAAAAGATTGGGGCTGCCCAGATTTGAACTGGGGTCGCGTGCTTTTTATAAAAGCATTTCCCTAAGCACGAAGCCTAACCAGATTAGCATACAACCCCTATAATTTATTTAATGGGCCTGCAGAGATTTGAACTCTGATTAATCGGTCCTTAGCCCTTTTGAAGCCGACCACACGATCCAAGTTATGTTACAGACCCTTTAAATCTGTTAAAGAGATTTTCTTTATAAAATTAGTGTTTATTCAGTTTAACTGAAAAAGAACCGAAAGATTTATATATGTGTAATCACATATATTCACATAGGAGGTAAAAATGCCAAATATAACATTAGCTATACCAGAAGATTTGCATGTAAAAATGAAAGAACACTCTGAGATAAGATGGAGTGAAATAGTTAGAAAAACTATAGTTGAAAAAATAAATGATTTAGAGATTATGGATAGACTTACAAAAAAAAGTAAACTAACACAAAAAGATGTTGATGAAATAGCAGAAAAGATTAATAAGTCTGTTGCAAAAGATTTAAGATTGAAATGATTTTAATAATTAGATATATAAGATAATCTAAATAAGAAAAATATTTTTTTATCATGGAAAAGATATATGTTAAACCAGAAGATTTTTTATTGGATTCTTTTAAACTGGCTAAGAATATTTATGATTTTGGGTTTAGGCCTGATTTTTTAGTAGGAATATGGAGGGGTGGAACTCCTCCTGCAATAGCAATACAGGAATTTTTTAAATATAAAGGATTAAAGATGAATCACTTTCCTATAAAAACAGAATTCTATAAGGGGATTGATGAAACACAAGAGAAAGTAAGAGTAAGTGGTTTAGGTTTTTTAGAAAAGAACTTGAATTCAAAAAGTTCTTTATTGATAATAGATGATGTATTTGACACTGGAAGGTCTATGGAAGGAATCTTAATTGATCTTAAAAATAGATTAAAGAATAATTATCCTAAAAATCTTAAAATTGCTACTGTTTATTTTAAGCCTTCTAGAAACAAAACTAAATTAAAGCCTGATTTTTATGTTCATGAAACAAATGATTGGATAATTTTTCCTCATGAGCTAGATTGTTTAAATGAAAAAGAATTAGAAAAGAATAAAAAAAGGGTTTATGATATAATAAACAAGAAATAATAATTTTATATTTTCAGCAAGATTTATAATCTCTACAAAAATACTATTATTTATGAATATAATTACAGTAGTTTTAGAGTACATAGCGGTGTTTGCTAAAGACACTATTCTTTTCTTAGGGTATCCTGGGATCTTAATATTAATGGCTTTAGAAAGCATGATATTTCCTTTGCCTTCTGAGCTTGTTATGCCTTTTGCCGGCTTTTTAATTGCTGAGGGCAAATTTAATTTTGTTCTTGTGATGTTATTTAGTTCATTAGGAAGCATTATTGGATCTTTGATTTCTTATTATATTGGATTTTATGGTGGGAAAAAGACTGTATTAAAGTTTGGCAAATATTTATTATTGGATGCTAGTGATCTTGAAAAGACTGAAGCATGGTTTAAAAAAAGAGGGGAAAAGATCATATTCATTAGTAGATTTGTACCTGTTGTAAGACATTTAATTTCTATTCCTGCAGGTGTTGGAAAGATGAACTTGAAGAAGTTTATTATTTACACTTTGATTGGAGCCACATTATGGAATGGATTTTTGGCTTATCTAGGATACTTATTAGGAAAGAATTGGCATATGGTTAGAATTTATTCTGAATATATTTCAATAATTGTTTTTATAATTGTCTTGTTATTAGGCATATTTTTTATTTATAGGTATATAAAAAATAAGAAAAGAGTTATTGTATAATCACTACAAATTTTAAGTTAAAAACTTATTTAAATAAGAAACTTTTAAGTTATATTATGAAAAAAGAGGTATATGAAGCTGTATCTATACTAATAGGAATGACTATTGGTGCCGGTGTTTTAGGAATACCTTACGTAATATCAAAATCTGGATTTCTGATAGGATTTTTATTTATTATATTAATAGGCCTAGCTATAATGACTATAAACTTATTCTTTGGAGAGATTGTTTTAAGAACAAAGGGAGATCATCAATTAACAGGATATGCTGAAAGATACCTTGGAAAATTTGGCAAGATAATAATTTCAATTACTATGACATTAGGCATTTATGGAGCTTTAATTGCTTATTTAATTGTTGGAAGTGAAAGTTTAAGTGCTATTTTTACAGGCCCTGTAATTTATTACCTTATTGGATATTTTATTTTAATGGCTTTAATTGTCTTATTTGGATTTAAGACTATTGTGAAATCAGAATTTATAATATCAGGTATGATGATTTTTGTTGTTCTAATAATATGTTTAGTTGGTTTTACAAAAATAGATTTTAGTAATCTTAAATCAGTTAATGTATCATATCTATTTTACCCTTACGGTATAATCTTGTTTGCTTATCTGGGATTAGCTGCTGTTCCTGAAATGAAAGAAGAACTTGTAAAAAATAAGAAAGATTTGAAAAAGGCTATAATGATAGGTGCATTAATACCTATGGTTGTTTATTTGTTGTTTGCCTTTGTTGTTGTTGGTGTTACTGGAAAAAATACTACTGAAATTGCTACTTTGGGTTTAAGTAATATTTTTGGATGGCAGATTGTTTTATTTGGAAATTTGTTTGCTTTGTTTGCTGTTTCAACGGGTTTCTTGGCTTTAGGTTTAGCTTTAAAGGAGATGTATAATTATGATTACAAATTGAATAAATATGTAAGCTGGGCTCTTGTTTGTTTTATCCCTTTCATCTTTCTATTATTATTTAGGAATGTTAATTTTAGAGACATAATTAATGTAAGCGGTGTTTTAACTGGAGGAATTGAAGGAATTATTGTTATTTTAATGTTTTATCGGGCTAAAAAATATGGTGATAGAAAACCAGAATATAGCTTAAATAAGAATTATTTAATCGGGGCATTAATAATGTTAATGTTTATATTAGGGATTATATTTGGTTTAAATTTGTTTTAGACATATTTTAAAATTTCTCTTAGATCATCACCTTTTATTATAACCTTACAATATGTTTTTATTTCTTTAGATGGATTAAAGCCAATAACAAAACCCGCTTCTTGAGCCATTTCTAGATCGCTGTCTTCATGAATAACAACTATTGAATCTTTTATTTTTGTATTACTTAATTTACAGATTTCTTTTAATGGATCTTTTTTACTTCCGTGCCTTATTGGCCAATATTTTATATCTTTAGAACCTGTTATTTTTCCGTTCTTAATAAGTAATTTATTTGTGAAATAATAGTCTATTTTACATTCCTTTTTTGCTCTTTCTGCTAAGTCAGAGGGGCCTGAAGAGACTATACCTATCTTATAGCCTTTATTCTTTAATTCCTTTAATGTCTCTTTAGCCCCCTTAACATAATTTGCTTTCTTAATTAAATCAAAATATATACTAGAAGATTTCCCTTTCCATAGTCTTCCTATAACCTCATCCACAAGCTTTTGATAATCTGTCTTTAGATATTTTTTTGTTAGAATAATGCCCTCTTCATATGTATTGTAGGCTTTATGAAGTTCTAACCAAAAATTAAAATGCTCGAAAATAATGCCATCCATATCAAAGACTATTAACTTTTTCATTTTATTTTTTTATTCTTATTTTATCAATAGTTTATTAAATCTCTCTATCTTAATCATTATTCTTTCTAGATTTTGATTTGCCTCTTGTATTAGTACATTCAAATAGTCATCATCTACCAAGATCTTGTTATCTTTTGATACTATTGTTGATATCTGTTCTATACCATTAATCTCTAAAATTATTCTTTTTGAATAGCTCATAATACCTGATTTTTTAAAACTACAGAGTCTTGCTGTATTTAATAGTTTTAAAGCATCTTCTAAGCTTTTTGAACATACATGAATTATTAATGGTTCTTGTCTTAGCCATATTTCCTCTTTTAATGGCTTTAAATATTGCTTAAGTTCTTTAAGGCTTGTTTTAGAATGTGTTCTAAAAAGAAATTCTGCTTCGTTCTTTTTTCCATTTTGAGATATTTTAATTAATATAATTCTTCCAGAACATGAACTTGTTGTGTAATAATTTTTAGATGAGTTGATTAAATTTATAGTTTTTAATATTGGCTCATCTATAGATCCTATATTTGATTTATCTTTATTTAAAGCGGCTTTCTTCTGTTCATTAAATAATAATTTCATATACATAAACAGGAGAAATAGTTTATATAAACTTTATGTAGAAGTTAAACATATATTTTTTATTTCTGAATCTAATATGTTGTTACAGGAGGACTTATCTTTATTTTCCAATGCCTGTATTAATAGAACACTATCAGTACATATGCTTTTTTCATCGCTCTTTACTAAATCATTGCATAAACCTATATTTCTAGTAAACATTGCTTTGCTTACTATTATTGAGCCTTGACAAAAGTCTTTGGCTTTGGTGTTATATAGATGATTACATTCATCAATACTTATGCTGTATCCTGTTATATCCCTATTTGATGTTTGTGGTGTCTGTAATGCTGAAAATAAAAATAAAATAATTATTAGAACTGCCAACATTAGTAATACTGAAAGGTACTTTTTAAGGCCCTCTTCTTTTTTCATATTTTTATTATGAATTTTTTGATATTTAAAGCTTTTTAACCCTTATTCAATTATATCTTTTAGCTCTTTAACTGTTTTAATATCATAATCTCCTTTGAGTTGTCCTTTAGAAACCCAGCTTACAGATATAGATTTAATTCCTAAGTCTTTACATGTTATTATGTCTTTATCACCCTTTCCAATATAAAATATTGGTTTTCCATATTTTTTAATAAATTCTTCAAACAACTCTTTTTTATTTGGTTGTTTGTTTACAGGGCTTTTGTAGATAATATCAAATAATTCGAAACAGTCTAGTTTTTTTAAGATTGGTTCTACAGAAGATTCTGGTGCTGTTGTTATTAGAGCTAATTTATATTTACTTTTAATACTTTTTAAGTATTGAACAAATTCAGAAATTAAATCTTCTTTTTTGACTTCAGCGATTGTAACCATGGCATAAAGACTTCTAGCAAATATTGTTCTTGTTTCTTCATCAACATTTCCTAGATATCTTTTCATAACCTCATGTACTTTATCAAAATAATTCTCTAGAGAAGCATATTTATTGATTGAATCATCTTTTAATAATATGGACATTAAATAGAACCATCTTTTATGTGCTTCATTAAAAGGTCTTGATTTTAACAAAGCACCATCAAAATCTACTGCAATGATTTGTTTTTCTTTCATAATCTATATAAGATGTTTAAGTTTTTAATATTATCTTTTTTAATAAATAAAAGAAATTATGGATAAACCCTTGTTGGCGTTCTTGGGAATGGTATTGCATCCTTGATTGTGTCTAGTTTACATATCCATTGAACAAGCCTTTCTGTTCCTAAACCAAAACCTGAGTGAGGAACAGCTCCATATCTTCTTGAATCTAGATACCAGTTAGAATCACCTAAGTCTATGTTGGCTTTTTTTAGTCTTTCTACTATCTTGTTTAGATCTGGTTCTCTTTGAGAGCCATCTACTGTTTCTCCAATTCCTGGGGCCATAAGATTAAAGTTTGTTCCTGTTCCTGGATTTTTTGGATCTTCACCGTGATAGAATTTTAATAGTTCCAATGGATAGTTAGTAACAACAACAAAGTTATTGTAATAACTTGCTATTTCTCTTTCTTCATTTACACCAAAGTCTTCTCCATATTTTATTTTGTAATCTTTTTTGTTTAAAATTTCTATTGCCTCTTTATATGTAATTCTTGGAAAAGGTATTTTTATATTTTTAAGATGACTTTCTTCAACACCTAAGACATTTAGCTCTGTTTTATTATTTTTCAAGACCTCTTTAATAGAATACATAATGCAGTCTTCTGCAACTTTTATAATATAATCCATATTTTCCCAAGCAGCTTCTACTTCACAATGCCAGAATTCTGTTAAATGTCTGTTTGTTCTAGATTTTTCTGCTCTAAATGAAGGAGCCATTGCATATACCTTTTCAAAAGCATAGATAAAATTTTCTGCATAGAATTGCCAGGATTGTGTCAAAAAGACCTTTCTTCCAAAGTAATCTAGTTTAAAGACTTCAGCTCCTCCTTCACTTGTGGCTGCATTAAAACTAGGTGCTTCTGCTTCTATATACCCTTTCTTTCTTAAGCATTCATGTAAGGCTCCCATTACAGTAGATCTTATTTTTAATGATGATGTTAGCTTTCTAGATCTTATTGCTAAATGTCTTACATCTAATAAAAATTCCTCACTTTGATCTTTAGTTATGGGATATTTTTCAGCAAAATGTACAACATTAAGCTTAGAAACATTTATTTCATATCCTGTTGGAGCTCTTTCATCCTTCTTTATTGTTCCCTCTATTTCTACAGAGCTTTCAATCAATAATTTTTTAGCATCTTGCCATTCTTTTTCACTTATCTTGTCTTTTTCAATAACACACTGTATGATATTTGAAGAATCTCTTAGAACAACAAATTTTATTTTAGATGAGCCTCGCTCTCTATATACCCAGCCTCTTAAAGATACTTTACCTTTACCTTTTTTTATTGCCTTTTCAATTGATATGTACATTTTAATCCCATAAGAATTTATTTTCAGAATATAAAAAGATTATGTTTATTATTTTTAAATTATTTTAGGGCCGATGCACTATCAAAAATTATTAAGAAGGAAATTATTGTTAAATTTCATATATATTTGTAATTGTTTAGAGTATATAAAGTTTTTTAAATAGTATAACTCATGGATTATAATTCAGTATAATTTTAAATTTTAAAGGAGGCGTTTTTATGGAAATTGGAGTTATTGGGCTTTTGTTTATAATTTTTGGATGGGCTATACAATTAGGCTATTCTTTAAGGGGTAAAAAAGATATTCAGACTTTTTTTGTTGTAAGTTATATTATTGGAGTAGCTTTTTTAGTTTATGATGGATATACAACAGGATTAAAGGATTTAGCATTTTACAATTTAGTAAGCTTGATAGTATCTGGAATTGTATTGTTTATGATACTAAAGAAAAAGTAAATAAACAGTAACTCATTAACCTTTTTATGAAAATGGAAAATGTATTCAAAGAGGTATTTGGAAACAATCCTACAATGAAGGTTTTAGATTTTTTAATAACCTTTCAATTATTTGATTACCCTTTAACAGAAATAGCTAAAAATTCTAATGTAAGTTATTTTACATTACAAACTTTTTGGAGCAGATTAGAAAAAAACAATATAGTTGTAAAAACAAGAAGGGTTGGAAAATCTGATTTATATAAATTGAATATTAATAACCCTGCAATAAAACAGCTAATAAAATTGGATTGGAACTTAATTAAGGGCTCTGAAGAAGAAGTAATAATCTCTAGTTAAGTTCTCTAATTAGGTTAAATTTATATAAATAAGATATTCTTTTTATTTTATGTTTAAATTAATAAGCCAGGATAATAAAAGTAAAAGTGAAGCTAGATATGGGGTTTTAAAAACAAAAACATGTAAGATAGAAACACCTTTCTTTATGCCTGTAGCCACATTAGGAACTGGAAAATTTATTAGTTCTGATGACTACATAAGAATGAAGGTTGATGCTATTATTTGTAATGCATTTATTTTATCTTTAAAGCCTGGTTTAGATGTATTGGAAAAAATAGGGATTCATAGATTTATGGACTTTGATAAGGTAATTTTTACTGATTGTGGAGGTTTTCAAATAAGCAGAGAATTTTTTGAGAAAATAAGTAAGCATGGAATTCATTTTAAAAGCCCTTTTAATAATGAAAAACATTTGATAACTCCTAAGAAAATTATGGAGATTCAAGGAAAAATAGGATCTGATGTTGCTATGGCATTAGATGATATGTCTCCTTACAAAGCAAGTTATAAAGAGGCTAGTAATTCTTTAATAAATACCCATAAGTGGGGAGAAGAATGTTTAAAACATAAAAATAAAAATCAGCTTCTCTTTGGGATAATACAAGGAAATTTCTATAAGGATTTAAGAATAAAATCAGCAAGATTTATGACTTCTTTGGACTTTGATGGAATTGCTATAGGCGGATTAGCTATAGGAGAACCTCTAGAAGAAATGCATAAAATAATTAGTTATGTTAAACCTTATTTACCTAAAGAAAAGATAAGATATTTGATGGGTGTTGGAAGTCCTAGAGAATTAGTAAAATGCATTGAACAAGGAATAGATTGTTTTGATAGTGTTTTTCCAACTCAGAATGCTAGACATAATACCTTGTTTACATCTAGTGGAAAATTGTTCATCGACAAATCAAGATATAGGCATGATTTTAATCCAATAGATAAGGAATGTAATTGTTTTGTTTGTAAAAATTTTACAAGGGCTTATATCTATCATCTCTCCAATATTAATGAACCCATAGGTAAGAGATACAAGAGTTATCATAATCTTTATTTTTTACAGGAACTTATGAAAAGAATAAGAATTTCTATTAAGGAAAATGAATTTTATAAAGTTAAGAAAGAGATATTTAAGATGTATTGATAAATATTCCTTGTTTTATGTCTGCATCTTCACTATGATTGGTTAATAGTATTGATTTTATTCCTTCTTCAATAAAGTATCTTGAAAAATCTCCTATCATGTCTTTTATAGCTAAAACAGAGTCATCCTCTGTAAAATCCTTATTTAATGATTTACCAAACATAACCAAAAGTTGGTGGTCTAAATCTAATGCTTTTTTATATGCACTATGGGGATTTGGACTTATTACTCCTTCACTACATGGTGTATCTCTTCTCACAAAAGATACACGACCATACATCAGATCTCTTTCATCAAGAAAATAATTTTCTAAACATTTATGAGTTCCAATGTCTGATCTTATTTTTTCAAAAGTAGCTTTTGGATCTTCTGATCTAATGAAAAAGAACATATTATCAAAATAAATGCCATATTTATCTGTAAGTGTTTGTGTATCCTTACAAGATTCTATTCCTGTTAGATATTGTTCTATATTCATTTTAATCAATATTTTAATGAAATTTTGGTTTATAAATCTTTCTATTTGTGACTACTTATTAGTAATATATAATTTTAAAATGTTTTCCAATTTTTGAAATCATTATAAAATGATAACAAATAGAAAGGTATATATAGAAACTGGTTTTTCTCTTATTTGGTGATATTTTGGTTAAAAAAATAATAACGGAACCTGGAAGAACCTTCCATGAGTTTAGTCTTCTTACTAATTACTCTAGTAAAGATTGTATTATAAAAAATATAAGCCTTAGAGCAATCCTTCATCTTAATCTTAAACTTAAAATACCTTTATTAAGTGCTGCTATGTCTTCTGTTACTGGTTTTGATATGGCACTGGCTTTAGGAAAGGAAGGAGGTTTAGGTGTATTACCTGTAAGATTACCTTTAGAAGATCAGGTAGGAATAATAAAAAAAATAAAGAGTTATGAAATGAGTTTTGTTGAGGATCCTGTAACTAAAAGAGAGGATGTTACAGTAGAAGAGGTTTTGAAAGAAATAGAAAGGGTTGGACATTCTACTATCCCTATTGTAGATAAGAATAATGTTTTTTTGGGTATGTTTACAGAGCAACACTATTTTGAAAAGAATGTTAGTAAAGCAGATAATGTTAAATCTGCTATGATTGGTTTTGGATCAGATGAGATATTATGTTGTAATGATCCAAAAATATATGTAAGTGAAGCAAAAAAAATGCTGAGAGATAAGAACAAAAATTATCTTGTGGTTCTTGATGCTCAAAATAGATTGGTTAAATTAGCTTTTAGAAAAGACATAGAAGAGATAAAGATTGGTGCTGCTATATCAACCCATGAAGGATGGCAGAAGAGAGTAAGAGCAATTGTTGATGCTGGCGTTGATTTAATAGTTGTTGATACATCTGATGCTTATAGTGAATTTGTTAAAGACCTCATTATAGAATATAAGAAAGGTATGAAGATAAAAGTACCTTTGTGTGTTGGTAATGTAATAACTTATGACGGGGCTTTATTTTTAATGAGATGCGGTGCAGATATTGTAAAAGTTGGGATGTCTCCTGGTTCTATATGCTCTACACAAAGAGAAAAGGCTGTTGGAAGAGCCCCTATGAGTGCTTTAATTAGTGCTGATAAGGCGAGATCTCAATACTTTAAAGAAAAGAGAAGATATGTTCCTATAATTATTGATGGTGGTATAGTAAATGCAGCTGATATGATAGTAACTTTAACAATAGCTGATGGCATGATGATGGGTTATTACTTTAATAGATTTTATGAAGCTGCTGCAGATAAACTTGATGAAAATAAAACTTTAACGAGAGATGAAAATAGAATGAGATATGTTGAAACATGGGGAGAGGGTTCTTTAAGAGCTCAGAATTTAGACAGATATGGACATTTTAGTAAAACAACATTTTTTCCTGAAGGAGAGGAGGGAACAATACCCTATGCAGGAAGATTAAAACCTAATTTGAATAAGGATATAAAAAAGATAAAATCTGCTTTAAGTAATGCTGGATCTATGAACTTAGATGAATTTAGAAAAAATTCTGTACTGGAATTATTATCAATAGAATCCAGCAGAATTGTAAGCGATGTTCATGATATAAGTGTAAAAAAATAAATTAAAAATTTAAAAGGTAAGATAATGAATAATACAAAACAGGTTTTAGAATGTTATGTTGGACTTCAATGGGGTGATGAAGGTAAAGGCCGTTTAGTTGATAATAGTATTGAACGTGCTAAACTTATTAATCCTGAAAAAAGAATTGTTGTTGTAAGATTCCAAGGTGGGCCTAATGCTGGACATACTATTTATGGTACTAATTTAAAGGGAGAATTAGCTAAATTTGTAACACACGCTGCTCCAAGCGGTATTGTTGGGAATACAGATATTGCGATTGGACCCGATGTTGCTTTTGATCCTGAAAAATTTAAACGTGAAATAGATCAAGGTAGAGAATTATTTGGGTATAATGGAAGAATTATGATTTCTGAAAGAGTTGGTATTTTATTTGATTATCATAGAAAGATTGATGGGTGGAGAGAAGATAATTCTGAAAGAAAGATTGGAACAACAAGAAATGGTATAGGGGCTTTTTATGAGGATAATGCTAGAAGACAAACAAGGATTACTTTTAGGGATTATATTTCAGATAGATTTCATGATAGACTAATGGCTGTCTTAAAATTAAAATTAGATGAATTACTTACTTGTGTTTTAGAGGATAGAACTTTAGATAATCTTTGCCAAGAATTAATAAGTGTACATGATCCAATAAGAAAAGAACTAACTCAATTTTCAGAAAGATTAGAATATAGATTATTTGAGGATTACTTAAATCAAGGAAATCATATAATTATAGAGGGTGCTCAAGGTACTATGTTAGATGTAAATATGGGCACTATTCCTGATATTACTTCTTCCCATCTTCTTGCTCCAAATGCCTTTAGTAGTCTAGGTCTACCAAGAACTATGGTTAAGGTTATTGGGGTAGAAAAAATATATCCTACAAGGGTTGGAGAAGGGATTATGCCTACTGAAGCAAAGGATGAGTTTGGAGAAATTGTTGCTAAAATAGGTGATGAGATTGGTGCAACTACTGGCAGAAAAAGGAGAGTAGGATATCCTGATTGGCTTATTGTAAAAAGGTCTGTTTTGCTTAATACCTGTAATGAAATTATTGTAACAAGGGCTGATGTTGTTCAGGGTTTAAATTTAAAGGTTTGCACAGATTATAGATTTGATGGAAGAACTTTAAGAGAAGTTCCTCTTGATTTAAGTTCTGTGGTGCCTATTTATACATCAAATTACTGGTGGGATCTTTGGGGGACAGAAGTTGAAGGTAATCCATTACATCTAAACCAAAAGATAGAAGATGCAAGAGCTCATTATGTTGAAACAGGTATTAAGGGACTTCCTAATGATTTAATAAGATATATTGCAGATCATGATAGATATATGGGATGCCCTATTACTGGTGTAGGTATAAGCCCAAAAGGTGAGATTGTATCAAGGAAATAAAATGCCAATAGATGAAAGATTAATCACAAAAGAGATTTTAGGAAACACTCTTGTTAAAGAGATTTATCCTGAGATTGAATGTATAAAAAATCCTAAGTTGGGAAAAGTAAGAGTTGTTTATGATATTGGAAATGGTTTTTTATTAATAATGTCAAGTGATGATCTTTCTACTCATGATGTTGTTCATAGAAGACAGGTTTATGGTAAAGGTGAAAATCTTGATGCAATTTCTGCATTTTATTTTGATTTAACAAGAAGAATAATACCTAATCATTATGTTGAAACAGTAGCACCAAATACTTGGTTAGTTCAGAGAGCTGACCCTATTCTTGTTGAAATGGTTTTTAGAAATTATTTAACTGGATCTGGATGGAATGAATATGTCAAGCAAAACGGACCTGAAAGGGGGATGAATTTTTGTGGGGCTTTTTTAAGACCAGGTTATAGAAAAAATGAAAAATTAGAGCAAGTTGTATTTACTCCGACAGCAAAAGGAAAGGCTGGAGATTTTGATATTCCTGAATTTGAAGGTCTAGATCCAAGTGAAGATGATCCTAAGATTGATAAAGAGATTATATTAAAAAATTATAAAAAATTTGGTTTAAGGAGAGAGTGTGATCTTGATTTTGTAATAGATGCTGCTTTTAGATTATATAAACATATAAGTTCTGATCTTAGAAAGAAGGGGTATTTGCTTGCAGATACAAAATGGGAGTTTGGGTATTTGCCTGATGGAAAAATAATATTAATTGATGAATGTGTTACTCCTGATTCTTCTAGAATATGGGATGCTTCTGAATATGTATTTAATCCAGAAAGAAAAGAATTTACAATTGTGCAAAAGGATAAACAGCATTTTAGAGACCATATTGAAAGTTTAGGCCTTCATAAAGATAAAGAGGCTTTAGCTGAATACTGGATGCCTGATAATGTTTTAAGAGAAGGGGTAATAAAATATTGTGACATAAGAGAAGAAATAACTGAAACATTACCTGTAATTACAGAAGAGCCTAAAAAGCAGATGATATTGGATGCTTTATCATCTGGAGGATATTTAAGATAATTATATGGATGGTGAGAAAATGAATTTAGAAAAAACAAAACCAAAACAAAGGTTTCCTGATGAGTATTCTATAGATCCTACAAAACTTGCTGCAGGAAGATATGGTACTTTAGATATGGTAGAGGTATGGGGTCCTGAGCAAACTTTTGAATTTAGCTTAAAGGTGCAGGGTCAATCAGCATTAACATTATCAAGATTACATCCAGACATAATCTCTGCAGATTTAGCTTCAGAAATAAGTGAAAGAGCTTCTTTAGATCATATAGATCCAAATAGAATAAGAGAATTAGAAGATCTAAAGGGTCATGATGTAATTGCTATAAACCTTTCTTTAGAGGAAGCAGTAAGTGAAAAGGCTCGTCCACATATTAATCAAGCAAGAACAAGTGCAGACACAACTCAATCTGCTAAATCATTGCAAATAAAAAAATCTCTAGAGGTTATTACAGACACTGTTGAAAATTTAAGAGACATCTTATTAGAGAAATCAATAGAATGGATAGATGTTGTTCATATGGATAATACACATGGTTATGACGCTGTTCCAAGTGTTGCGGGTAGAGCTTTTTCTCATTATGCAGAAATGTTACAAAGTGGATTAAAACTTTTAAAATTTGTATATGAAAATTCTATGATTGGAAAATGGGGGGATGTAACTGGAAATCATCATTCTGCTAAAGAATTAGGTATTGATGGAATTTGTTTACAAAAAGAATATTGTAATGATTTGGGTTTAGGTTTTATGGATGCTGCTGCACAGGTTCCTGGTTTAGAGTTTGATGCAGATGTTACATATGTTGTGGTGAGATTAAGTGAAACAATAAATAATATAGCCAATTATATAGCTTGGGGGAGAAGCGATGATGTTAATATATTTATTAACAATAATCCAAAAAAGAGAAAAGGATCTTCTGGTATGCCTCATAAAGATGCAAAAAATGGCAATCCTATAGATGAAGAACAAGTTATGTCCTTAAGAAATTATTTTCAGGGAAATATGATGACTTCTTTAGCTAATTGTGAGTTTCCTTATGCAAGAAATTTAGCTGCATCAGCCAATAGCAGAATAAACTTAGAGGATGGTTTTAAATTCTTTGATCATAGTGTAAGAAATCTTTCTAATATAGTATATTGGCTTGGTTTAAGAGAAGAGAGATGTAAGGAAAGAGTAGAAAGAAGTTATGGTGTGGTAACATCAGAAAAGGTATTAACTTATGTTACAGATCATAGAAAGGTTAAAGATCCCATGATAAGGAGCGAGGCTCATGATTTATTAGGAAAACTAGCAAAATATGCGTGGGATAATAAAATTCCTTTTATTGATGTTTTATTAGGTAATGAAAGAGTAAATGGTTTAGTTGATCAAGATACATTAAGGAGATTGGCTGATCCTTTTGATTATATAGGAGAAAGCAAAGAGATTGTTAGAAGGGTTTATGAGAAATATCATAATAAAAAAACACTTGAAGATATTGGGGGTTTAAAATGGTTAAAGGTTTAGAGGTATTAACTGATATGGAGTATCCTGGAAGATTTATTATATTGGGAAAAAGTCACAAGAGTGAGAATGTTGCTATATATGTAATAACTGGTAGAAGTTTATCTAGTCAAGCGAGAAAACTTGTTTTGAATCAAACATCATATGATTCTGGATATATTAATTTAGAACCTACTGATGAAGATATATTAAAAAAGGGAAATCCTGATTTGTTATTATACAATGCAATAATGGTTCAAAAGAGATTTATTTGCATAAGCAATGGAAAGCAGACAGATAGGATTTTAGATTATTGCTCCCATAACAGATCTGCTATAAATACATTAGTAAAAGCTCTTTTAGGATTTGATTATGAACCAGATCCAAGTTATACACCAAGGATAAGCGGATGTATGAATATAGATAGTGCTGCTTTGAGTATTATTAAAAGAGCTGAGGATGGTTCTTCCTTTAGAAATTATTTTGAGGTTCCTCTAATAAATGGCAGAGGTAAAATGATATCAACTTATACAGGAGTTAATAAAGATCCTCTGTCTTCTTTTATTGGAGAACCATTAGATGTGGGTATAGAATGGGATAATCCATTAGATGCTATTATAGCAGTCTATGAATCTTTAGAACCTAAAAAAGATAAAGATGATTTTAGGGTTTGTGTTGGCGCTGTTTATTATAATTTAGGAAATGAAAAAGAAGATATGGAACTTGATATGAAAATACAAAATAGATGTGACCTTACAACAGTGGATGAAAAAAATATGGGGGAGGTTTAAAATGTCGAGAGGAACTGATGTTACTGATATGAAAAAGACTTACAGAACTGCTGTTGAGAATGAGTTTCCTGATGAATTATCAATAAGGTTAGAAAAAGAATCTGATTTGAGATATGGTGAAAATCCAAATCAGCCTGCAGCTGCATATAGATTTAAGGATATTAAATTAGCTGAAATTACAAATATAAGACTAGCAAAAACAGGCAAGGGTGGATTATCTGCTACAAACTTTATGGATGTAACAAGAGCCTTGGATGTATTAAAATTTTTTAATAAGCCTTCTGTAGCTGTTATGAAGCATTTGATTCCTTCAGGATTTGCAACACAATTTAATGGAAATAGTTTAGATGATATTTATGTAAAGGCAAGAGATGCTGATGCGAGAAGCGCATTTGGTTCTGTTGTTGTCTTAAACATGCCTTTAGATAAAGCAACAGCTGAGGCTATAACAAGTACCTATGTGGAGGGCGTTGCTGCAATTGAGTATGAAGAGGGTGCTTTAAAAATTTTAGAAGAAAAAAAAGACATAAGAGCAATTTTGTATTCAAATATTGATAAATTGCCTAAGTTTATTGGAGATGATACTTTGGGTTTGTATGACTTAAAAGCATTACCTACTGGGAGAGTAATTGTTCAAAAACCTTATTTGAGCAGTATCAAAAGTAAAAGTGATTTAATATTGGATCCTATGGTTATAAAAGATAATCAAAGATATGTTGTTGAAAGAGATCCTACAGAAAAGGAATTAGAAGATTTGTTAACTAGTTGGTATGTTAATATAGGTGTAAGAAGCAATGGGATTGTTTTTGTTAAAGATGGGGTTAGTGTTGCAATTGGATCTGGCCAACAAGAAAGAGTTGGTGCTGTTGAACAGGCTATTATAAAGGCATATCAAAAGGCTATGGATAGAGAGGGTATAAAATATGATAGTCTTGATGGTGCTAATTTAAGAGATAATCTAGGAATAAGTCCATTAGATAATGCAGTTATGTCATCAGATGCGTTTTTTCCTTTTAGGGATTCTATAGATACTATTGCGAGAGTTGGTGTAACTGCTGTTATTCAACCTGGAGGGTCTTTGAGGGATTATGAAATTATAGAAGCTATTAATAAAAATAATATGGCAATGGTATATACAAGGGAGAGGTGTTTTGCACATTTTTGATTTAAGAACACATTATTTTTTATTTTTTTAACTTCCATAATCTATTTAAATACTACTTTTATTACTATTTTTATGAAAGATATAGCTGATTTTGCATTAAAGAAATTAGAGGAATTTAAAGTAGATTATGCTGAAGTAAAATTAGAAACAACTTATGGAAATGGATTTCTTATTAAAAATGGAAATTTAGATGTTGCTGGTTTTGACAAGAGTATTGGATTAGGCATAAGATATCTGATTAATAATAATCTAGGATTTGTTTCAATAAATGAACTTGATAAAGAAACAATTAAGAGAATTATTGAAAAATCTGTTCGAATAACTAAGAATGGTGTAAAGATAGGAGACAAGGTGTATTTATCAAAAGATCCTTCTTTTAAAAAAGATTATGAGGTTAAGGAAAAAGAAAAAACACAGGATTTGACAGCAGATAAAAAGATTGGATTTTTAATGGAGCTTGATAAAGATATAAAAGATGTTCATACAAGATTTTTTTATTTATCTGATAATATAACTGAAAAATATTATATAAATACAGATGGTTCTAGAATAACATCTAAGATACCTAGAATTCATTTCTATGCTTATTTAACTATAATGCATGACAATAAAACAAGACAAAGATACATCCCATATGGTTCTTCATCAGGATATGAATGCTTGAAGAATTGGAACTTAAATGAAAAACTTAAGAGAGAATATTTGGCTTTAAAAGAAAATATTAAAAGTGGAATTAAGGTTAAGCCTGGAAAGTATGATGTTATTTGTGGTCAAGAAGTTACTGGAATAGCTGTGCATGAATCTGCTGGGCATCCATATGAAGCTGATAGAATATTTGGAAGAGAAGCTGCTCAAGCAGGTGAATCTTTTATTACTGAAAAGATGATTGGAACACAGATAGGAGCTAAAAATGTTACTGTTGTTGATGATCCTACATTAGAAAATAGTTATGGCTTCTTTTTGTATGATGATGAAGGAATTAAAGCAAGAAGAAAGTTTATGATTAAAGATGGAATGATAACTGAATTTATGCATAATCGAGAGACAGCAAAACAAATGAACTTAGAAAGTAATGGGTGTGCTAGAGCTAGTGGTTATGATGTAGAAAATCTAGTAAGAATGAGTAATACATTTATGCTTGCTGGAGATTCTTCTGAGGAAGAGATAATTAAAGAAACTAAAAAAGGTGTTTTCCTAAAAAATTTTACAGAATGGAATATTGATGATAAAAGATATCAACAAAAATATGTTGGGTGTGAGGCTTATTTGGTTGAAAATGGTCAAATAACAAAGCCATTAATTGCTCCGGCTCTAGAGATAACAACACCCGCTTTTTGGAAATCAATTGATATGATTGGAAATAAAGTAGAGCATTTTGCTGGTTCATGTGGTAAGGGAGAAAAAATGCAACCCGTCGCTGTATGGATGGGCGGTCCTGTTATCAGATTAAAGAGTATTCAGATAAATTAATTAGATTTCTTTAATATATATTTTAGGGTATATGGGTCCAACGGACAACTCCGCCCTCCCATCTTTATAAATGAGTATTTCTTTATTTTTATCGATGTTAAATGAATAAAAATTTATTATTCAATTGGTATGAGAATCCTGATAACATTTTGGTTCTATTAGAACAAAAAGCTTCTAAAGATTTATTTTTGATGCTTAAACAAAGATATAAATCTAATAAGAATATTTCCAAGATGGTTGGTATAGATTCTAAAACTTTGTTTTATATTAATCAGAATAAATTAATTAGGCTGAAAACTTTAAAAAAAATTTTAAATAATTTAAAACTAGATTATAATTTATATAACCAAAATATAAAAGGTTTTGGAGGAGTTAAGGACTATCTTGATTTAAAATTTCCTATAAATCTAAATAGTATTAATACACCAATTTTAATTGCGGCTTTTATGTCTGATGGCCATAATGAAGATCAGCATCCTCATTATGCAAATACTGGATTTTTGGGGGATAAAATAATAAACTCTGCTAAATCTTTTATTATAAATATTCCTTATGAATTTAGGAATGAGCATGTTAGATTTCATCCAATCTTAGGAAGAATATTATTAAAATTAGGGGTTCCTTATGGTTGTAAATCTAGAATAAATCCTGATGTGCCTAAAACTATATTTTCTAAAAGAGAATGGATGAAACAATATTTAATACAAGTTTTTGATGATGAAGGACATGCTGCTACTAAGATAAGCAGAAAAATAGTTTTAGGAAGAAGTGTTATTCTGATTAACTTTCCAGAAAATTTTTCTAGAAGTATGGAATTTAGTGAAAAGATTTATTTTAATAACCTTCCAGAAAATATTAAGAACATTGTTTTAAAGAATCCTCCAAAATTGCTTGTTTCTGAACAAAATATATTGAATAAATTCGGGATAAGATCTAGTTTAAGATGTAGAAGTATTTGTAAGTATCAGACAAGAGTCTCTAGTGAGTGGGTTGTTGAAATTAGTGGAAAGGAAAATATTAGGAATTTTAATAACAAAATTGGCTTTTCTGATCCTCAAAAGATTGAAAAGATGAATTTTTATCTAAATATATAAAATATAATAAACCGTTTAATTTATAAATTTTAACTAATGACAATTTAATGTTAAAATGGACAAATAGGTTAAAGGAACAATATGAAAGAACCAAAGGAAGAAAAGATTGTATTTAAGAACAGTAAAGATATTAAATTAAGTGCAAGATTATCAAATCCCTCTGAAAATAAAGAAAACTTGATTGTGATATTATGTCATAGTCTAGGTCTGAGTAAAGATTCTAGAGTGACAATTGATTTATATGAAAAATTAAAGGAAATAAAGATATCTACTTTTAGATTTGACTTTTACGGGCATGGTGAAAGTGATGGCAAGTTTGAAGACATAACCTTAAGTGAGGCTATAGATGACATATTGAAAGCTGTTGAATATCTTAAAAGTTTAGGTTATAAAAAGATTGGACTATTTGGAATGAGTTTTGGTGGATATGCCTCATTGATTACTGCTTCATTATCTAAAGATATAATTAGACTGGGTTTAATGAGTCCTGTTTCAAATTATTTGGGAAATATTATCTTAGATAGGAGTAATGAAAACATTAAAAATTGGGACCAGATTGGATTTATATATTATACAAGTACATTAAAGGGAAAATTAAGATTGAATTATGGTTTTTATCAAGATTCAAAGAAATATGATGGATGGGAATCTGCAAGAAATATTAAGATACCTGTTTTAGTTGTTCATGGTGATAATGATAAAACTGTTCCTATAGAACAGAGCAGAAGATTATGTAGCTTATTAAGCAATAGAAGATTTAAGATAATTAAGGGTGCCGATCACAAATTTTCAAATGAAGAGAAGTATAAAGAGGCTATAGATTTATTTGTAAAATGGTTTAAGGAGCTAGAAAGTAGTTAGAATGGAAATAATCTATTACATTAGAGATGAATTATTAAAAAATGGTGCAGATGATGTTGTGCTAGAGTTTAATAAATCTGAAGGCACTCAGTTAAAGTTTGCAAATAATAAGATAGTAAAGACAGGAACAGAGATATTAAGTAATTTATCTGTTTTTGTTGTACAAAAGAATAAGATAATTGCTACTTCACTTAAGGATTTAAATAAAAAATCAGCTGATGAATTAATAAAAAATATTTTTAAATTTTTAAAGCAGACAGAGCCAAATAAAGATTATAGGGGAATTGCAAAAGGGCCTTTTAAGTATAAAGAAACAGAGAATGGATATGATAAAAATGTTTTAGATTTTGATGAAGTTGATTTATTGAATAAAGGCATTAATGCAGCTCTAGAGAATAGTAAAAGGGTTGCTGGTATTTTTGAATCTAGCATAAATAGTAGTCATTTAGTAACTTCAAATAATATAAATGTAGAAGATAAAAGTACTGGTTTATATTTTTCAATAAGAGCATTAAATGAAAAAGACGAATCTGGACATATGACTTCTTGTTCGAGAACATTAAACAAGTTAAAGGTTGAACAATCTGGAAGAAAAGCTGGAGAGATAGCAAAATTAGCTAAAAACCCTACAGAGCTTGATGCTGGAAAATATGATGTTATTTTAGGATATATGCCTATGGCTTCTTTGCTTAATTATGTTATGGAGGCTTGTTCTATATTTAATGTAGAAGCAGGACTAAGTTTCTTTAAAGATAAAATAGGACAAAAATTAGGAAATTTTAATTTGATTGATGATGGTACTTTAGAGAATGGATATAATTCAAGTAAGTACGATGCTGAAGGTGTCCCTTGCCAGAGAAATAATATAATCGAGAATGGTGTATTAAAAACATATTTGCATAATACATCTTCTGCAATAAGGTATAAAACAAAAACAACTGCAAATGCTGGATTAATAGGACCTGATCCATCTAATCTTTTGTTTGATGCTAAAAAGGAAGATATATTCAAACAAAAAAAAATAATTTATGTAACAAATACGTGGTATACAAGATTCCAGAATTATAATACAGGAGACTTTTCAACAATACCGAGAGATGCTATATTCTTAATGGAGAATGGTGAGATAGTTAAAAGTTTAAAAA
Source organism: archaeon (assembly GCA_043808705.1). GTDB lineage: Archaea > Nanobdellota > Nanobdellia > SCGC-AAA011-G17 > GW2011-AR20 > JAZDEO01. The sequence goes on along the minus strand of JAZDEO010000005.1, from coordinate 6,317 downwards.
ACATAAGAATAAGTGATAATATGTTAAATATCTTAAATAATATTCAATCATGCAGTAAGATTAGTGAACAACTAAGAAGTTGGGAGGCTCAAATTCCTTGTGTTACTCCTGAAGTCTTAATTAAAGATGTTAATATAACAAAGCCTCATGAGTAAAATGAGAATTGTAACAGAAAGATTGATTTTAAGGAGTATAAGTGATAAAGACATTGAAAGTTTAATTGAAAATATCAATAACCTAAATGTTTCTAAGTATCTTTTAGTTGTACCTTATCCATATACTATAAAAGATGCTAAATGGTGGATTAATCACTGTAAAGAAAAAGGTAGGGAATATAATTTTTGTATAGAATTAAAATCAGAGAAAAAATTAGTAGGTGGCATAGGTTTAAGTCATTTTGATAAATTTCAGAGAACAGCTGAAGTAGGATATTGGTTAGGAGAAAAGTATTGGAGAAACGGATATGTTTCTGAAGCATTAAAGACCTTAATTGATTTTGCTTTTAATAAATTAAAGTTGAGAAGATTGGAAGCGGGAGTATTTTCTAAAAATCCTGGCTCTGGAAAATTACTTGAGAAATTTGGATTTGTTAAAGAAGGTTTAAGGAAAGAGTGTAGAAGAAGTAAATCTAACGGAGAGATACATGATGAAGTGATGTATGGATTATTAAAAAAGAATTACAATAAATAATTTTATTTTAATTTTTCTAAAATTTCTTGATTAGAGAATGTTTTCTGGCAGTTATTGCATATTGTTTTCTTCTTGCCTTTAACTGCAATATAAGTACCTTTAATTTTATTTAGGAATGTTTCTTCAATCTGACTCTTACAAAGATCACATTTTGCCATGTTTTTAGTTTAGTAATAAAGTATTTAAAAGGTTTTGTTTTTTTTACTACTTAAAAAATAATAAAAACTATTTTAAATACCTCTTGTAGTATAATATTATACTAAAAATGGTATACATTCAACTTGAGAAAACAGATATTGAAATATTAAAATATTTAGTTATAGATATAAATAAACAATTCTCTATAAACGAGCTTTCAAATATCTTAAAAAGACCTTATGTAAAGGTTCATTCTTCAATTCAGAGACTTTTAAGTAAAAATATAATAAATATAAATGTATTAGGAAAATCACATTACTGTAGATTAGATTATAAAAATAATTTGGATATTGCTTGCTTTGTAGAAGCCCAGATAGCTAGGGATTTTTTAATCAAAAACAAAAATATTCATATATTTTTAAATAATCTTAAAGAAAAGCTCAATTTTCCTGATCACTCTTTAATTATTTTTGGCTCTTTTGCAAGAAATACCCAAACAAAAAATTCAGATCTGGATTTAGCAGTTATAACTTCAAAAGACAACCTAGAGAAAGCTGAATCAATAATTAGATCATTTACAAAAACAACAAATATAAATATTCATGCATTAGAGTTTGCATATATTGATTTTATAGAAATGTTGAAATCAAAGGAGTTAAATGTGGCAAAAGAAATGACAAGAAACCATGTTATAATATATGGGTTTGAACAATTTTATGAATGTATTAGGTTAGGAGAATGAAAACTGAAAAAGAAATTAAGGAAATAAAAAGTAATATTAATTATTATTTAAAGGATGGTTTGTTTAAGAAAATAGAGTATGATCATCTTACAGAATTTTATTTAGAAAACGCTAAAAAATCACTGGCAACATCTGAAGCGCTAAAACAGCTTTCAAATGATGTGAATTTAAAAAAATTATTTAATTTATTAGATGATTTTGAGACTTATTTATGGGTGATCACTACATCTTATTACTCTATGTTTTATGCTGTAAATGCATTGTTCTCAAAAAATGGGATAAAGATTGGAGATAAAATTGCGCATAAGGTTACATCAGATGTATTTTACTTTTATTTTATAAAAAATAATAAGATTGCAAAAAGACTGTTTGAGATTTATGAAGAAATAAAAGATGAGGCATTAGATTTAACAGATAATAAATATATTAAAGTTGCAGATGAGCTATCAAATAACCTTGATTTTGAAAGAGAAAAAAGACATAAATTTCAATATAATATGCTTGAGTCTATAAAAAAAAGTTATGCAGAAACATCCTTAAAAAGAGCTATTGAATTTGTTAATCAAATAGAGGTAATAATAAAGAGCTAATAAAAGATTCTTAAAAATTTAAAATGTCTAGAATAGCAATTGTTGAAAGGTCTAAGTGTAACCCTCTTGGATGTGGAAATTTTTTATGTATCCGCCTCTGTCCTCTTAATAGGAATGATCAGGACTGTATTATTAAAAAAGATGACAAAATCCAAATTAATGAGGAAGTCTGTAATGGATGTAAGATATGTTCAAATAGATGCCCTTTTGAAGCAATTTCAATAGTTAACTTGCCTGAAAGATTAAAAGAGGATCCAATCTTAAGATATGGAGTAAATGCATTTGAATTATTTTCTTTACCTCTTCCTAAAAAAGGAGTTATTGGAATTATTGGAAGAAATGGGATAGGTAAAAGTACTGCTCTAGAAATCTTATCTGGAAACATTAAACCTAATTTTGGAAAATATAATAAAAAATTAGATGATAAAGAGATAATAGATAGATATTCTAACACAATATTAGGAGACTATTTCAAAAAGTTATTTGATAAAAAAATAAAAGTTAGTTACAAGCCTCAAAGAATAGAGCTTATACCTAAGATGTATAATGGAACTGTTATTGATTTAATAAAAAAGATTGATGAAAAAAAGATTGGAATTTCTTTATTAAAAGAACTGGATTTATATGAAATAAAAGATAGAGAGGTTTCTAATTTATCTGGTGGAGAATTACAAAAATTAGCAATAATAGCCTCGATAGTTAAGAATGCTGATGTTATTTATCTAGATGAACCTATGAGTTTCTTAGATATTAATTATAGGATTAAGATTGCTAAGATTATTAGAGAACTGAAGGAATCTGTAATTGTTGTTGATCATGATTTAACTGCCCTAGATTATGTTTCTGATGAAATCCAAATAATTTATGGAGAACCTGCTTGTTATGGAATATTTTCACAGTCAAAAGCAGTTAGTAGGGGAATTAATGAATACCTAGATGGATTTCTAAAGGATGATAATATTAGATTTAGAAACTATAGTATAAAATTTTCAACAAGCGCTATTGAACGAGAAATAAGTGAAGAAATATTATTTTCATATCCTGAACTAGAAAAGAATTATGAGAATTTTTCTTTAAAGATAACTAAAGGTGATGTAAAGAAAGGAGAAGTATTAGGAATTGTAGGAGCCAATGGACTTGGTAAAAGTACATTTTTAAAGATGTTAAGTGGTGAGGAAAAACCTTCTAAAGGGAATGTTGAAAAATTAAAGATAAGTTATAAGCCACAGTATATATTTTTAGATAGTGATGATACTGTTTTAAGTTATTTAAAAAATAAAGCTAAAGGAAGCTTTAATTCTGGATGGTACAAACAAAATATTTTAGAAAAATTAGGATTGGGAAAGATATTGAATAATAAGATAAAAACATTATCTGGTGGAGAGCTTCAAAAAGTAAGTATAGCTGGTTGTTTATCAGAGGAAGCTAAAATAATTGCCATGGATGAACCCTCTGCTTTTATAGATGTTGAAGACAGATTAAAGGTAGCTGAAATAATTAAAGAATTTATTATTAAAAAGGAGGTATGTGCTATTATTGTTGATCATGATATACAGTTTATTGATTATTTGGCTGATTCTTTACTTGTGTTTGAGGGAATTTCTGGAAAGAAAGGATATGTTTACGGACCTTGTAATAAAAAAGAGGGTATGAATAGGGTATTAAAAAGTTTAGATATAACTTATAGAATAGATAGAAGCACTGGAAGGAGAAGAATAAATAAGCCCGATTCTCAGCTTGATAAAGAGCAAAGAAGTAAAGGCGAGTATTATTATATCTAAATTATATATTAATATCATTTTAATCTTAATTATATATTCTGAAAGATATAAATACTTAAATGCAAAGAACATTTTAAAAAAATAAGGGGTTAATATGGCTGTTTTGTGTGATAAAGATATAAGAAAACAATTAAAAGAAGGAAAAATTATAATCAAAGATCATGATGGAAATATAGATTCCTGTTCTATAGATTTGAGATTAAGCAATAAATTTAGATTCTTTAAAAAGAGTAACATAACTTATATAGATATTAAAGATATAGACTTAGATAAGTTAATGGAGTTTAAAGAAATTAAAGAAGGATATCCTGTTGTAATACATCCTGGAGAACTAGTTATAGGTGCTACAATAGAACATGTAGAATTACCAGATGATATAGTTGGAACATTGGATGGCAGAAGTTCTTTAGGTAGACTTGGTATTGTTGTACATTCTACTGCAAATTCGATTGATCCTGGTTTTAGAGGAAATATAGCTTTAGAAATATCAAATATAAACTCTGTACCTATAAAATTATGGCCTGGTATGAATATTTGTAGATTAACATTTTCAAAGTTGAGTGATAAATGTGAAACTCCTTATTACAAAAAGATTAATGCTCTATATAAAAATCAAAGAGGTCCTGAGGGAATAAAATTAAATCTAAAAAAATGAAGGAGTGGCCTGTTGTTGTTAAGGATAGGATTTCATATTTTTGCGATAATAAAAATGTAGCTGTATGTTTTTTGTGGACAGAAAGAACCAATGTTTTACCTTATCTTGAAAAAGATAATTTAGCTGTAGCTGCTAATTTATATTCTCATCAAAAGGGTATTGAACCATTAATAAGGAATTGCTTAGCGAATCCATGCATAAGATATATAATTTTAATAGGGAATAAACAGGATGGTAAAAGTCTTGAGACTTTAAAGAGTTTCTTCAAAAATGGTTTAAATGAAAAACGAGAGATTATTGGGTTTGATGATACTTATATTGATAAAAATATTCCTATTGAACAGATAAATCTTATGAGAAATTCTATTCAAATATTTGATCTTACTGAAAAATATATTTCCTTAGAAGAACAAATCAAAAAAGGTAATGATTTAATGAAAAAATTAGAAAAGAAAGAGGCATATTCTAATCCTGTTTATTTTGATTTTGAGGAGCCTGAAACAAAGACATTTCCATTTGAGCAAGGTCCTTTGATTATTAGAGGAAGGACAGTGATGGAAACATGGATTGAAATAATCTATAATATTATGAGATGTGGTGTTGAAAACCTGATGGATGCTAACACAGATAGAGTAGTAAGAGAAATAAATAATTTGGTTGCTGTTGTTTATGATGAAAATCCTGATGAACCTGATTTGAGTATTAATCCTTTAAATTTTACCAAAGAACAAATTAAATTTTATCAGGGAGAAATATTAAGTTCTGAATTACCAAAAGGAAAGGCATACACTTATGGAAATAAATTAAGAGAGTATGAAGTTCCTTCTTATAAGATTGACAATTTATTGAATATAGACCAAAGCAATGTTGATTTTGAATTTAAAAAAAATCTTGGAGAAAAAAGAGAATTATTAGTTAAAAATGCATTAAAACACGATAATGTTTATAAAATAAATCAAGTTAAGGATATTATTGAATGCCTAAAAATCAATATTAATTCTAAGAATTGTGTTGGAATAACTTGGCATGTTGAAGATGAACTTGTAAGAAAGCATAAGAGCAGCCCGTGTGCTGTTTTTATTCAAGTGTTAATGCAAAATAATAAGATAAATTTAACAGTGTTCTTTAGAAGCCATGATATGTACAATGGATGGCCTCAGAATGCTTATGGTTTTAGAGCCTTACAGAAAGAGATAGCTGATGCTTTAGGGATGAAATTGGGTTTTATGACTATGATTTCTGGAAGTGCTCAGGTATATCATCATGTCTTTAGAATAGCTGAACAGATGCTAGAAAAATATAGAACACATGAAAACAAGATATATGATTTGAGAGGTAATTACATAATAAGTATAGAAAATAATAAAATAAAGGTAGAACATGTAGATAATAAAGGAATTACTTTAGAGATATTTTATGGAAATACTGCTTTAGAGTTAGTAGATAGAATTGCTTTTATGGGAAGTTCTGAAAATAAGAGGCATTTAATGTATCTAGGTACAGAGCTTATGAAAGCTGAACTTGCTTTAAAGAATAACAAGAGATATATACAAGATAATGATTTGTATTTTGGTTATTAATGCTTTGCACATAAACTCCTTTTTACACAAAAACCATTTTGTATCTTATATTTTAACATATATTTTCTAGTATATGGGACAGCTGGACAACTCCGCCCCCCCATCTTTATAAATGAAAAAGTCTTATATAATGTATGAAAA
>JAZDEO010000004.1:0-4629 GCA_043808705.1 archaeon | reverse complement strand
TCTTTCTCCCATTGTCCCCACATCTACCCTCGGTCCCAGTTTTACATAGCCCTTAGCAATTTCATAACTTACTGGGCTCGCCCCACCCCCCAGCGGAGGAAACTCATAATTCAACATTAGAATGCGCTTTTTAGGAATGATTTTCATTAGATTGTACAAGATAAAGATACTTAAAAATATTATCTAATCGTAAATATAAAGTTAATTTTATCACTGGTTGTTTTTTTTGATTTATATTGAGTTGCCCTTGTTTATATTGGGTTATATTTACTTCTATTAACATACTGTTAACCACGAATAATACAAGATTTTACTGGGATAACTACTTCTTTTTTCAACTGAAGAAATAAATAATTTTAATATTTGCTCTAAGAAAAATACACTTGGTGTTTTTTATTCCATATTAAAGAAGAAATTATATCTTTAAGATATTCTCTCATGTCAGCATTAGTTAAAGGATTAAAGTACTTCTTTCTACATTCTTCAATCTTTTTATTATAAGTCTCTTGAGATTTAAAAAAGGCTTCTTCAACTGAACTTCCTTTAATAAGTGAGATAGATGCAATATTAACAGGATCCTTAAACATTCTTGAAATTATATCCTTTTTAGGATCATCATCTAAAGAACCTATCCAAAAATAATCTTTATACCCAATATATCCAATACATCCTTTATCCATTGCAAAGGGAGCCAAAAATCTGGCAGTAAAACAAGATATAATATGTGCAATTTTTCCTTTTAAGAGATAGTCATTTTTATTTGCAGTAATTACAGGGATTTTATTAAATCCATAAGCAGAAATAGAATCTCCAGGTCCATTTAAAAAAATAAATCTTGGGGTCTGTGTTTCTACAAGACTTGAAAATTTTTTCTCTATAAAATTCTCGTTTTTTAAATCTATAACATCAAATCCAATATTATTTGCTTCCTCAATTAATTCTTCACACCAATAAAAAGGATATTTAACAGTATCATCACAGGTACATCTTCCAATAATTATTGAATCATTGTGCTTTGTTTCATTAGCCATTTTATAAAATCCATTTGCATCTCAACATAAGCTCCTCCAATATCAGTCCTTTTTTTTACTTCTTCTATTAATTTTTGTTTTGTAAAAGAATTGGATAAGATACCAAGACGCATTTTATCTGGCATTGTTTTTAGTCTTTCTTCTACAATTTTCCATTCTTCTTCTGAGATATTTTCTCTTTTAGGTTTTTCTTTCCAATTCATTTTTTCATTTCCTCAAATTCCTTTTCAACTTTATCAGCAAATTCTCCGCCTTTTTTAAATACTTCTAATATTTGTTTCCAACTTAAAGGTGTATCATCTACAATTAATATTACACGATCTTTTTCTGCTTCAGGTAATTTTTCATTGATAAATTTCTCTAGAACTTTTAATTTTTCTTTTTCCATATTATTTAAACACCTTTACTCTCTATAAAATCAATAAAATGTTCTTTAAATATCTTATGTAATTCTTTGTGCAATCCATAGAAATATTTGTTTTATTACTTGGTTTTATAATTTCTTCTTTTAAATCAATCTCAGTTTCCATTTTTTATCCAAAAGTTTAGTTGTTGTTTTTCTAACTGTAGTGTAATAAGATAATGCTTTCTTCTTATTTAACAAACTGAATAGTTTATTACTGCCAGTCAGCATACCCACAAGTTTCATTATCTTAATACTATTATATCTAATTGCATAATTAATTAATTTGCCCTTATCAAATTTTACCTCTTTGATTCTATCTATAACTTCGCTCAAGCCTCCAAGATATTCTGGATACTCGAGAGCGTCAATTATTGTTCTTTCTTTGTCAGAGTAAGGATATTTGTTCTTAATAATTCCAAACATCCTATCCTTCTTTACTTTAAAAAATTTAAAATTGTAATGAAGTATTTTCCTATCAGCAGAATATTTTAAGTTAAATACAAACATCTTGTTTGGAATTTGTTCTGTAAAACCGTGCAAGTTAAAAGCATTGTATAATCCAATATAGTAATCTTGCTTTATGAGATAATCTATAATTTTATATTCATCTAACGCCCATTTTTTATCTATAGAAATAAAAGGAACAATCATATAAATTCCTCTTTTGATTGAAACAAGTCTTTTTTTCTTCTGTAACTTTTCGATTAAATCTAAAATATCTTTAACTTTTGTGTGTTGTTTAATTAAATTTATTAGTTCTTTCCTAGAGATTATTTCTATCCTTTTGTATTCTAAAATACTCATTATTCTTTCTTGATTTGGACTCATGCCTGCAAATACTTGTTTTTTTTTAGTTTTGATTAATACCATGTTTAATAGCATTATCTAAAACAATAAAAACAGGTATTTAAAGGTTTTGCTCTTATTGTTTTTCATTTCCACCCCCCAGTGGAGGAAACTCGTAATTCAACATTAGAATGCGCTTTTTAGGATTTATTGTCCAAGATTTCCTTGCATTTATTTACGAATTGAATTGTCTTTTGCTTTAAATCTTGTGACTCTATTTTGCTGAAAGATGAATTTACTCCATAAGATGCAGTTTCCCTCTTATCTTTTGCTTCAGTAAAATAAGTGACTTCTTCTTTTTCTAATGAAGATTTCGAAACTAGTTCAATTTCTTCTTTTGTTAGTTTATTCTTATCTTTTTGAGAATAATAAAATTTGATTAAACAGCATAATGTTGCTAAATGATTCTTGGATGAAACTCCTTTTTTAACTAAAAGAGCTAGAGAAGCGTGATAAATTGCATAATAACATCCAACTATCCCCCAATCAAAGAAAACATTATTCTCTTCTAAAAAGTTGATAAAACTTAGATTATAGTCTGTTTTCTTCAAATGAGATCTTGACAGACTTTTAGTTTCTTTTTCTTCTTTTATCCACCCTTTTTTTGAGTAGAACTTAAAAGATCTCTCCAACTCTTTTTCATCATTGAACCAAATTGTCCAATCAAATTTCTTTTGCTTCATTGTAGAAATATTCCTCTCCAGTTAAAGGATACCCTGTTTTTAAAATATGTGCTATTGTTTCATCTTTTGATTGAAAATCTTGTATTTCTATAAAAATCAAATTTATCTTAACTCCATATCTTGAAGAAATTTCTTTTATCTTTTCTCTATTGGCTTTATCTGAAACAAATAGCAAGTCAATATCACTCTCTTTTGTAAAATTACCTTTAGCATAAGACCCAAACAATATTGATATTCTTGGTTTTATCATAAATATGCATTCTAAAATGCTTTTTTTAATATTAAATGGAAGTTTTTCAAATTTAGTTTTATTTATTAAACTTAATAGTGCAATTAGTACACTATTTGAGTAATTTATTGTGTAAAATGTATTTGATTTATTTTCTTCTTTAATTAAAATCTTACTGGAAGTAAGCAAACTAAGATTCTTTAATAAATTGTTTTTGCTTTTTATCTTTGCTTTCTCATAAATCTCGCTAAAATAAGCTTTTCCTTCTGCTAAAACCTCAATTATCTTGAGGGAGTTATTATTTATCTGTTTATAGTCCATTTTTAATACCAATTAGTATCTATTTAATACTATTTAAACTTTTTGATTCATGTCCGAGTTTTACATAGCCCTTTGCTATTTCATAACTAACTGGAGATGCACCACTAAAACAGTTTTCACTTCCAAATATAAAAACAAGATAGTAAAGTGGAAACTGTTTCCCCCAATGGAGGAAACTTATAATTCAACATTAGAATGTGTTTCTTAGGATTCATCTTCATATTTTACTAAAAATTAGAAAGTATATAAAAATTCTTGTTTATAATTATTTATCTTAAACAACTGTGCTGCATGAATCCTAAAAAATGACAGAGTTAGTTTTGTGAATATTGAAAAGAGACAGAAATGTTTATATACTAACTTAAAGTTATGATATCATAACCAGAGGTTATACCGTGATAGAACTAACAAGGAAAGAACAGGAAGCATTGCTAATTATATACAAAGATGTTACTAATCTTTATAATGCTAATTCTCTGAGTAAAGAGCTTGAGATAACACAAGTTGGAACTATGAAACTTTTAAAAAGGTTTGAAAAAAATAATATACTCTTGAGTAAAAGGATTGGAAAATCAATTATTTATAAGATTAATATAGAGGAAGAATTTGTACAAAAACTAATTGCATTTGCTTTAATAAATGAAGCAAGTAAATATCAAAAGTGGAATGATGAATTTAAATCTTTACGTAAAAAGGACAGAATTTTATTATTTTATGGATCTGCCTCTAGAAATTATTCTAATGCAAAAGATATAGATATTTTTATTGTGGTTGATAAGGAAGAATTTCATGAAGTGAACAAAAAACTTGAAGAAATTCAGAATATATTGCCAAAGAAAATTCATGCAATTAAAGCAACAAAAGAGGATTTAGTAAAAAATATAAAAGAAAAGAACAAATCTATGGTAGAAATACTTAAAACAGCAATTGTTTTATACGGATATGATAAATATATGGAGGTTGTAAATGAGTTCACAAGCTTCTAAGCATCTTGATTGGTGCTTAAACAAGGCAAAAAGAGAAATAGAAGAGTGCAAAAAGCAAAAAAAGAAGGTCCGCCATAGGGGCTTATTTAAGATTGAACCAAATAAAAAACTTGCCTTTGAACATTTG
>JAZDEO010000003.1:0-22589 GCA_043808705.1 archaeon | reverse complement strand
AAAAAAGAAAAAAGTTTATTTCTTTGCTTCTTTTACTTCTTTTAAAGCCCCTTCAATTATTTTAGCTCTGCTGTACAAAGATGCTCCTTTAACTACATTCTTCATAGCTTCACTTATCTTTTCGTAATCAACAGCGTAACTTACACTATCTCCTTTTTTAACTTCTGTTAAAAACTCACTTGCTTTTGTTCTAATTTTTATATCTCTATACTGTGCTATTGATCCTTTTACATCAAATGCGTAAGGTGTACCTGTAGAATGTATTCTTTCTACCTCGTATTGATCAGCTTCATCTTGAGTAACTTCAGGGATGTCTATTAAAATATCAGTTAAATATCCTGCTAAAATTCTTGAAGCTTTTCCTTTATCACTACCTGCTTCTTTTAATGAAGAGTTTATTATAGCTACAACATCTTCTGCAATTTTATCTTTACTAGCTAAATATTCCTTTTGAACACTTTGAGCTAAACTATTTCTTGCACCCTTTATATTCAAACTAGCGAAAGCAGGACCTCTTGAACTTGTATATTGTTTTAAAAGACTTTCATGATCCTCTTCACCGCCAATTGCCATAGCTGCTTCATCATAAATCCCAGATAATTGACCGGGTGTTTTAGCTTTATCTAATGCTTTTGTTAAATCAGTTATATAAGCAACCTGACTTAACATTTCTTCTAATTTTGGTGCTTTTTCTTTTGCCATTTTTTATTTCCCCCCTATTTTGTTTTTTTAATCTTATTTTTTATTATTTATCACATCTTTTCTTCATTTATTGTTACTATTTAGTAGTTATAACTTATATATAAAGCTTTCTTTTTATATCTAGAAGGCTTATAGTATCAAAAATTAAAGAATTAAGAAAGAATAATGCTTGTTATTCTTCTTTATTTTTTGTCCCTAACGTGGTCTAATAATAATTTCTTTTCAACTTGTGATATTGTTCTTCTTATCTTTGTTATTGCATCAACATTAACACTTACTGAATCTATTCCACAATTAACTAAAAATTCTGCCATTTGAGGATTTGATCCAGCTTGACCACATATTGAAGTTTGTACTTTATATTTCTTACAGATTTCAATAACATATTTTATGCTTCTTAATACAGCTGGATGTAATTCAGTATATAAATTCTGGATATGCTCATTGTTTCTATCTATTCCTAATGTTGTTTGTGTTAAATCATTTGTTCCAAATGAGATAAATGTCATACCCTCTTTACATAAGTCTTCTATTATCCATACAGATGCAGGTGTTTCTACCATAACACCAAAATCAATATCTTTTATAGGTTCTAATCCTATTTCTCTTAAGATTTGTTTACTCTTTTGTAATTCCTCTAAACTTATTAAGAAAGGAATCATTATTCCTAAGTTTGTATAACCTTTATCATGTAATCTTTTTATTGCTTCAAATTCAGCTTTTAATATTTCAGGTTGAGCTAAAGCTCTTCTAATACCATGTAATCCTATCATAGGATTTTCTTCATGAGGTTCATCTTCCCCACCTTCTAGATCTCGATATTCATCTGTTCTTATATCAGAGGTTCTAACCCAAATGGGCTTTCCTTTGAAGGGAGCAGCTATTTTTTCTAGATTGGTCATTAATAATTGAATATAATCTTCTGCTCTTCCGTCTTTAATGTATTTGGCTGGATGTATCCCTCCATTAACAATCATAAATTCTATTCTTACTAATCCAATACCGTCTGGATTAACATTAACAGCTCGATTAACAGATTCAGGAAGATCAGTAATTGTTTTTACTTTTGTTATTGTTTCTATATATTCATATTTCTCTACTTCATGCTCTATTTTTACTTCTCCTTCATAAACCTGGCCAGTACTTCCATCTACTGTAATAACATCATTATCCTTTAAAATTTCAGTTGCTTTTTCTGTTCCTACAACGCATGGAACTCCTAGTTCTCTTGAGACTATAGCTGCATGGCACGTCGCACCTCCTTCATTAGTAACTATTCCAGCAGCTCTTTCCATAGCAGGAACAAAATCAGGATTAGTCATTTTTGTGACCATTATATCCCCTTTTTGTACTTTATCTAGTTCATTAAAATCAGAAACAAGTTTTACTTTTCCTGAAGCTACTCCTGGAGAAGCAGCTAAACCTTTAAGAATTACCTTTCCTGTTAATTTTGTATCTTTTAATGATGCTTCTATTTTCTCTCCTTTTTTTATTGTGGTAATAGGACGAGCTTGAACAATATATATCTTGCCACCTTCAATAGCAAATTCTATGTCCATTGGTTTTTTATAATGTTCTTCTATTTGTTGCCCGTATTTTGCTAGATTGACTATTTCGTTGTCATTCATGACTTGTTCATTGTACTTCTCTTTTGGAAGACTTCTCTTTATTGTCTTTCCTTGATTTTCATCTCTTACAAAACTCCATGTTTGTTCTGTTATCTTTTTTGATTTTATAACAAAATTATTTTTATTTACAATATAATTATTAGGATTTATTGAGCCTGAAACTATTGCCTCCCCTAGTCCAAATCCAGCCTCTATCATTATTTCGTCTTTATTATTTGTAGAAGGATTTATTGTGAACATTACTCCAGATTTTTCAGAATTAATCATTTTTTGGACAACTACAGACAAATAAACTCGCATATGATCAAAATTATTCTTTTGTCTATAATAGATTGCTCTTGCTGTAAACAAAGAGGCCCAACATTTTTTGACTGCATCTAGAACATTATTATTACCTTTAATATTTAGAAATGTTTCTTGCTGGCCTGCAAATGAAAAATCAGGAAGATCTTCGGCTGTAGCAGAACTTCTTACAGCAACATATGGGAGATCTCGGCCTGCTTTTATAAGGGCTAATGCTGATTTTGAATTACTTTTAAAAACATCATGACTTACATTTAAATTATCATATGCTTCTATTATTTCTATCTTTAGGTCTGATGGAATCTCTGATTTAATAATCAATTCTTTAATTAATTCTGATGCCTGTTGTAATTTATCATTATTGTTAGTATCTAAATCTTTTAGGATTTTTTGTATCTTGTCTTTTATTCTTGCTTTCTCTAAGAAATAGATATAAGCTTCAGATGTTATACAAAAACCAGGAGGAATAGGTAATCTTGCATTATACATCTCTCCTAGAGAAGCGCCTTTTCCACCTACTAAAGCTACATCTTTATTAAGAATATCATTAAACCACGCTATATTCATAGATAACACCTCTTTAGTAAAGAATAAAAATAAGAATTATTTAAATGTTTCTATGAAAAAGGCCTTAGTTGATTATTGGTTGAAATCAGGAATTATAACTAATAAGAGGATTATTGACGCTTTTTTAAAGATAAGAAGAGAGGATTTTGTTCTAGATAAAAGTCAAGCTTATGATGATAATGCTTTACCTATTCTTTATGGACAGACAATTTCTCAACCTACAACAATTATTATAATGTTGGAAGCTCTTGAATTAGAGAAAGGAGATAATATTTTAGAGATTGGAACAGGTTCAGGATATAATGCTGCTTTGATTGCTGAAATTATTAAGCCAGGAATTGTTTATAGCACTGAGATTATTAAAAAATTATGTGATTTTTCCAGTAGGAATTTAAAAAAAGCTGGAATAAAGAATGTTAAAATTTTTAATGTTGATGGAAGTAAAGGTTTGGAAAAATATAAACTTTATGATAAGATAATTGTTACAGCTGCCTGTCCTAAAATTCCTGAACATTTATTAGATCAATTAAAATTTGATGGAATTTTATTGGCTCCAGTTGAGAATGGATACTGTCAAAGCATGTTGAAAATTACTAAAAGAAGGGATAAAAAGGGAATAAAAAAAGAAATTAAAAATATAGGTGATTTTGTTTTTGTTAAACTTAGGGGAGAATATGGATATTAATAGTTTATTTAAAATTAAGAAATCTTTTTTACATCAATTATGCATCTACATGGGATTCTTGGGGTCGCTGTCTTTAATGCTGCTTTTGCTATTTCTAGAGCGTCTTTATTTACCTTTGCTGTGAATATTATTTTTCCTTTCTCAACTTGAGCTGCTAATCCTACTGATCTTCCAAATGAGTGAGCCATTCCTGTTTGAAGCCTATCTGCATGTGCTCCAGACAACATCTTATTTTCCCTTAATACGTGATGAGGATAAGCCTTAAGCTGTAAATAATAATTATTTCCTAATCTAATTTGGAGTTGTCTGTTAACAACCATTCTTGCTGACTCTAAAGCATTATGTCTTATTTGCATTCTATCTTGAGAAACTAGATTAACTTCATATTCAAATTTGTCTTTAATATTACCCATTTCAAATCTTACTATTTTACTTGGAGGTATAGTTTTTATATAAGATTTAGCTTTAACCTTAGACCTTCTAGTAAAGGGTCTTGTTGTATTCCTATAACATTTTCCTACTCTTAATGTTGCCATTTTTTGTTAATTCTATTTTTTGTAAATTATCTTTATTTAATGCTTACTTTTTTTCCTAAACATTGACCAGGCATTCCAGTTTCAAATTTTGCTCTTACGCATCCTGAATTACCATGAACATTCTTTATAGCGCCTTTTAATTCTTTCTTAGATTCTGTTAAATAGATAACTTGTTTTCCTATTAAAGATCTCGCTTTGTCTCTGTTTTCTATATTATTGATTTTTAATATTAATTCACTTGTCTTCTGTCTATGCCTGCTTGATCTGAAATTTACTATTGTTGCATCCATAACTTTTAAGAGAAATAGAGTATTTAAAAAGGTTTTGATTACTTTAAATATTTGTTAATAAGCTTTTCTGGCCATCCTGCCCCAATAAATTTCTTCTTTACTTCTTCTTTTGAATAACCTTTCCTTAAAGCGTCATTAATTGTTTCTTGTAATTTTTTTTCATTATATTTTATCTTCCCTGGAATTTTTTGTTTTTTTATTAGATAGACTACTAATCCAACAATCAATATTATAAATATAACACTTAATGTTATCAAGATGTTATTTTTTGTTATAATATTACTTTCACTTATTTTCATTGGTGTTTGAATAAGTAATGGGCTTTCTTTTTCTTTAACTTCAAATTTCATATTTGCTTTATTATTGCTAATTTCTAACAAAGTAATTTCTATTACTTTATCTTCTGTTAATTCTAATTCTTTCCTGTTATTTGTGCCCAGATAAATTATCATCTCTTGTGAATCTATTTCTAGATGAACATTATTTGAGTTTACTTCTTTAATAATTATTATAATTTCTTTTTCATCTGTTTTTAACAAATAAGATTTTTCTTCTAATTGGATTTCTAGTGATTCTTGATTAGAGAAATCTATTGTGTATAGATTTATGTTTGTTGTTTGAACAGATCCTGGATATTGAGGATTATTTGATGACTGATTTGAACTCGTATTATAGATTATGTTATTACTACTTCCTCCCCCACTACCACCTCCACCTCCTCCACCACCTCCGGGTACAGATGGTCCGGGTCCAGGTCCAGGAGAAGTTATAGCTTGACATAAACTTGTAGTTGTATTCCAAACACAATTTTCTAGATTACAAGGATCGTCTGTACATGTCTGTTGATCATTACTATAGGATATACAATTAGCATTTAAACAAGAGTTACAGTTATTAGGTAAAAGTAAATTATTAATGAAATAACATCCTTCTAATATATTGTAACATTCTTCTCTTGAACATCCAAATCCGAATAAACCTCCACATTCTAAACATAGTAAAGCATCAGAACATTCTACAGAACAGCAATTTTCTGTATTTGAAGCAGGCAATATTTGACCTGCACAGTATTGATTGCTTTCACAAATATACCCATTTAATTCTTCACATGTTTGTTCTAATAAACATAGGGGATTATTTTCACAGTCTGAATCACTACAATCTATATTGGAGTCACAATCATTATCTAGTAAATCATTACATACTAATTCTGTATCTGGTTCATAATTAATTCCATAATTACAACCAAGCCATTGTCCATTAGTACATGTTTCAATAGATCCAGAACAAACACCTTGCTGTAGAGAACAATTTCTTGTTTGACCTGAATTACAAACAGCACCACAGTTGCTATCTTCTTGATCTATCCAACCATCACAATCATCATCTATATTATTGTTACAAGTTGTTTCTTGACCAAACTGCGTTCTACATACGCCATTAGAATCTACGCAATTCTTTAGGGGAGAATTACAACAAGCCCCAGGACCTATACCATTATTAACATAATATTCATTGGCTTCATTATTACAACAATTAGGTATTGTTGATGTTTCAAATAACCAATTTGTTCCGAAATTATGATGTGCAGAAACACATGTTTCACACACCTGTTTTCCTGCTAAATTATTTTCATTAGGATTTACACAATTACCTCCAGCTACATCACAGTATGAACCTAATGAACATTCTGTTGTAGCACATTGTGGTCTATTTGTATATTGACACTGATTATTAATGCATGATTCTATAACACAAGAATCCTGAGTACAATAAGAAGGAGAAGAACAACATTTTGTACCTAAAGGACCTATTAAACCATTACAATTTGGATCTA
This sequence comes from archaeon, assembly GCA_043808705.1. GTDB lineage: Archaea > Nanobdellota > Nanobdellia > SCGC-AAA011-G17 > GW2011-AR20 > JAZDEO01. The sequence goes on along the minus strand of JAZDEO010000003.1, from coordinate 16,041 downwards.
AACAGTCTGTTAAAGAATCACAATCATTATCTAAATTATCATTACATGTTGTTTCTGCTGCTTGATAATTTATTCCATAATTTAAAGATGAACAACCAGGCCATACGTTATTTGTACATGTTTCATTAGATCCTGAACAAACACCTTGCTGTAGGGAACAGCTTTGATTCTGTCCATTTTGACATTCTACTGCACTTGAACCATATTCAAATGCTCCTATATCAGGCTTTGATCCTTCATAATTCCAATAAACTTTATCATTATTATTGTAAGTTAAAGTTTCAGAACAGGTTATTGTATTTAGAGAATAATCTACATCTATTATTATACATAACTGATTATTAATTTTGATTTTTTCATTAACTGGAAGATTGTCATATTGTCCAATATCATGAAAATATAAAGAATCTAAAAGATGAATTGTGTTTGTATTAGTACCAGATCCTATAGTATAAGTTAAAGGAACACCATTATTAATTAAACTAGATCCTGATTGTAAATTTAGATTATTATTATTCTGATCTATAAACAAAGGATTTATAGCATAAGAATCAAAAACATTATCTGTTCTATGGTCATTTGTATATGCTTGTTGAATATTGTTGTTTGATTGACTACAGTAAGATGTTGGATTTTGAGTAGGTAACAAGCACATATTTGTACCACCTTCTCTGTATGTGTATCTTTTATCACTTTCTTCTGTATAATAATCATTGCCATTCCATTCAATATGGTTTTCACAATCTAAACCGCCTTCTATAAAGCAATCAATAGCTCCTCTTGTATTTCCACAAATAGGAATTACACCTTCATCACTCACCACAAATATATTATTTTTTATCTTAACATCAGTACCTATTTCATTATCAGCTCTTCTTAATACAGAGTTAAAGCCCCCCCAATTGCCACATAATGGCTGATCTAAAGGAGCTTCATCCTTAACAAAAGTATTATGATATATTCTTGAATTTCCTGCACCCAAGAAGGCATCATGAGTTCCAGAACCATGTATTACATTATGATGGATTCTCCAACCAAATACACCTGTTGCTAACTTGAATCCTTTATCTCCTCCATTATCTGGAGGACCCTCCATGTCTCTTATTCCATTCAACCAAAGATTATTGTAAGAAAATGTTACCCCATGGTAATTGATATCAAAACCAGATTCACTAGAATCAATTATATCATTATTGTAAACTAATGAGCCGTCTGTAACACCGAGAGGACAATTAAAACTATAACAAAGAGACATTCCCTTGCTGCTTACATTTATCACTTGATTATTTTTAATAGTAAATCTTCCTACTTTATTTCCTGTATTAAACAATATACCATGACCACTACCTCTTTCAATACCTCTTTTAACTTGATGGCCATTAGGATTAACACCTAAAGGAGCCCAGATGTAAGTTATATTATCACCAAAACTTATGGTCCATTCTCCCTCATTAATTAAAGAAGGATTAATTTCAGCATTAATATTATAATCAAGAAGCACATTATCAAACCACAATAGTTCAGGTCCAGGATTATAGGAACCTCTTGGTGTACTGTATATAGATCCAGAATAAAATGTCCAAGGTTCAATATTTGTTATGCCATGATGCCAATACATTCCTTTACTTCTCTGAAGGCCACTTTCTATAATGCTATTAGAATCTATATTCACACCAGGACACCAATTTATCTCAATACCAGCATAATCATTATTTTTTAATATATTATTTTTTATATCCAAAATATCTTGGTTACATGTTAATGAACATCCTGTGCTTGAAGAATATATCCCAACACCCGTATCCTGATCACTGTTTTTACCGCTAAATCTTTGTACAGTTAATCCATCAATTATCCAATATTCCTGACAATTAATAGTAATGCCGTCTTTTCTGTCAGATGTTATCTCAATAACATGATTATTTGGATTGTCTTCTATGTTTATATAAAGATAATCAGAAACAGGATCATATAACCATTGTCCATTAACTAAGTAATTTTCTATTGTTACAGTTTCAGGTATTGGTCTTACTTCTTCTAATAATATATCATCAGAGAATACACCCCAAGGATAGTATGATTTGCTAATTCTATAGACATTTCCATTAACAAGCTGCCATCCGCTAACAATATCAGAGCCATCTAATTTAACAAGTTCATTATTGTAATTCTTTAATGTTATTTTAGCATTTGAAGTTCCGCTTTTTTCTAATATAACAAATTCTCTATAGGTTCCCTGTCTAATATAAATAGTATCTCCTCCCTGTATAGGACTTGAGGAAGATACAGCATATTGTATAGTACACCAAGGCTGATTAATAGTTCCAGGATTATTATTATTACATATTCCCCCCATAGAATCTTTATCAACATAATAAATATGGCCTAAAAGGGGCCCACAATTATCATAGTTAAATTTACATTCATTTACATTTCCAGGAATGTAACAAGATAAAGTTCCAGGACTATAACCTAGAGATTCACATGTTTGTCCATTTAAATTTGAACCTTCGCATTGTTCACTTCCTATTATTAAGGAATCTCCACATATTTCATCACATATTGAAGGCTCTCCTTGGCAGTTCCATCCTTGTTCTATAAGGCAAGAAGAAGAACATCCATCATCACTATTTATATTTCCATCATCACATTCTTCTCCAGCAACATTAAGTAAACCATCTCCACATCCTGGAGGAATATTTAACCAGGCATTATAATAAGAGCTTATTTCATCTTCATCTAATGTTCTATTAAATAAAAATACCTCATCAACTAATCCATTATATGGCTGGGTGTTTTCATTGTGATGAATTCCAACACCAAAAACATTCATAGCATAACTATTTAATGCATCTGTATTTATTTCTGAATCCATAAGCTGTCCATTAACATACATCTTTGTTGTTTTTGTTGGACCATACTGGAATACTAGAGCTAAGTGAGTCCATTCATTGCTTGGTGAAGGAGGATCAACAAATAGAGAAAGTTGTGGATAAGGATTTGTAAGATAAACATAAGCAACGATTTGATTAGGATGATATCTTGTTCCTAATCCAAGATGTTGGTACATATTCCAATTGCTAACATCCCAGGCTAATAAAATATTATCACTAAAATCTGATGATTTATACCAACCCATGATAGTATAGTTATGTGATCCAGGAATAAGAGATCCTGATGTATCTACATAATTATCTACACCATTAAAATTTAGAGAGTAACCTGTATTAGACGAAGTATCTTGAGACCATGTAGGAGACCCTATTATTAAACCATTATAATTATTACTTGATTGATCTAATATTGATGGTGAATTTTGTTGATCAAAATTCCATAATAAAACTAAGCCGTTAGCATCTAACAATTCATACCATTCTGGATCTAAGATAAGTTCAGAATCTTGTTCCATTATTTTTGATTTTGAATATACGCTTAATATTCTTGTTTGAGGATTGTATGAAGAATAAACTTCATTAAAATTATCTTTTACATCTCTAAATGAAATATAATCAATACTATCACCATATAGAGTATAGCCATCTGATGTATCTGAAAATTCAAAGTCTAGGTTGTGATTATTTATCCTTTTATAATTTCCTGGAATTTCTATTTCCCACAAGAATTGTATATTCTTACTTTTGGAATCATCATTTTTAAAACCATAAATTATTTTTAAATTGTTTTCTTTCATACGGGTTTTTTTTCTTATTAATATATTATCTAGTTCTTCTTTAAATAAAGGGGTCTTTACATTATCAATTATCAAATAATCTTTTATTTTTATATTTTTATTTTGAATGTAAATATTTTCGTTATTTATTATATCATAATCATCTTTGATGAAATCATTTTCGAATATTTTATTTTTATATTCTTTTTTCTCTTTGAATATGGAGAGGTCTATATTTAATTTATATATTATTTCTGATACTTTATTTAAAATGATAGAGGATATTAATTGAACATCTTCCTTAATATTTATACTCATCTTAGGAAAGTCTAAAATTCTTTGAATGTAAGTTGCTCTTCTATCTTCTTCTGATTCTTTTATTTCTCCAGACTGCCCTATATTTTCTTGATCACCCTGAATTATTTGAGATTCAAAGGGCTCTATTTCAGTAGAAGGGGTTCCTATTTGTTGTGATGTATCTTGTGAAGTGTCCTGTGATGTATCTTGCGTTTCTGCTGTATCTGTAATAATTCCTTGTTGTGATGTATCTTCTGTTACTGTATCTGGATAGGTAATTGAAGTTGTTATACTATTATAATAATCTTTTATCTCATCACTATTTAATTCTCTTTTAAACATATAAATTTCATCTATTAAACCATCATATTTTTTTGTGTTAGTACCATCATTTTCTCCTATATCAAATACATTTATCTTTCCACCACCGTTGTTATAAGAATTAAAGTTTTCTGATATAAAATTTCCATTGATGTATAGTTTTATGCTTGAATTTGTTCCATTATTAAATACTAGAGCTATATGAGTCCATCCATTGGAGTTTATATTAGAATTTATATTAGATAATAGAGATATTTGTGGATGTTCATCTGTTGGATATTTTTTTAATAACACCTGATTAAATTTTAATGCATTTGGTTGCTGTAATCTTACATAAGACCATGTTTGCCAACCGATCCCTTTATCCCAAGATAATAAGTAATTATTATTGAAATTAGTGGTTTTAAACCAAGCCATTATTGTATAGTCTTTACCTTGGCTTACTATAGAATCTTTTGTTAATTCAACAAACATATTATTGGTGTTTAATGAGTATCCTATATTGTTTACAGTGTCCTGTGAAAATAGTAATGGTGTTGAAGAAACAGCTGTACTAATTATATTAATAAATGAACCATCTAAATTATTATTAGAATTATCTTTTAGAGTTTGATCATTAAAGCTCCAGTATAAAACTAAATCTTGTGCATTTAAACTGTAAGTTGATGAATCTGGAATTTCTATAATTTGAATTTGATGACCTGTTATTGGTAAGGCTTTAGAATTTATACTAAATAAACTAAATACTATAAAAAATACAAAAATTAAAAATACAACCTCTTTTTTCATCATTTTTAATATAAACTTTATATTATTCAAATTATATAAAGTTTTTTATATTAGAATAAATCTATAATTAAGAATATGAATAAAATAATTTGTTTAGGAATTGAGAGCACAGCCCATACCTTTGGGGCTTCTGTAGTAGATTATAAAGGTAGTATATTGAGTGATGTTAGAAATATGTATGTTACTGATAAAGGTGGAATAATTCCTAGTGAAGCAGCTCTACATCATAAAAAATGTAAAGATAAAGTTATTGAAGATGCTTTAAAAGAATCTAGATTAAAATTAGAGGATATTAATATAATCGCTTTTAGCCAAGGTCCAGGACTAGCTCCTTCTTTATTAGTAGGAATGGAAAAGGCTAAAGAATTATCTTTAAAAATTAAAAAACCCTTAATAGGAGTTAATCACATTACAGGACATCTAGAGATTGGAAAATTACTGACTAAAGCAAAAGATCCTGTCTTTGTTTTTACTTCCGGTGCTAATACTCAGATAATTGCATATGAGGGCAAAAAATATAGGATTTTTGGAGAAGCTCTAAGTATTGGATTGGGAAATGCTTTAGATAAATTTGGAAGACATATTGGTTTGGGATTTCCAGCTGGTCCTAAAATTGAAGAACTGGCTAAAAAAGGCAAATATATAGAGCTTCCATATACTGTTAAGGGAATGGATGTTGATTTCTCTGGGATAATAACAAAATGTTTTGATTTATATAAGAGAGGCATTAGTAAAGAGGATTTATGCTATTCTCTCCAAGAAATAGGATTTAGTATGTTAACTGAAGTAACTGAAAGGGCAATGGCTCACTGCAATAAGAAAGAGGCTTTATTGATTGGGGGAGTAGCAGCCAATAAAAGATTTTGTGAGATGCTTGATATAATGTGTAAAGAAAGAGAAGCAAAATTTTATCCTGTTGGTTTAAAATATTCAGGAGACCAAGCAACAATGATTGCATGGACAGGTATTATAATGTATAAGGCTAATAAAAAATATTATGATAATTTAAAATTAGATGATATTGATATAAATCCTATATGGAGAATTGATCAAGTTGATGTAAATTGGATGTAAATCTTTCTTAGATTCCTGTTAAAGCATCTTCAATATCATTTATTTTTTGTATTATTTCATTTAAATCTTCAGGTATACTGGAAAAATCACCAGAGATTTCTTTTTTTTGGTCATTTATTAAAAATTTTATAGAAAAACCAGGAGTATCTGTAGGGCAATTTGCTTGACAATAATACTCATCCTCTAAATTAAAAACATTTGTTTTACTTACCAAATCTTTAAGTTCTTGAAGTTCTTTACTAGAAATTTGACCGGATATATTTGTGTAATTTCCATTTAATGGTTGCTGTATTTCTATATTTACTAAACCGTCGTTATTAATTTTTATTGTCTTGTGCATACCTGTCCAACCACTACCTATAGAATATGTAACCTCAAAATTATTGTTTTCTGTTAATTTATAATCTTTACAGCAAACACAAGGACATTTTAAATCAGTTACTTCTCCTATAATATTTTCTGATGGGCAATCTTCATTTAATGTGTTAACAATTCTTCCATTTAATGCATCACATTCTTCAGATGTTATCTTATCTGTACTTTTTGGAGTTGTGCAAGCTGTTAAGAATAAAACTAATATTAAAATTACAATTACTTTAAATTGGTTTTGGGGCTTCATTTACACTTTTTTTATTATTTTCAGTTACTGGTTTTGGAGCTATTGGATTATTTTGTTGAACTTGTACTGATGATGGTGCAGGAACTATTTTTGGGGCTTCAGGTATATTCATAATTGGCTTTTCTTTTACTTCTGTTTCCTGTTTTGTATTTAAGTTCTGTTGTGGAATTGGAGCATTTGGAATTATTTTTGGAGCAGGCAGTTCTTTCTTTTCCTCTTTCTTTTCTAGTTTTTCTGGTGATGGTGCTGACATTAGCTGAGGAATAGGAATATTGTCTAATAGAGAGATTGGTCTTGGTACTATTGGCATAAATTCCTCTATACTAAGTTTTATTGGCACTTGCATTGATTGTATCTGCTGTATTTGTTGTAAGGGTTGTCTTGATTGTGTTTGATATGTTACTGTTTGTGGTTTTGTTTCTAATTTATATTCTGTAATTTCTTCTTTTTTAGCTATATTCTTTAAATTTACTTGTTCTTGTTTTATTACCTTTAATCTTTTAGGATATTGGCCTAATAAAGCTAATGTAAATCTTTGGAGAGCTAATGTGTTTCTATTGACTAATGTTGGTTTTTGGTTTAATGTCTCTATTATTTTATCTAATTCTTTCTTATCATTTTCTTGGAATTCGTCCATTAAGAATTCTATATTCATTGTGTTTTTAGAGTATTGGATTTGTTTTGTTCCTTACATATTGTTCTAACATTAGTAAGCCCTTTGCTATCGTCTTATTCTGTTCAAGTAATGATTCTAATTTTTCAGAAAGCTCTATTATCTTTTTATTTTCACCAACCTCAATTACGTGTTTAGATGCTTCTTCAAATACATTAAGCATTCTATCTATCTTTTTTACTAATTCATTAACACTAGACATGAGTTCAGCATCTTTTTTTTGTAATAATATGCTGTTTTCTATAAGTCTTTCTATCATATCTTTATGGTGATCAAAATGTTCAGAATGCATATTGTGCTCATGATGTTCATAACTTTGATGATGCTCTTTTTTATGATGTTTTTCTTCCATGGCTTACACCTCTCTCATTTTTAAGAGGGATTAACTAATATAAAAATCTTTTTATATCAATATTTTGTAACCCTAATACTAAAGCTAGGGCTTTTAAATCTCTATCATTCCTTATTTCGTTTTTGTTTTTTGTTGAATTACACATATACATCTTAATCTTATATTTCTTACATAACATTATATTAAACATTATTCTTCCTAAAATTTCAGGTTTATTATCCGAGTTTAATATATCATTAAATGAAATGCCTATGGCATTATTATTTTTTTTAGCTATTTTACATAATACCTGATTTAAACCAGAATTTCTGTATTTCATAAAGTCTTTTTGTTTACTTTTCTCTGTTCCGACTAAAATAATATTTCTTTTACTCTCTAAAGCCTTTCTGTTAAAATTATAAGAACCATTACTTGTTATTATCATCTTTCTTAACAACTATATTTTTTATTAATAATGAGTTAGGGATATAAACAATATCTTTTGTCCTTGTTTTTATTTTTGTTTCAATCAAACTTACATAAAGAATTGTACCTTCAACATCCTTTATCTTTATCCTGTCACCTTTACTTATTAATGATTTTTGGTGTATGAAAAAGCCGGCAATAATATTTGGAATAAAATCCTTTAATGCTAAAATGATTATTATAATAATGATGACTAATATTGCCCCCAATACGATGTATAATATTGTTTGGGTTAATCCTAATTGGTTTAAGGCAATTATTATTGCAATTATATAAATGATATATTGAACTATAGATCCAAGTAAATCTTCAACCGAAAAGTTTATTCTTGTTTGTTCTTTTAAGATTCTGTCTACTTCTAGTTCTTTAAGCAATTTCTTTGTTAATTTTCCTAAAAATCTTCCAAAGACTAGGCCAAATATAATGATGACTAATGCAACTATTACTTTTATTACAGGATCTGATAATTGTATGCTATTAACCATAATTTTATTAAAGAATTTTAGTTTTTAAATCTATTTATTGATTATGTTTAATATAGTAATAAATGTTTAAACAAATCTCATATGTTGGCGTTCTTCCCACACGCCAATTGGTTTGAGTTCAAGAATAGAAACACCCCTTTTATCTTCATTTATTGTTACTTTTTCTAATATGCTAAGATTAGAGAATCTAAAGGCATCTAAAATTTCTTTTAATTGACTCATGATATATAGAGAAAACAGAAAAAATTATAAACCTTTTTGAGATTTTATTCTAACAATTCTATTGAGATATTGATTGATTCTGGAATTGGAACCCTCATTATTAATCTTAAGGATCTTTCATCAACGTTAATATCTATTAATCTTTTATGAATTCTCATCTCAAACCTGTCAAATGAAGCTTTACCTTCACCGTCAGGAGCTTTTCTTGTCGTAAGCTTTAATTTTTTTGTAGGTAAAGGAATAGGACCGACTAAATTTGCTTTTGTTTTGTTAGTTACATCTATTATAGATTTACATATCTGATTTATCTCATCTATGTTGTTTGATGCTAGTTTAATTCTTGCTTTTTGCATTTTATATTATGAAAAATAAAGGCTTTATAAACTTACTCATTTTAAATTTTAATCTTTCCTTTATTTTTTCAGCTTTGTCTTTTCTACCCATTTTGGAATATGCATAATATTCTCCTTTTAAACTTATTACTGGTAATTTAATATTATTAAAATTAATAAGTAATTTATCAGATAACCTTGATGTTTCTGACCACAAATCACCTTTAGGGATTTTGTTTTTAATATCACCCATTACCTCTATTTTTATACTATTTATTTTAAATAATCCATAGTATGAACAAAATTTTTCTGATTTTTTATATCTGACTGCTTCTATCTCAGAATCCTTTAAGGCTTTGTTAATCTTAAAAGCCCCTTCTTTATCTGTTAATATATCTATGTCATGAGCTTTTATATTAATACCTTGGATAGCTAGATTAGTGCTTCCTATTAAAGCCCAGTTTATTTTTTTATTGGATAATCTTTTTACTAATATCCTTAAGGCTTTTATATGGTTGTTTGATAACATATGCTAGATTAAGTTAATAAGATATATAATAATATTTCTTTAATTCTTCAAATTTTATTCAAATTCTTTGAGTTAATCTTTAAGTTAAATTCTTTTAAATAAATTTTTAAAAAAAATAAAAAAAGAAAAAGACTAATGGTCTTTAATTACTTTTTAACTAAATCAATACATGTACCAGCTGCTACTGTTGAACCCGCATCTCTTACAGCAAATCTTGCCATATGAGGTATATCTGAATTCTTTTCAATAACTAATGGTTTCTGTGGAATTATCTTTACAATAGCTGCATCCCCATTCTTTAACATGTCTGGATGTTCTTGTATTGTTTGACCAGATGCTGGATCAATCTTTTTAACAAGTTCAGATATCTTACATGCCACTTGAGCTGTATGTATATGAAATACAGGAGTATAGCCTACTGTAATTACAGTTGGATGATTTAATACAACTATTTGGGCTGTAAACTCTTTAGCTACTGTTGGAGGATTTGATTCATGACCTAGAACATCTCCTCTTGCTATATCTTTCTTTCCTATCCCTCTTACTGAGAATCCAACATTATCTCCTGGTTCAGCTTGCTGCATTTGTTCATGGTGCATCTCTATTGATTTAACTTCTCCTTTTACACCGTTACCTTCACGACCAGGCATTATAACTACTTTATCTCCTACTTTCATTATTCCTGTTTCAACTCTACCTACAGGAACTACTCCAATACCAGTGATATTGTAAACATCTTGTATTGGAAGTCTTAGTGGTAGGTTTGTTGGCTTTTCGGGTTCTTTAAATGTGTCTAAAAGTTCAAGTAAACAAGGTCCTTTATACCAGGACATATTACTAGAAGTTTTTGTTATATTTTCTCCCTTTAAAGCACTTATTGGTATAAAAGTTACTTGATCTATTTTATATCCTACACCTTTTAAGATTGTTTGAACCTGTTCTTTTACTTTGTTGAATTTTGCTTCATCAAAATTAACCATGTCCATTTTGTTTACAGCTACTGCTAATTGAGCAACACCCAATGTTCTAGAAAGCCATATATGCTCTTTAGTTTGTTCTTGTGCTCCTTCGCTAGCTGAAACTACTAGGATGCCTGCATCTGCTTGAGATGCTCCTGTTATCATGTTCTTAATAAAGTCTTTGTGACCTGGTGCGTCTATAATTGTAAATTCATATTTTGGTGTTACAAATTTTTTATGTGATAAGTCTATTGTAACTCCTCTTTCTCTCTCTTCTTTTAGTTCATCCATGACAAAAGCAAATTCAAATCCGCCTTTACCAAGCTCTTCTGCTTTTTCTTTCAATTTCTTCATGGTTTGTTCATCTATGTTTTTTGTATCATACAATAATCTACCAACTGTAGTAGATTTACCATGATCTACATGACCTATAAATACTAAGTTTATATGTGGTTTAGTTCTTGCCATTTTTAATACTCTTTCCCCCTGCTTAAATTTTAATTATTTTAATTTATAGTTATTCTTATAATTATTTTAGTTTAATTAACTATAAAAAGTTTTGATTTTTAGTAATTTATAAAGGTTTCTGTTTATGCTCTAAATTATTAGTTTTATGAGTTATTGCTCTAAATTATGAGTTACCTAAAATCAATATTATAAAGATACCTAATGTGTTTGAGATATAGGATATTATTAAGAATAGATTTGTTGATATTTTTTTAGAGATAGCTAGTAAGGAAACACCTATCTCGTCTGGTAAAGGAGATGCTATTATTATAAATGATAATACTGGAATGAAATATTTCTTAATATTACTAGAGATTTTAATTTTTTTAAAGAATTTTTCTTTTGAAATTTTATTTATTTCATCCCTAAGTGAAAATCTAATATATTTGAATATGATAAGATCTCCGAATAAAGCACCTAAACCGGCTATCAGACTATTTAATACAATGTTTTGTTCTTCTGCAATTATTAATAAAATTGCTGTTGCTGGTGCTGCCGTAAAACTAAAAGTATATAAAATACCTGCAATGAATGCCCCAAAATATCCTAATTTTAGTAATGTATTATTAATAAGAGAAATATCTCTATTACTAAAGATTATGTAAGCTAAAATAAATGTCCCTATTAATAGTAAGAATTTTGGATACTTTGAAAATATTTTCATTGTTTATTTCTTTAAAATAATTGTAAGTGCAAACAATAAAAATCCAAATCCTAAGCCGAGCATCATCCAGCTTACAAAATGATTAGTTAAAAAACCAAAGCCCATTCCAATAAACAAGCCCGCTGGTATGAATAATGCGCCTGCTGATTTTTTAGTTTCTTTGTTTAATTTGTTTAATTGATTTTTTGCCATACAATTAATCTTTTTTTCTATCTTATAAAATTATTGTTCTTCCTATGAAATAGTTTATAAGATTAAAGATAGTTTACAAACTTAAATGATTTTATTAAGAATATATAAAAATTTATAAAAGTAAGAAAAGGATTAAAAAAGATTAAGCGTTTTCACTTAAACCCTTTCTGTCTCTGATTTGTTTTATTACCTTTTCTTGTAATGACTCTGGAACTTTTTCATATATAACATCAACAACATAATGAGAACCTCTACCACCTGTTGTTGATCTTAATTCTGATGTTAATCCAAACATTTCAGCTACTGGAAGCTTTGCTTTTATTGTTATTGTTGCTCCTGTTTGTTCCATATTTAAGAGACTTCCTCTTTTGTTTTGGACTAGTTTTGAAATATTTCCCATATATTCTAGAGGAGCATCTATCTGTAAAATCTGTAATGGTTCAAATAATGTGGCTTTGGCATCGATCATTGCTTCTTTAATAGCATCTCTTACAGCTGGAAGAACTTGAGCAGGACCTCTATGAATTGCATCTTCATGTAATTTACAGTCCATTAAATTAATTTTTACTTTTATACAAGGTTCTCTTGTTAAAGGACCCTCTTTAATAACTTGTTCACATGCATCTGTAATAAGTTCCATAACTTCACCTATATGAACAATACCTCTTGTTGCATCTACTAATAAACATCCTTTGTAAATATCTTTTACTTTTCTTGCTTCTTTTGCATCTATACCTAATTTAACAAACGATTCCCATAATGCAGTATCTTTCTTTTTTATTCTCATCTCTGGAAGCTCTCCAGCTTTTATTGCTTGATAAATCTCTTCTGATAATGGTTCTATAGTAAAATAAAATTTGTTGTGTTTATTAGGAGATTTTCCTTCTACTTCTCTAGAAAGTCTTTGAACTGTTTCCCTGTAAACAACAATTGGAGGAGAGGTTTTAACCTCTAAGCCTTTTTCTTTAATGATTCTGTTTTCTATAACTTCGAGATGAAGTTCACCCATTCCAGACATTAAATTTTCACCTGTTTCTTCGTTAATTTCTATCTGTATTGAAGGATCTTCTTTGTTTACTTGTTTAAGAACTTCAACTAATTTAGGAAGATCTGCCGCTTTTTTAGCCTCTATAGATTTAGTAACAACAGGTTCAAATATATGTTTTATTGCTTCAAATGGTTCAATAGGATATTCTGAGATTGTTTCTCCTGCAAATGAATTTTTTAACCCAGTAATTCCTACTATATTACCTGCAGGAGCTTCATCTACTTGAAGTCTTGTAGGACCTTTGTAAATATTTACTTGTTGGACTCTTAATCTTCTCTTTGCCTGATTCATATAAATCTCTTGTCCTTGTTTAATTGTTCCTGAAAATAATCTTCCAGCTGAAACTTCACCAGCATGCTTGTCTACTACTATTTTTGTTATTATAAATGCTAAAGGACCGTTTGGATTACAACTCATTAGAGATTTACCCACTTCATCTTCTAGGTCACCATGCCATATCTTGGGAATTCTGTATTTTTGCGCTTCTATTGGATTAGGATGGTGTTTTATTACCATGTTTAGAATTACTTTATGTAACTGGGCTTTTTTTGCTAATTCTTTATATGTTTCATTTTCGTATGCTTCTATAACATCCTTAAATGTCAATCCAGATTTCTGCATGTATGGAACAGACAACGCCCATTTATGAAATGCTGAACCAAATGCTACACTTCCTTCCTGGACACTTAATTGCCATTTATCAGCATACTCTTCAGGTGCGTTATGTTTTATAAAACTATTAACATCTGTGATTATTTTTATAAATCGTTCTTGCATTTTTTCAGGAGTTAATTTAACCTCTTTAATTAATCTGTCAACTTTATTAATGAACAATAGGGGTTTTACTCTTTCTCTTAATGCTTGTTTTAATACTGTTTCTGTCTGAGGCATTATCCCTTCTACTGCACAACATAAAACAATTGCTCCATCTACTGCTCTCATAGCTCTTGTAACATCTCCACTAAAGTCAATATGACCTGGAGTATCAATCAAATTAATTAGAAAATCTGTATCATCTGATTTGTGAACCATTGAAACATTTGCAGAATCAATTGTTATGCCCCTTTCTTTTTCATCATCATGAAAATCTAAAACTAGTTGTTTTCCTGCTAGTTCTTCTGAGATCATGCCAGCCCCTAATAAAAGATTATCAGAAAATGTGGTTTTTCCGTGATCTCTCCACTCAGAATAAAATTAATTATCCTAATATGTGTGCACAAACACCAATATTTCTGATTCTTGTTGGATTCTTCATCAATTCTTTAATTTGTTCTACTAAATCCGCCATAATTAAGCCTCCTTGTATTTAGTTATTTAGTAATAAACTTTTAGTTTTATAACCATTTAAATGCTTTTCTATTTTTCGTAACTACTTACGTTTCTGAAGCTTGAATTATATTTTTCATCTCTTTCAAGGGATTCTTTCCTTGAAGCTTGAGTGTTTCTACAACACTCAACAAAACTCCAAAAATATCTGCTCCTTTTCTGCTTCTATTTCCACTGCTTATCTTTCTGATAATAACTGCTTTCCTTATACCTCTCTCTGCCCTGTTGTTTGTAGCCTCAATTCCAGGATTTGTAACAAACCTAAACAGATTTTCCCGATGAAACTTACAAACGCTTTTCACAAACTTTCTCACTTCTGAATGTTTGTATCTTTTCTCTGCTATCAAATCCATTTTATGAAACAAACCATTGACTTGCTTTTCTGTTACTCTATGTTTATATTTATTGGCTAACTTAAAAATATGTTTTAATTGTCTACAGATATATTTTGCTTCATCATAATGCTCAGCAAGATCTTTTGCATTTCGCAAAAGATGCGTCCAACAAATCTGTAATTTACATTTTGTCTTCTTTGCCAAAACATTATATGCATTATATCTATCATTCACAATTATTTTATCTTTTTGGTTTCCCAAAAATTTTATTGGAACAGAACTGCCTCGCTGTTTGCGAACTAAATAAATTGCAATTTCTTTGTTGATAAAAATCCACAGCCAATGATTTTTGCCGTTTATCCTCCAACCTGTTTCATCAATATGTTTTACAGCAGCATCTCTGATTTTTTGGTGCAATTCATTGTAATGTGACCCAAATGCTTGGGTTACCTGATGAAGTATTTTATAAATTTCTCCATCGCTGATTGTTAGGTTGTATTGCGCTTCAAGCATTTTTATTATCTTCTGACTTGGTAATGCCAAGCCCATTTTCATAAATACAACCAACAGCATAACTCTCAATCCAAATCTAGAATTAGGCAATGCATCTTCAACTTCTGCTTCAACTATTTTTTTACAATCCCGGCAATATCTTCTCTCAATTTCATATTTTGTTATTATTGTATTTGTTGGCTCTGGAATATCTTCAACAAATCTTTCTCTTACTTCTTGAACATTGCTTAAATTTGTACCTTGACATTCTGGACAACATTCCAGAATTAATCGTCTAACAAAATCAATTCTTTCAGGTATGTATCGTGAATAACCTTTATGACCTAATTTTTGTCCAGGAGTCTTGTGTCTTTTTCTTATATCTTTTTTGACAAAAGAGGGCTTGTCAAAGATTGTGCAGTGATGTTTGTGCTCTTCATATTCGTCTTCTATTTTTTTGAGGCGCTCGATTTCTTTTTTGAGCTCTTCAATTTCTCTCTTCAATTTTTTATTTTCTTCTTCAATGCTCATTGTTCTATCAACACCGCTCTAATTTTTTTACCTGCCCAGTTTTTTGGGACATAAATCCTTGCACCATTGCCTGTAAGCATAGCTACTTTTTCGATAATTTCATATCCCTCCATTTTCATTTGAATTGTCTTTTTCATTGTAGCTACAATGTAGCTACAC
>JAZDEO010000002.1:0-4539 GCA_043808705.1 archaeon | reverse complement strand
TTCTAATCCAATTTTCCAATTTAAATCTATCATATCTTTTCTAAATCTAAGATAATCTCTTTTCCATGCCGGATAAAATCTAATTCCTCTTGCTCCATAATATTTATAATCTTTACTTTTATTATTATAACATCTATCTTTGATATTTAACCACAATCTATATAATTTATGATATTCACTCTTAGTAGAATTATCTCCATGTTTTGTATTAAAAATATTTGACATACAACACAACTTTTAGCTAAATAACCGACACACAATTGTTTTACTGTAATAAATTTACAATAATCACATTTAAATTCACCATAGGATGCCTTAGTACCTAAACAACCCAATTTCTTTATTAATTCCATAATTACTTTCTCCTGTAATTTATCTCAATATAAAATTTAATAGAGCAGGTGGTGAGATTCTCCACTTTTCGGTAGCGAACCTAGCTCTATTAATAAACTATCCAAAAAATGCTATCTTAACACTGGATTTATTAGACAACTTAGAGAAAGCACCGCTAGTTGAATCACAATTATGCACTAAAATATTATTAGCATAATACACATGGTCTTTTGTTTCTAAATTATACACTTTCTTTTTTTCTACTATTATTCGACATTGAAATCCATCTACACTTTTCTGAACATGTTTTTCTTTTTGACTTTCTTTGTATTGTTTCAAATTCTTTTCCACAAATAACACATTTTTTAATTTTTTTATATTTTCCAATTCTTTCATTGTATTTTTCTCTGCAATGTTCTGAACAACACTTAATGTTAACATGTTTTGATTTAAAATGTTTTCCACAAAACAAACATATAAATTCTTTATATTCAACTTTTCCAATACTATACTTCCAATGTTCTTTATGCCACTTTCTTCCTTCTTCTGATTTATGCCATTCTTTTGCCATATCTTGAATATGTGATAAATGTCTAAACTGTTTTTCTTTATCTTTAACAGGATGTTTTTTGCGATGTTCCCCCCGCAATAAACACTCCAAATTAACGTAGTCATTATTAAAAGGATTACCATCCTTATGATGAACTTCATAGCCTTTTGATACCTTTTTTCCAGAATAAAATTCAAAAATTGCAACATGCAGTCCTTTAGGACGCTTTCTTTCTTCATTACTTGTTGATTGACTGAGATAATATCTTTTTTTTCCACACATGAGTTTGTATTTTGTTCCATTAAATTCAATAATTTCAGGTATTTCCATCTAATCAATCCTTTCAAAGTAATGATATCTATATCTTTAACATTAATATCAATTAAATTAACAAAAGTATTTTTATTCTTATTAAAAATAGGGTGATTAAAAGTTCCTATTAATCCTATATGGGACACAACTTTTTGTTCTCCTGTTTTTCCATTCTGAGTAACTTTACTTATACCTAAAGGCGTTATTAATAAATCTCCCACTTTAATATCTTCTATATTCTTATTTCCAAACAAAGTAGCTATTTTAGTCCCAGCTATAAAACATTGGTCCTCATGTAATCCATCAGGGAAAACGTCGAGTTCCTCTAAAAATTCATCATTCCATTTTCCTTTAACCATATAAACTAATCCTTGTTCTGCTTTAGAAGCTAATAACTCTGATCTGGTTATTTTATTTTCTCTTGCTTGCTGTCCTTTTATAATAAAACCAGGTAAAACATCCCTAACATAATGATCAATCACAGATTTACCAGATGATCCAGGTTCTTGTTCTATCCAAATACAAGTATCTCTACCATCTAAATTAGCCCATTTAAGTATATTGGCTTCTACAGTAGCTGGTTTTTCTCTAAATCTAGTTATATGTTCTATAAAGTATTCATTTTTGTCCGTAATACACATCAAAGTACCCGATGTATAATCAGGATCTTTATTTTTCTTAGATATTTCAGTAGCAGCTAAATCCCAATATCTTATTCTTTTTTTTACTACATCTTTTACTCTATTAACTAAAGAAAACCATTGTCTCTCAAATAATCTACCTCTAGCAGATATTTCCCAATCACCTTTTTCTAATTGTGCTCTGGTTATTGGATCAAGATTAGCTAGAGATTTTCTATATTCTTCTTTATCCAAGTAAGGATTATCATCCATCCAAGCAGGTATAAATACTGTACCTGCTTTCCTGGTTTTAGGGTCTACATAACGAGTTTTTACCCACGAACCAGTAGATAATTGTTCTCTAGTCGGTGGATTACTTGCACATCTAAATCTAATAGGAATATGTTTATTTGTCTCTAATCTTCTTAAACGAGATAAAAGATATATAGCTTGATTTTCTGGAATAGCTACTACCTCATCTATCCCAACAAACTGGTATTGACTGCTCTGATAACTGAAATGGGCTTTAGCTCCATCCATATGACCAAAACTTAATGTACTACCACTAGGAAATTTCCAAGTTCTTGTATCTCCGTCCCAATGAGCATCAGTATTATAAAGCCATTTAAAAGATCTATCTATAAGAGCATCAGGTTTAGATAAATTTTGATATGAATCTCTTATAAGTACAGCATTATATCCAGGAGTATCAATATATTGTAAAGCTGCTGAAAGCAATGTCTCAGAATTATGTGTAACTATAAAATCATCTGTCAAATATAATCCTTCTTTTCCTGAAACTGTAATACATTGTGTTTCTTCTTCTCCTATATATTTAATTTCTTTAATTCTTCTGAATAACTTTTTTTTATCTTTAATTTTAAGATATTTGTCCTTTTTTCTAGGTAAATAAAAAGGACAAATATCTTTAGGTAAATTTATACTAATAACATAACTCTTAGAATGGGTTTTTCCTTGAGAAACATTAGCTGTTCCACCTAATGATCTAACTACAAAACAAACATCATCAACTAATTTTTCTGAAACAGTCGTGTAAAAAACATCTAATCCAGAAATACAACCATCACAATCCATTAATCCTTGTAATAATGCAATTCTATTTTCTTTAGAATTAAATATATATTCATTAGGAATGTATTTAGTGTAGCTTTTAAGACCGAACAATTCTAATTTTTTTATTTCATCTAAATATAAATTTGTACTACCATTCCCATTTCTTTGTTTTTTACATATATTATAATTTATATCCTTATCATTATTACTTTTTTTCCTTGTAGTATATTCATATAATAATTCTTTATTAATTCTATGTAAGATATCTATATCTGTGGTACTAAATATAATTTCATAAGGTAAAGAAAGACAACCATCAGCTAATAAACAACCTAAAATATAAGGAGAAATAAAATTCTCCTTTTTTTCAAAATCACAAATTTGTAATAAAGGTATACCATGATTAGTTTGATGTAAAGGAGTTCCTATTTTAGATTTATTTCCATTAGTGTACAGAGTATTTATTATTCTGGATAATGGTTTAACACTCCAATTTCCTCTAACTCTTTGCATTTTAGTTTGTGTCAACCATAAATGATCTAAAGTACAATATGTAAAAGTATGGTCTGTAAAACAAACTTTATAAATATTTTTCATACCTTGTGGATGTATTTTAGTTATGGTTTGTTTTCCATTTAAAGGATCTAATATTATATCTCCGACCTTAACAGAACCCATAAGTATAAAACCATTAGGTGTCATAATTTTAGCATTCAATACCTGTGCTTTCCCGCTGCCTGCAGAACCCCCAAATAGAGCCTCTAAACAATCCAACAATAAAAAAGCAGCTTGTTTAGGTTCTGGTACAGTAGGGATATATTTATTCAGTCTCGGTGTCAGAAGTTGGATCAGTTCTGGGTTCTGCTGAACTAATTGCAGTTCCTTGGAGTATTTTGAGCACTCTGGCTGTTCTATCTTCTGGAGTATATTTGTCTGCAACTGATTCCCTTTCATTCTGAGTAATATCCATACTAGTTTCTACTTTAGTGGCGTTAACCCATTTAAATCTATTAATCATATTAAAAATCCATAAAGTAGTATTAAACTTTCTACCTGGATTTTTTTTACCTTCCATAACCACATTCTCTCTACCTATTTTTTCCCACCAAGCTTTGCAAGCATCATCACCGATTCTTAATGCCTCTGCAAAAGATTTTTTATCATCATCTTTTTCCCATTTATAAAGAGTACCAACAGTAATTCCTAATTTCCTGGCTATCTCATTTCTACTCATACCTTGAGACATATAATTCATAACTAAATTATCCATCTCAGGCCAATATTTAGTATGAACTATTACTTTCTTCCTGATATTCTTAGTGGGTTTTTCTCCCACCCTTCTAATTATTTTCTTAGGTGCATTATCCATACTGATTCTCCTTCTGTATAATATAATCAAATAAGAATATCCTAATACCTTTATAAATAATTTATATTTTATAGTGGTCTTTAATTATAACGAGAATTTATTCTATGTATATTTGTACAGCTAAGTTTTAACCGTTAAAATCTCTAAAATTCATATAATAGAAACAACAATTTAAGCCTATATAGATCAATAAAATTAGTTATGTTCTTCACTTTTGAACCTTGGCTCTATCACTAATGTTTATAAAGTGTGTTATAATACTTATCCAACATAAATACTTT
>JAZDEO010000001.1:0-51106 GCA_043808705.1 archaeon | reverse complement strand
TCAGAGGTTTCAAAAGTCTGGAAAGTGCCAGACTTTGGTGTGGGATGTTTTCCTTTTTCTATAATCATATGAGACCAAGAACAATAAAACATAGAGTTATAAGCATCCATCAAATAATTCAGTAAATTTCTTTCAGAAATTTGAAATTAATGTTCATCCAACATTAATTAACTTAACAGAGTCCCAACATCTAAATTATTCTGAAATCCAGCATAAGCATATCCTATAAAAACAACTATTCTACAGCCCCCATCGTGCATCTCTGTCAAAACATCTATCATTGCAGGAGCACCATACACATTAAAAACAAGAGGATAATTTCTACCCTTTTTTCTAACAAGATAAGCATGAAAAACAGAATCCTTTTTAGAAATAACCTTATCAAAAAGAGATAATACCTTTTTCTCAGTATAAGGGTTTGCTGTTCCTGCTAAAATAATTCCAATCTTAGAAAAGCTTTCTTTTCCAAATAATTTTTTAGCCCACTTACCCATTTTACGTTAAATTAATAAAATAATAATTAGCCCCACCCAGATTCGAACTGGGGTCTATAGCTTTCTTTCCACTGTCCAAAGGCTATAATGCTTGGCCACTACACCATGGGGCTTTAGTAAGAATCAAATTAGGTGTTTTTAAAAAGGTTTTTATTTCTTCTCAGACTTGGTTTCTTGGTTTTTTATCTCTTCATTCTTTATTTCTTGGTTTTTTATCTCTTGATCCTTTTCTCTCTTAATTATCTTAGTAAACCCCATCACCAAATAAGCTACAACAAATAAACTTAATATTGACAATATAACAATTAATCCATTACTTATCATTTTTCTTATACCTTCCCCTTCCCTCTACCTTTTTTAATCTTTCAATAACCTTCTCATAATCTTTACTCTTTCTATATCCTTTTAAAACATTATCAAAGCTCTCTTTAAAATGTTTATAATGTTTGCTTTCTAAAGCTTGTCTTAACAAATGTAAATCAACAGCCTTATCCTCAATCTTATTAGATATAAAACCAAGTCCAAAATCAATAAAATAAACTTCATTATTCCTTAGTATCATGTTAGATGTTGTCAAATCTCCATGTATAATATCCTTATCATGCATCCTGGCAACATTCTCTCCAATTCTCAAACAAACTTTATCTCTATTCTTTAAATCATCAAGAACATTTTTTAATAAATCTCCATCAATAAACTCCATCTCAATAATCATATTTTTATCATCAACATTAAACACCTTAGGTCCATTTTCAACTTTTTCTAGTAACTTTCCCTCTTGTCTTGTTCTTAACTTCCTTAACTTATCATCAATTTCTTTCAATCTATAACTTTTCTTTACTCTCTCTTTAATTAGTTTATTTCCTTCTTTCCTTAAAATTGCTTCTGCTCCTCTTGCTATAATCATTTTAAATAATCTAAATAAAGAAGATAAATAAAGGTTTTGGTCTATTTTAAATTAAGATTCTAATTTTAATGAGGTACAGTAATCTCTCCAATTAAAAAGAACAAACCAATAAGTCCAATAAGGGTTGAAATGAAAACAAATACAGACCTTTCCTTATATTTTATAATACTCCAGATTCCTATAAAAAATGCAGATATTATAGAGATTCCAGCTAAAATTCCTGGAATTCCAAGATAAAGATTATCAAAAAATGTTTCTCCTCCTCTTTGTCCTAGAAAAACAAAAAATCTCATTAATGCTAATAATAAAAAAGATACAGTAATCAACCAAACAGATATTTTTCCTAATTTTGTCTGAGGAAGAAAAAATCTTAATATTTTGCCCTTTTCTTTTTTATTTTTTTTCATGTCTAAAATAAATCATTTCTTTTATATAAATGTATTTAACAGAACTATTTTAGTTTAATATTCCCAAACTTTTTCATCATCTTTTCAGGATCTTTTCCCTTCATCATCCTCATTAATTTTTTGCTTTGCTTATATTGTTTTAATAACTCTCTAACCTCGTTAATATCAACCCCAGAACCACGCGCAATGCGCTCCGCTCTAGCGCCATCAATAATCTCAGGATGTTCAAGTTCATTTTTTGAACAACTATCTAATATAAATTTCCATTTTTTTAGTTTCCCTTCCTGTACCTTTAACATATCTTTGGGCAATTTAATCTGACCGAAACCAGGAACCATTTCCATAACCTTAGATAAAGGACCCATCTTGTTCATGGCTTGCATCTGATCATATAAATCAATTAAATTAAAATCTCCCTCCATAAGTTTTTTGCTTATGTCTTTAGCATCTTCCTCTTTAAATGCATCCTGAGCCTTTTCCAATAATGCTTCAAGATCACCCATTCCTAATAGTCTAGAAACAAATCCCTTTGGATTAAATACCTCTAAATCATCAATCTTTTCTCCTATTCCAATAAACTTAATCTTAGCACCAGAAACACTACAAGCACTTAATGCTCCCCCTCCCTTAGCTGTTCCATCAAGTTTAGAAACAATAACTCCAGTAATTCCACAAGATTTCTTAAAACCCTCAGCAAGTTCTCTAGCAGCCTGTCCTATCTCAGCACTCACAACAAGTAATTTCTCATCAGGTTCAATTGTATTATTTAAATCAGAAATCTCTTTAATTAGTTCATAGTTTAATGAATCTCTACCAGCAGTATCCACAATTAAGATATCATAATTTTTAAATTCCTCTTCAAATTTCCTATAGATTTTAACAGGATTTTTCTCCTTTCTATCAATAAAACATTTAACTCCTACCTTTTCACTTAAAAGCTCTAGTTGATCAAAGGCAGCAGCTCTATGAACATCTAATCCTAGTGTAGCAATCTTATACCCTCTTTTTTTATAGTAATTGCTTAATTTGGAAATTGTAGTAGTATTATGAACTATAAAGCCATCAGCAATAAAAGAATGATTGTCTTCAACAGTTAAATCATAAACAAAATCTGGTTTCTCAATAGGATTTATTTTATTTACTCTAACCCAACATACATCAGACTCTATCAAATTTTTAATAAAATTTAATTTTTCCTCTTTATTGTAATTTGCATATTTGTTTAAAAAACAATTTCCCTTTTCAGTTAATACTAATCCTTCAGAAGAATTATCTAATAATTCTGATTTTATAAAAGAAGGGATAATTGCATTGATTATAGGATTAGAATAGTTTTCTTTTAAATATTTAATATTCTTAGCATTAGCTAGTATATTTAACATCCTCCCTTTTTTATTTTCACAAATAAAATTATAAAATGAGGATAATTTATTTAAAGAGATAAACCCTGTCTTTTCGTATATACTATAACTAAATATATTTCTACTAATCTGACCTAAAGAATGTCCAAAAGAATTTCTAACATCATAAAGAAGATTACCTACGGGGATCATATCACTCTTACCACAACCCTGTCTTATACCTATTAGGTTATATTCAGAAATTTTTTTACTCTTCTTTAATATTCTAAACCCAATTTTGTTTGCATATTTTTCTGCATATCTTGCTTGAATATACAATCTCCAATAAGGAATTTTGTTTATTAATTTCTTAGAAATTGTTGATATAATTCCAAATCTCAATAAAAGATGATGAACATCAACAATCAAAGGTTTACTTTCAGAAACTAGTTCAATGTTTCTTATATTTAAAGATGGATAAGAATCACAATCAAAATATGCTCTTAAAAAAGAGATAATACAATCTTCAGGAGAGCTCAATATTTGATTAGGAACTCTAATAGATTTTCCTTTTTTACCTGCTTTTAAATTAAATAATTTTTCAAACAAAAATACTAATGTTTTTGAAGCTATCTGTATTTTAAACAAATTTCTTGTTCTATCATCCTTCTTTATGTTAGCGTTAATTCCAAATAACAAAAGAGATAACTCTTTAACTCTATCAATAATTTCAGGATCTTCATTAGAAATATCTATACCTCTCTTATGAATATAACCATCACCTATAACATAACCTATAAATTCAGTTAATTCAGAAGTAATATACCTAGGAAAATAAATTGGTTTTTTAGCATTTAAATACTTCAATTTAAAGTAAGGAAAATTAAAATCATCTAAAATTGAGATTGGTATTCTACCTTCTTTATTAATTTCTAAAGTAAATTTGCAATAATTTCTTTTATCTTTTAGATCAAACCAAGCTTCTTTTATAGTTTTATATTTAGTAAGGATTATTTTCTTTGAATCATTTGGATTTAGATAAACATCTAAGTTTAATTTCTTAAGAGGATTATAAAGGTCTATATTTTTTTTAATACTTATATTACAATTTTTAGGAATAGCAACAAAATCATCTTCATTTAACTCATCGGCCCTTATCTTACAAAAGTTTCCCTTTCTTAATACAAAAAAAGGATGTTCTGGAGTAACTTTAACTGAAAAATCGTTTCCATTATCTAAGTATACTTGTAATAATTCCTTACCATCTAATTTCCATAAATGAGTAACTTTTTTGTTCTCAACTTTAAAAGTATTGGGATTAAAAGAAGGGACATATAAATTATGATTATCTAAATCTATAATCTCTCCATCTTCTAAATGAGAAATCTGGGCTTTATTTGAATACTCATCATAAAGATGTTTAGCGTTTATAAGACTACCATTAGATAAGAGAATTTGAGTATCAGGATGTACACACTTTCCAGAACCATAAACACCTATCATCATTATCTTAAATGGTTTTTTCTGAATAACTTGAATCTCTTCTTTCTCATCACCTAAAAAGTTAACAAGTTCCTCATAAACAATCTTAACTAAATGTTCTTTTTTGCTTATTATCTTAGTATCTTCTTTTAATGCTCTTTCCTTTATTCTTTTAGTTAATTCAAAAACAAGTTCAACATTCACGTCTGCTTGCAGGAGGGCCCTTTGTATATCTTTAACTAGCTCATTAATTACCTTCTCATCAACAAACATAGATCTAGCTATCTTGCTTAATGTATCCTTTAATGAGTTTCCTAACTTGTCTAATATCATAAAAAGAAAAAGAAAAATAGCTTATTTAAAGCTTTTTAAACATCAAATATTTATCCTTTTTTTACTTTTTTCGTTTCTTTCTTACTTTTTTCCTAGTATCCTACAAACAGTAGTTCCACACTTAGGGCATTTACCCTTCATCATCCTCATATTTCTCTTATTCACTATTTCCTTACCATCTTTCATTTCAACCTTTTTTTTACACTTTACGCAGTATCCTTCGACCATTTTTTACCAACTCCTATCTTTTTATCATAATTTTACAAAAAACACAAGTGATTATCTATATTAAAAGCTTTCTAAAGGGGAAAATTAACTAAAATTCTTTATATTTTTATATATTGTTTACATATTTTTACGTTTTTGTATTTTTAAAGCAAGAAACTAGGTTTAGAAACTTCCTTTTACGAAAATGTTAAATACTTTTTTATTAATACTAAAACTATGAAGAAAATACATTTAGGAATCTTATTAGGAATCTGCGCAGGAATTCTTGATCTTATTCCAATGATTCTTCAGAATCTAACATGGGACGCTAATCTTTCAGCCTTTAGTTTATGGATTGTTTCTGGATTTTTAATCTCAACATCTAACATTAAAATTAAAGCCATAGTTAAGGGAATTATTATTTCATTTCTAATTTTAATACCCAATCTATTTATTATAGGATGGAACAATTCTTTCTCTTTAGTCCCAATAGTTTTAATGACTCTTGTACTAGGAGCATTACTAGGCTTCCTTATAGAAAAATATGGTAAATAATAATAAATAAGATTTATATTTAAAAACCTAAACTCTTAAGAATTTCATTTTTATCATAAAGTTTTATGTCTGTGAACAGTTGCCCGACGCCCAAAAAAAGAATTGGTTTCTTCAAAATATAAGTAGCACTTAGTAATCCTCCTCCTTTCTCATAAGCATCAACCTTAGTAAATATCAAAGCATCTATTCCAATATTCTTATCAAATTCTCTACACTGTTCAACAACATCAGCTCCTGTCAAAGCATCAACAACTAATATCTTTAAATCAGGTTTATTCACTCTGACTATTTTTTTAAGTTCGTCCATTAAATCAGCATTACTATGTAATCTTCCAGCAGTATCAGCAATAACCACATCAAACCCTTTAGCATTAGCACTCTTAATAGTATCAAATATTAATGCACAACTATCTCCTTTTGTCTCTGTCTGAATTACAGGAACATTAATTCTTTTAGCATATTCGCCTAATTGGAATGAGCCCGCCATCCTAAAAGTATCTCCAGCAGCTAATATAGACCTAAATCCCTTATTCTTCAAATACTGAGCAAATTTAGCACAACTAATTGACTTTCCAGATCCATTATATCCTAATATTAAAAAAACAGCAGCTCTTTTCTCTTTCTTACAATCTTTAATTTTTTCAATAACATCCAGTTTAGGAACATCTAAAATCTCATCTAAACTCTCTCTCAAACTACTTTCAATAGTCTTTTTAACATCCCTAATAGGAACATCAACCAAATTCTTTTTCAAATCATCCTTAATTTTGTCAATAACCTCAACAGCAACATTATTTTCCATTAAAACAACCTCTAAATCCCAAAATAACTTATCAAATTTCTCTTCATCTATTTTAGTTGTTGTTAATTTCTCTTTTAATATAGCAAAGAAACCTTTTTTTTTCTCTTTCTTTTCTTCAATCTCTTCCCTTTCTTCTTTCTCTTCCTCAAGTTCTTCTTCCTCTTCTTTGAATTCTATTTTTTCTTCTTCTTTCTTCTTCTTTTCTTTTATCTCTTCATATTCCTTGTCTTCCTTCTTTTTTTCCTTTACTTCTTCATGTTTTTTCTCTTCTAAGTACTTTTTCTTCTCTTCCTTTTCTGCTTTCTCTTCCTTATGTTCTCTCTTTTCTTCCTTAACCTCTATCTTTTTCTCTTCTTTAACTTCCTCAATCTTTTCTTCTTCAATCTCTTTAGTCTTCTCAGTATCTTCCTCTGCCTTCTTAGAGAATTTCTCTATAACTTCCTTTATCTTAGTCTTAAAAAATCCAAACATAATAATTAATAGTTACAATATAATTTAAAAGCTTTTTGAAAAAATCTTTTTAACAACAATAGTAGCATAACTTCCAGGCTTTAAAGAAAACTCCAATAAACATTTATATTTTCCCTCATGTAATTCATCTTTACTATATTCATATTTCAATTTAACATCCAAGAAAGCATCTCTAAAATTTCCTTCATTAATAAGTTCAGGCATCTCTCTTATCAAAAAGTCATCCAATTTTATATTCTCTTTCTCTAATATCTTCCTATAAATTCTGTCTGTTTTACTATCAAAACTTAATATAGAAATCTTAAAATTCTTAAATTTCTTTTCAGAAAAAACAAATTTTCCCTCATTATAACTAACTAAAAAATGATCCTTAGTTTTACTTTTAATGTATTCACTTAAATACTCATTAAATAAATAAGACTGATAACTGCTTATATAAAATATCAATTTCCATTTCTCAATCTTTCTAACAGAATTAATAAAATTAGTTCCATCTAAACCTAAAATTTTGCAGAATTCCTTAAAATCCCTTTTAATTAATAATTTTCCTAATATTTTATTATTCTCTCTAAACCTTTGATCATCAAAATAATTTTCAACACCAAACCTATTCCTTATCTTTATTTTTCCATCTAAATTTCTTACAACAATCTTAAACCTATTTTCCTTAATATCTCCTAATCTTAATCTCTCATCACCATATCCAATAAACTTAAGCTCTATATCTTTAATCCTTAAATCTTCAACATTCTCCTTATTAATCTTGTAAACAGAAATATATTGTTCAGTAACAGCATGTTTATCTTTAATGCCAGAAATATTAACTCGATTTTCATTAATCCCTAATCTATTGCAAATCTCTTTAACAATTTTTTTGGTTTCCCATTCCTTCTTTCTTAATAAAAAATAAGCATAATCCCCTTTATCCTTAATCTTTAAATTAGGAATCTCTTCAACTAAAAAATCCTCTGGCCTTTCTTTAATTATGTACATGAATAAAGTTTATATAATCAAAAATTTAAATCTTTCCTATGGCAAAAAGTAAAAAAAAGAGGTCATTTAAGATCTATCTCTTCAGGCATGGCCAAACTAATTACAATAGAGATGGTAGATTTACAGGATTCCATGACCCTGTATTAACAAAACTAGGAATAAAACAAGCAAACATAATAGCAAAAAAACTCAAAAACAAAAAATTTCATATAGCCTTTGAATCTCATCTAAGAAGATCTAAGCAGACATTAAAAATAATTCTAAAATATCATCCAGAATGTAAAAAAATAATAGAAGATGATAGAATAATAGAAAGAAACTACGGAAAATTAAATGGAACAACACATAATCAATTTATCAAGAATATGGGTAAAAAACTCTATAGATTAGAAGTAGAAGGAGATTTAATCCATAGCCTAACAGAAGCAGGAAAAAAAGAAGTCACAAAGTTTCTAGGTGAACAAGAATATAATTTAATACATCGTGGTTATAATGTACCTCCTCCAGAAGGTGAAAGTTTTGCCATGGTTGAAAAACGTGTTAAGTCATTTATCCATGATCTTATAAAATTAATGAAAAAAGAACGAGTTAATATAGCAATATCAGCTCATGGCAATTCAATAAGGCTTTTTAGAAAAATAATGGAAAAAGCAGATGCAAAAGAAGCTGTTTCTTGGGCAATTCCATATGATCATTATTATGAATATACTATTAAAGCTTGAAAACTAACAGTAAAGCTTTAATACCTTTTCTATTTCCATTACAATATGCCTGAAACAATAATAACATATGAAACATTATACGAAATCTTAAGAAGAGAGAAAACCCGTCAAGAGCTACAACAATTAGAAAAGACATTCTTAAAAGACATCTCAAAATATTTAGAAGAAAAGAATAATTTTTTACAATCACAAAATCAAAAATCCTCTATATTTGCCAAAGAATCTGAAAAAACACAAAAACAGATAGAAAACATAAAGAGAATTCTAAAAGAACTTTATGAAAGGCGAGAAACAAAGATAATACAGATGGCTGTATATGCATCAAGAACTAACACTAATATTGACTTAAATGCAATACTTCCAGAAGAACTAGAGTTTTATAACAAGATACTTCTAGATTTTAAAACAGCCCGAGACAGTATACTAAATACCTTAATAGAAGACAGAAAACCAGAACCGAAACTAATAAAAAGAGATGAAGAATTAAAACCAGTAAGGTTTATAAGCTATATACCTTCGTTTGTTGATCAAGACCTTAATAATTATGGTCCTTTTGAGCCTGAAGATATAGCATTACTTCCAGAACCAATTTCAAAATTACTAATAGAAAAGGAAAAGGCAAAAGCAATATGAAAATACCAAAACAAACAAAACGTTACTGTAAACATTGTAAAAAACATACAGATCATAAAATAGCTGTAGTCAAAGGTAAAGAAAGAGGAGCCTTAAAGAAAGGATCCATCCAAAGAGCTAGAAAAAGAGGCCTAGGAAGTGGTTATGGAAACTTAGGAAAATGGGGTTCAAAGCCAGCTATTTCAAAATGGAAAAGAACAGGAGCAAAAACCTCAAAGAAAACAAATCTAAAATATACATGCTCTATATGTAAAAAAACATCAATTCAAAACCAAGGATTTAGAGCAAAAAAACAAGTATTTGAGTAAAATGGAAACAATAAAAGAACCATTATCAAGATTCATAAAAGTAAGATGTAATAAATGTAAGAACGAGCAAATAATATTTGGTAAGTCTTCAACAAAAATAAAATGTTTAGTTTGTAGTCAAATATTAGCTACTCCAACAGCAGGTAAATCAAAGATTAAAGCAAGAATCTTAGAGGTTCTGGAATAAATAATTAATATTTAGTTCATATATTATTTAAATTATAGGAGAAACATAAGAACATATGTTCTTATTCACAAAAAAAATGTTCTACCAAAAGCAAGATCTTCCAGAGATTAATGAAGTAGTCTTATGCACAGTAAAGAAGATATTATTCCATTCTGTTTTTGTAGATTTAGATGAATACAGTAAAGAGGGTATGGTCCATATCTCTGAAATTGCCCCAGGTAGAATAAGAAACCTAAGAGACTTTGTAAAAGAAAATAAAAAAATAGTTTGCAAAGTTCTAAGCATAAACAAAGAAAAAGGTCATATTGACTTATCTCTTAGAAGGGTTTCCTTAAGCCAGAAGAAAAATAAACTAGAAGAGCATAAACAGGAAGAAAAAGCGGAAAATATCCTAAAGCTGGCTGCAAAAGACCTTAAAATTAGTCTAGAAGACATATACAAAGAAGCGGGCTATATAATATTAGAACAATACCCTTCATTAAACGAATGCTTTCAAGAAATAGTAAATTCTAATTTTGATATCTCAACATTAAAAATAAAAAAGAACATAGCAGATAAAATAGAAGAGCATGTAAGAGAAAAGATAAAACCCCCAAAGGTTAATATTTCCGGCACATTAGTGCTTCAATCAAATCTTCCAAACGGTGTTGAAATAATAAAGAAGACTTTAAAAAATGTTTTAACATCAGACAATATAGAAGTCATTTATATAGGGGCTCCAAAATACAAGATTACAGTAACAGCCTCAAATTACAAAGAAGCAGAACTAATTTTAAAAAATATATCAAACACAGCTATAGAATTCATAAAAAATTTAAAAGGTTCAGGAGAATTCATAAGAGATGACCGAAATCCTAAAGTGTCCTAAATGTAATAATTATACCTTAAATGAAATCTGCAATAACTGTAACAATAAAACATTAACAATAAAACCAGCAAAATTCTCAATAGAAGATAAGCAAGGCTATTATAGAAGATTGTATAAGAAAAAATTTAAAATAAATAATTAAAATGATAAAAATCAGTCAAATTTCAAATCCAAAATTAAAATCTCCTATCTTAATAGAAGGTCTCCCAGGAATAGGTAATGTAGGAAAAATAACCATAGACTTCTTAATAGATTCATTAAATGCAAAAAAATTCATTGAACTAAATTCCCATTATTTCCCAAATTCAGTATTTGTAAATGAAAACAATCTTGTTGACTTACCTTCAATAAACTTCTACTATAAGAATTTTAAAAACCAAGACATAATTTTTGTGTCAGGAGATGTTCAACCAATTGACGAAATTGGTTGTTATTTAATCTGTGAAAAGATTCTAGATGTTTTAGAGAAATATAAAGGCAAAGAAATAATAACTCTAGGAGGAATAGGACTTCCAAAGATTCCATCAAATCCAAAAGTATACTGTACAGCAAACAACAAAGACATAATCAAAAAATATAAAACAGATTCAATAAACACAAAAATATTTGGTACAGTTGGCCCAATAATCGGGATTACAGGCTTGTTAATAGGATTGGCTGAAAAAAGAAAGATTCCTGCAATCTGTTTATTAGCCCAAACATATAATCATCCAACTTATTTAGGAATAAAGGGTTCTAGAGAATTATTAAAAATAATAAATAATAAATTAAAATTAAAGATAAATCTAGATTCTTTAGATGAAGAAATAAAAAATATAGAAAAAGAAATAAAAGTAAGATTTAAGGATTTTCCTAAAAAATTAGAAAAGAAACAAGAAACAAGTTACATAGGCTAGTTCTTTTCTTTATATGATCTAATAATCGCTTAAACTTCTCTGCTCTTTTTTAAAAGGCATGTAATCATTATTCTCAACAACTTTGGTTTTATCACCCCCAATAATTACTCCATAAACTCCATCATACCCTGGTTTAATGTTTAAACTTCCATTCCTACATTTCATAATAACATCAATCATCTTTTTATCAACAATTTTTAACAAATCTTTTTCAGAAACATTTATCAGAATATTAAACTCAGTATTAAATTCCTTAATTAGTTTATTATAAATCTCCCATATTTTTTTAGAAGTCATCTGTTTAATATCATAAACAAAACCTATAAGTTCACTTAAAGGAATTAAATCAACATATTCTCTATTTAATTTTGGTTTATCTCTATCAGCTAATTCCTCAATTCTATAATCTACTCCAATAGTAAGCTCCTTTCCACATTTAGGACATACCTCTTTAAGTTTTCTTGTTTGTTCATAACCTAAACTTACTCCACAATTTCTATGACCATCATAATGATATTTTCCATAAGCTGGAAATGTTTCAATAGTCTTTTTCAATCCTTCACCAGTTCTTATGGCTTTTAGAATATTCTTATATTTTAAATCACAATTAAAGACAGTTACTTCTCTACCCAAACGCCAAGGCCAAAAAGAATGAATATCAGAAAAGCTAACTAGATTATATTTATCAAATTTACTCACTCTTCTTAACATATAAGGATCAGCACTCATACCAGTCTCAATAGCATGTATATATTTGCTTTTCTCTTTAAAACATTCTTCCACATTATCAAATCCTGTTTTAGATCCAAATATTCCGAACCATGAAGTCATGCAATGAGCAGGAATAGCTTCAATCTCATTACTAATGCTATTAAACATATCAATCATCTCAATAGAACTAAATCCAAATATTGGTCTTCCATCATAATCTAATCTTCCTTTTTTACTTAATGCATCAATAATCTGTTTAACAACATCTTTGTTAGGAGCTAATATAACATAATGTATTCTTCTTCCCTTTCCATCCTGACTATACATTAAAGAAATCTCGGTCTGCCAAATAAATGGAAATTTATTTTTAGTCCACAAAATTCCATTTTCATCCTCTTCTAATTCTCTCTCAATGTCTAAAATATGTTTTGGGTGTTGAAAGTCTCCTGTTCCTAATAAAGTAACACCTTTAATCTTAGCATACTTCTCTAAATTAAAGAAATTAATATCTTTACTACATGCCCTACTATATTTAGAGTGTATATGTAAGTCAGCTACAATTTCCATTCAAATAAAAAATAAGAAATAAAATATAAATCTATCTAAACCAAGTCTAAACCTCAAAAACTCTAATATTCTTACTGGTTGTGTCAGTATATCTATACTTTAACACTATTCTTAAAACATCCTTATAAGTTTCTTCAACATCCATCCAGCAACTTATCTGTCCAATATTATTTTCTAGTTCTACCTCTCCAATATTGCTGTCTTCACCATTTCTAAAGCTACATTTAACATCTAAAGGACTTATAATCTCTAAAGTAAATTTATTCTTATTATTCATAGCAATCATATCATCATCCAATTCTTCACAAGTTATGTCTTCAGTATAAACATTTCCTCCACCCTTATTTTCAAACAGAATATCAAATCTAACCTGATCACTACTCCTTGATTTTTCAGTTAAAGAAGTTATTTGTATTGGTGCTCCTGAAACTCCTCCAGTAACTATCTTTTCACCATCCAAACTACAAATAGTATCATCCACAGATGTGCTTGCTTTAACACAAACATCTATCTCAGCATTTGTTTGATAAGGATAACATACCTTAGCTCTTATAGTAAAATCTCTAGAATTTATAACAGGCTGATTATAATTTAAATTACCAAAACTTACCTCCTGTTCTCCTCCCTGCTCTAAAAATTCTCCCTTTCCTCTTAACAATCCTAAATTACTTTTATAGTCTCCAGTTAAACCAAAATCTTGTAAATTTATGCCGTAAATCTTTGCTTTGGCATTTCCAGTAACAATATCATATTCCCCATTATTCTTTAATATAACCTTAACAGGAACATCTTCTCCCTGATCAAATTCAGAAGGTGGTGCAACATCTTTAAACTCTATTTTAACACCCTCTGTTCCTCCTAAAAAAGTTGTAGAAGTTGTTGTAGTTTTTTTAGTACATCCATTAACAAATAATAATAAAACAAAAACAGATACAAAAAATAAAATACTTAAATTAAACCTCTTTTTTTTGTTCATTTTTAATAGCTCCCACCAGCACCAGCTCTTCCTTAATTTCCTCCACCAAATTCATCATCCCGATCTCTTATAGTGACTGGTTTTGACCCTCTTATTCTATATCTATAAGTTAAGTCTATCTTTAAAAAGTTTTCCTCAACATCATTTACACTAGATATTGATGTTTCACAGTTAATAATATTTTCGGTATTACTCTTCCAATAATAAATTCCATCCTCTACATTATTACAATCTAATCCGCCATAACTACCATATTCAATATTTATTGGAAAACCCTCTTCTCTATTATCATTAATAGTATCTCCAACAAGTTCCCCACCCATACTATCTAAGTAAATATCTAATCTTAATGTTCCTGTATAAGGATCAAATTCTTTTTGAACACTAGTAATAGTTATAGGTGCTGTCTTTAATCCAGGATATTTTCCACTAACAGTTTCAGAATCTTTACATAATTTTGCAGTTTCCTCAGAATCATCTCTAATGCATATCAAAGGATCTAAGCTAATACTACAAGAATAAGTAGCCTCTGCTTGAATAGTAGTAGTTATCTTTCTGTCAATACTTTCATATGGGTCTCCCTGAAAACTAAGATAAGGAACATTAATATCATGTTTTCTTATACTAAAGCCCTGACAATTATCTTGAATACCTCCAAAACCATCCCCTAATAAGTCTCTAACACATAAATCACCAGAAACATCACAGTCAGCATAATTCTCTAATTTTACCTTTACAACAAAACCACTTCCCTCCCATATTTCAGTGCTTGTTGGACTTAAAATATTTATTTTTACACCGTCAGTATATCCACCCTTGCTTTCATCATCGTAATTCCTAAATTGGTTAGTGCTAGCACATCCGCTAATAAAAATTAAAATAATAAAAACAAAAAGCATCTTTTTCATCTTATTATTAATTACCTCCAATCTTTAAACAGTATTTACGAAATCTGTCTTTATAAAAGTTATTACCTCTTGTGTTTGAGCCTGATACTCATACTCTACTTCAATCCTAATAAATCGTTGGTTTATTTTATCATTATTTATATCAACGCTAAAATCAAAATCAGTTGCAATATTATTTCCGCTCCAGCAATTTATATCAAAAACATTATTATTCAAGCATCTATTATTCAATTCTTCAACATAATTATCCTTTAATTTATACTTTTTAAATGCCCCTTCTTCATTAACATATTCACTAACATAATCAAAATTATCACTTTCTAAATTAATGTCATCAACAATAGAAAGGTAAATATTTGTAATGCCTACCAAAGTGCCGTCCCAATTTTCATTTCTTCTAAGTATAATCTGTAAAGTATAAGGACCTCCATCTTGAAATGGTCCATATTCATTTAAAGGTTGATTAAACATCCCATTAAGTATTACCTTTACAGGCCCATAAGTATAAGTAGATTCAACCTTTCCAGTGCTTTTATCTAATTTATTATCTTCAATGCCTTCATCCTCAAATATTTTTTCTCTACTATAACTATTTTGTTCATATTTAGCATCAAACACCTCAGCCTTCATAGTATATATTGTTAAAGACCCTATTGTATTGAAATCGTAATTAGCCTTCATCCTTAATGTATAAGATGTTTGTAAATTATCACTCATCTCAAAATCATTTCCATCATAACTACACTTAGCATTAAAAAATTGCATTCTATTTTTTTTAACTTGAATAGAACTTACAGGATTTACAACCTCTCCCTTAATCCTCCCATCAAATGCATCACATTCAAAAGTCACTTCAGAATCGTCCATTAAGCTTTCAATCCTTCCAGTTGCAACAGCCACTATATTTGCACCATATTTATTATCACCCTGAACAGAAAAAGTATCAGGTTGTCCTTTAAAGCTCTCAAACCTTAACCCAAGATCTGTATTTCCCACATTTTGGTCAACACTTGCCTGTGTCTGCATCTCTTGTTGCTTTTGAACAAATTTTTCAGGATCTAAAGAAGCTGTAAAAACCCCCTCAACTGTTCTTACAAAGCCCCCAAGATAAGGAACATTTTCTACACTGGTTTTAGCTTCCAACCAATATTTTTGATATCCCCCTGAGTTTGGAATAGTATATGTTAACATCACCACAAGCCAAATAAACGCAGCAATACCTACAATTCGAGCAATCCATCCTAGAATTCCTAAAATAATATCCTTAAACTCTTTAAAGGGGTTTACGCTAGAACCTTCTTTAACTTTGTTATAAGCATCTTTAGTTCTACTAAAAAGACCCATTAAACACCTCTCTTTTTTATTCTAGTTCTTTTATTCTAAATTTATTCTAAGTTCATCAATATTAAATTCATTAAGAGGGGTTATCTTGAAAAAGTTGCTTCCTTCCTTAACATAATTGCTTATGTCATATTTATAGCTTATATCACTAGTCTCTAAACTAAATTCATCACCATTAACATTTAAAGTTGCCTTCTTATCTTCATCATCATTGAAGTCAAAATAAAGCATAACAAATTTATCCTCACTCAAAACATTATCATACTGTGCTTTACTCAAGCTAAACTTATAACTTATGCTTCCTCCCTCTTTGCTTCCAACCTTTAACTTTATATCACTAAAAACATAATCTCCCTTATCTATCTCAAACATTAATGTATTAGATCCCTTTTCTAAATCTTCCTTATCTATTTCTATTGTCTTTTCAGCTGTATTACAATTTATTATCTCATTATTTATCTCTTTATTATTCAAAAATATTCTTAATCTTGCACCACCCTCAATCTTATTACAATATAATATATAATTTAATTCACCGTCTCCCTTTTCCTGTTCACTTAATAAAACATTCCTGCTTTCTTTATTGTTAGTTAATTCATAATTTTGTCTTATTTTAATGCTTCTTAAATTATAATAATTATTTCCAAATATGTTCCATCCAGGACTACTCACTTTAAAGGTTAAACTATTACTTTCACTTAATAAGTCAGTAGGTAATATTATATTAACCAATCCTATTGCCTTTTCATTATAAATTTCAACACCATTCAAATTAACAATCAAATTTCCTTTACCTTCTGTAACTAAAGCATATAAACTTGCCCTATCTAAATTTTCTAAATCCTCCACATTAAAAACAAGTTGTCTATTGTCTTCGGAAAAAATACTTTTGCTTATATACATGCTATTAGCCAAATCGCTACTTACAGGCTCATTCTTTAAATAAAGATTAATTGAATTAATTTCATGAACAATCTGATCAGAACTTTCAGCCTTAATAATTCCAGGATTAACTTTTAGTAATAAATCACTGCTTCCAGTTCCTGTACCTGTGACATTAGTTTGTGTAGTATTATATAGCAAAGCGTTTCTATCCTCCGGGGGCAGTAATAATATATACAAAACCATAAACAAAGCGAATAGAAATATAAAAACAGCTATAGAACTTCCACTTGTCACCTGTGCTCTTTTCATAGGATAATTAATATACTATTAATATTTAAAGCTTTTTATAATTAAAATATCATTTAAGATATTTATCAATGTCCTCTTTTTTCCATCCAGCCTTCAATAATTCATTTCTTATTATCTCATTACTTAATCCTTTCTGTTTACATTGATTAATATAATTTATTAATTGATCATAATTAACAGCACTTGTAGTATCCTGAATATTTTGAACCTGTTGTTTCTTCATGCCCTGTTTCTTCTTTATAACCTTAAAATAAACTAATATAACAATGATAGCTATTACAACAATAATAAATGTTACAATCAATATAGTACCTAAACCCCCACCCTTTCCTAATTTGTCACTTGTTTTAGGATTTGTATTACTTGCATATTCCTGAGCATTAGTCATGCCATCACCATCAGGATCATCATTTGGTCCCTGATTTAAATTTCCAAAATAAATATATTCCCATTCATCAGGTAATCCATCACCATCAACATCTATATCCATATCAAGTGTTCCCCCGCATAATTTACTTTCAATAGGTTTTGTTAATGAAGTTTGACAATTATTAATATCAACACATGTTCTTGTCTGTTGTTCATTATTATTACAATCTTCATCGCTAGGTACAAAAGGGCTACAATCCCAATTTTCTATACATGTTGCAGGTGGAGTAACTGGTCCAGGTCCAATTCCAGTTCCATTACAAGAATATGAATCAGCAAAATCAGTAAGACCATTACAGTTATTATCAATTAAATCAGTACAAACTTCAATAGCCCCAGGATTTATACTTACATTATTATCATTACAATCAGTACCCCCGCAACCATCATTATTATATCCATCATTATCATTATCAGAGCAATCTCCTCCCTCAAAGTTTAATGCAAAATTACTAGAACTACACATCTGATTTTCATAATTTTGTTTATAAGCTTTATAATATATCCTGTATGTATGATTTGAAGTCAAATTATAAGGCAATTCCAAATCCAAACTAAATATTCCTGATTGCCCAAATTCTATTTCTTCAGGATCAGATACTATCTCTAATTTAACAGAATTAGTATTCACATTGGTATCAACAAGCCAGGCCTCTGTCTTTATATCCATATCCTGTCCATTGGTCTGTTGATTTACTACCTCTATCTCCATCTCCACAGTATCTCCTGTTTCATATGGTCCTTGTAATTCAGATTCGGCAATACTAATTGAAAAATTACCCTCTCCCTTGTCTCCTTTATTGCTAGCACTATTATAATTACATATTGGGAATTCTGTAACTGTTATAGCAGAATCTTTTAGATTAGGGTTCCCTTGTTTACATTTTGGATCAATATAGCATCTTACATTACTTGTTCCATAAACACCCAATCCTCCAACATAACAGCTACTAAACTTAATATAATTAGAATAATATTGTTCAGTTAAACAAGGTGCATTACTTACATTTAAATTAACACAAGTTAATATGCTACTAACATCAGCCTCATTCAATGTCTTTCCATAATAACAGTTTAAATAATTAATATAAAAGTGCTGATAAAATGTAATTAAAGAACTTGGAAATTGTATAGATGAAACATTCAAAGCATTACATGTTCCAGTACAATCAGCATCAAATTTATCTAAAACACCATCATTATCATTATCAATGCCGTCTGTAAAATTGGTTTCTTTTTTACCCCCAGAAGATATACACTGCCATTTTGAAACACTATTTTCATAATGTATAGCATTATTACAATCAGTTATATCACTACAATCAGTTAAAGTATCCTGATCATTATCTATATTATCATCACAAATCTCAAAATTGGTGTTAAGCCATGAATAAATTGTAATTTCGTTATTAGGATTATTAGCACCTCCGCCCTGTCCTGAATGTGTCAATAAATAATTCTCCAAGTGATACCATCCCTGTCCATTATAAGGAGTAACCCAACTAACTTGAGATGCTCTATCATCACCCCAAAAAGTCATAGCAACCCTTCCGTTTATAACATAAACATCAGCTGAATACTTATAAAGAGTATTTGGTTGTAAGCTTAATGTCTTTTGTGTAATTCCAGTATAACTAATATTAGTACTAACATTAAGAGATTTTCCCGACTTAGAGTATTGTGTATCAGTATTAACAGTTAAGCTATAAACAGACAAAGCATTAGGATATTTATCCCAATTAGTAAGGCCACTTTCAATACCAGGATTTAGTACCTTATTAACACTAGGATTATTAACAGCCACTACACTAACATCATCAATATAAAACCTAGTTATAAATCCTGTTAAACCACCGCTTGGAATTTGATTAAAATTAGCATTTACAGTTTTAGCAGAACTCATAGTTACAGAACAAGCACCTGTTCCTGTACATGCTCCGCTCCATGTAACTGAATTAGGTGTTGGTGTTAAACTTACACTTGTTCCTGAATTATAAGCTTCAGAACAATCACTTCCACAATTAATTCCTCCAGGACTAGAAGTTACAGTTCCTGTTCCTGTTTTAGTAACAGTTAATGTATAAGGTATAGATGAAGATGAAAATGCTGCTCCAACATTTTTATCAGAATCCATTGTGAATTGACATGTTCCTGTTCCAGTACATGCCCCGCTCCATGTAACAGAAGTAGGATTTGGAATTAAACTTATAATAGTTCCATCTTTATATAATTTAGAACAATCAGTCCCACAATTAATATTGGGTTGTCCTTGATTATTTGTACTTGTTACAGTTCCTGTTCCTGTTTTAGTAACAGTTAAACTATATTTAGGTTTACACAATCCAGCATAACCAAGAACAATATTTCCAGTAAAACCAGGTTCTGATTCACCACTATAGCAGTTTGCAGTTAAATCACAATATTGGTTGGAATTACAATTTTCATCAGAGTCACAATCACATACCTGCTGAACAAAAATAGCATTTACAGTTTTAGCAGAACTCATAGTTACATAACAAGCTCCTGTTCCTGTACACGCTCCGCTCCATCCTACGAATGTACTACCTTCATTAGCTGCAGCAGTTAATGTAACAGCACTATTAAAAGCATATACTTGATTACAGTCACTTCCACAATTAATACCGGAAGGACTGGATGTTACAGTTCCTGTTCCAACCCCTGATTTAGTAACAGTTAATGAAAATCCATCAACACAATGTCCATTATTTCCTTCATTTCCTACACCTGGTTGGCACTGACCAACTTGACATATCTTTTGGCCTGTACATCCAGCATTAGTTGGATAATTACATGTACAATTAGGAAATATACCAACAACTTTATTTCTACCAAAAATCCAATCAAAGAAATTATTTATAGGATTAAAAACATTTTGAAGACTAAAAGCATATACAGTACTTGTGCCTATTAGTAAAAAACAAATAAAAATAATTATCACTACTCTTTTATTCATAAAAAAATAAAGAACTCTTTATTATTTAAAGTTATCGAAAGGCTCTCTCTATATCCTCGTCTTTCCAGCCCTTGGCCTTTAAAGCCCTTCTTATCTGATCTTTTGTAAATCCTCTTCTTAAAGAATCATTAATATAACTCTTTAGTCTAGGGTCAGTACTAGATGACCCTATTCTAGAAAATGGTTGATTCATCTGATTTAATTTTCTTTGTTTTGGTTTATTAAAAAACTTTAATACAACAAATGCAATAGCCCCAATTAATATAATTATTCCAGCAATCAATAAAAATAATTTACTGCTTTTTTTCTTTAAATAATCACTCTTGTTAGTTGGATCAGTATCGTCTTTAAATTCCTGTAAATTATTTATACCATCTTTATCAGAATCATCAGTCCCATCTTGTTCCAAAGTCTCAAAATATTGGATTTCCCAAGCATCATCCATTCCATCATTATCGCTATCTTTTTCTGTAGGTTGTTCTGGATGAGGGCCTTGAGTACAAACACTTAAACTGCTACAATCACT
The DNA here is from genome assembly GCA_043808705.1 of archaeon. Classification (GTDB taxonomy): domain Archaea; phylum Nanobdellota; class Nanobdellia; order SCGC-AAA011-G17; family GW2011-AR20; genus JAZDEO01. The sequence continues at coordinate 29,875 of JAZDEO010000001.1, read as the reverse complement.
ATCACCACAATCAGTTAAACCATCGCAATCATTATCTAAATTATCAGTACATTGTTCTATCATTTGATTAACCTGAACAATAGGAACACATGGACTATAAACTCCGTTGAAACATAATTGAGTACCTTGGCTACATATCCCTTGTAAACTAGTACTACATTGCTGAGTATTTCCCTCAGTACATGTAATATTACTTGTAAAGTTCCCATTGCAAGAACTATCAAAACTATCTATCAAATTATTACAATTATTATCTATATTATCACTACATATCTCAGTAACTCCTGGATTTATATAAATATCATTGTCATTACAGTCTTCATAACTACAGTAATCATCATTATCATTATCAATACAGTCAGGAACTGTTATTCCAATTGAATATGCCTTCTGTGAACAAATGCCCTCGCCCTCACTATTATATGCTTTAATAAATACTTTATATATTCCATTAGTTGATGGGTTGGGAACAGTTAAACTTAAATCAAAAGTATATCCCCCTCCACTAAGTGTACTAATTTCATTACTTGAAACAGTAGCATATTCATTAACATTTCTAATATCAACAATAGATGCACTTACTCTCAAATTTTTATTATCATTAATATAATAATAAACTAAAAGTTCTATATTCAAAACATCTCCAGGATCATAAATCCCTCCTAAATCCAATTCATTAATATATATTAAAGCGTCATTTGCAGTGTTATAATTACTACAATAATTATATTCTTGAATATTAATCGCTTGATCTTTTAAATTATTAGCTGTTGTTTTACAATTACCATCAATATAACAACTAGCTGATTGTGATCCAATAGAACCTCCAACATTACAATTCATAAATCTTGCAATATTTCCAGTTCTACTTGTTTTGGTACATTCATTAATTCCTATCTTAGCCTTAATGCAGTTATAAGCATTTTCAAGGTAACTTGGTTCTAAAGTACCATTAATATCAGTTACTCTATACATACAGCTTATATCCAAATTTGCATCTTTATAAACTAAGTTATTAGAATGTAATCCTAATGTAGTAATAGAATCTAATCCAACATAATTATTAAAACTACAGTCAGTATCTAAAGCAGCAATAGCATTATCATTATCCATATTATTATTTAGGCTATTACAGTTCTCAGTCAATGAAGAACAATCACCGTCTTGAGTATCAATTAAACCATCATTATCATTATCTATATTATCATCACAATCTAATTCTTTTTTTCTTGTTCCATCACTAGTGCATTGCCATTTTGCAATATCATTCTCATAATTTATAACATAAATTCCATCATTAAGATTAGCACAATCAGAATCATAACAATCAATTAAATTATCATTATCATTATCTATATTATCATTACAAATTTCAAAAGCTTGAGTAGGCCATGAATAAACATCTAATTCATTAATAGCTCCATTTTTACCTGAACCTTGAGAGGGTCTTAAATAATTTACTAGTTGACGCCAATTTGTTGAATTACAATTACTTGTAGCATTTATATCTATCCAATCACCAGTTGAAGCACTATCATAACCCCAAAATGTTAACGCACTTGATCCTTGTAAAACGCATACGTAAGCAGAAAGCTTGTATGTCTTACCTTGAGTTAAATTACTAGTTAAATTACCATTATTAAGATAATGTAATGCTCCCCTATAATACTCTCCTGAATCAGTCTTTACATAATAAGATTTAGTTCCGGTTCTTATAAAATTTGTATTTATATTAATTCCAGAAATCTGAGGATTTCCATAAGTGTACCAATAATTTTCACCATTCTCAAAACCACCATTAATTAATAAATTTACATTAGGGTTATCAACATCCACTAAACTAACATCATCCACATAAAACTCATTTGCTATTATCTGTTGACAATTTACACTTATTGGATTTGTTTGTTGATATCCGCTGTTACATTGGCAACTAGTACCACAATGTAAACCTTCATCACATTGTTCCCCAGGATCAATATTTCCATTCCCACAATAAATTGTGTTGTCGGTTGTACTCCAGGAATATATAGTAATACTATTATTATAACCATTAGGCCCGAATAGATTATTTCCTGTAATAATAGAATTGTTTAAATAATACCATCCATTAACATTTAAAGGAGTAACCCATTGATTTTGAGGATTTCTATCATCACCGTAAAAAGTTAAAGCAACTCTTCCTGATTCTACATAAACCCAAGCAGATATTATATATTGAGTACTAGGATTCATAAGAATAGGATAAGTTCCACCACTCTCTACATCATTAGTTTGTATTTTCAAAGAAGAACCACCATTCAAATATCTCTCTTGACTTATTCCCATAAAATCAGGCAATACATGTCCTGGATTAGAATATTTATTCCATATAGTTAAAGGACTACTTTCAAAACCACTATTACTAATTAAATTTATATTAGGATTATTAATAGGACTAACTCTAACATCGTCAACATAAAACTTAGTTATGTTTGCTTGACAATTTAAGCTAATAGGGTTTGTTGGATAATATCCAGAATCACATTCACAATTAGTACCACAATGTAATCCAGAATCACATTCTTCCAATAAATTTATTTCTCCATTCCCACAATAATTAATACTAGGGTTATCAGTCTGATTAAGCATAGAATAAACTATAAATGTGAAATCATTATAACCATTAGGACCTAATGCATTGCTAGAGGTAGTTATAGAATTCTCTAAATGATACCATATATTATTTTGACCATATTGTGTAACCCATTGATTCTGATTATATAAATCATCGCCCCAGAATGTTAAAGCGATTCTTCCATTTTCTACATAAATATATGCAGATAATATATATTGTGTATTTGGTTCTAAACCAATCGAGTATCTAACCCCGCTTTCAGAATCATTTGTTTGCACCTTTAAAGAATAACTATCTCCTAAACCTTTATTTGAAACTCTTTCAAAAGTATTTGGTAAACTATGTCCTGGATTAGCCATTATCTGCCATTTACTTATATCACTATTCTGAAAATTATAATTCTCTAATAAATTTACACTAGGATTATTAACCTTTCTTAAACTAACATTATCAACATAAAATTTAGTTATAACAGGGGAAGAAACACCGCCTCCAGGGGTTCCTGTTCCACTTATATTAACACAGGCCTTTAAAGAGAATTGGGTAGTATTCCCAACATGTGCGTTTGTTGCATCAGATATAGAAAATAATATTTCATCACCAGAAGCGCAATTATTATTCTGATAATATATGACCTTATTACCTCCAATAGCTTGAACATAAATCACATTTGCACTAGGATAATTATTATATAAATAAGGATTTTGAACATGCGCATTAGTATTCTCGGATAAACCAATTAATTTTATTGAACCACTTGGAACTCTTTGCATATAAGCAGAACAAACAGGAACAGTAAATCCATTTGTAGAGGTAATACTAAAAGTAGCGTGTCCTCCCCCCTGAGCATAGTCATTTGAAATAAAAAATAATGTATTTTTTCCATTACATTCAGGTGTTCCAACACCGCTTACAATCTCTTTTTTCCCAAAAAGATTCTTAAAAAAGTTAACAATAGAATCAATAAATCCTGCATTTCCAGTTACTAAATTTTTGCTCTCTTCAACTTTACAAGATTCATAACATCTCTTTCCATAAGAACAAGATTCATCTAAACTAAAATGATTAAATCCTTTTCCTTCTTCAAGATTACAACAACTATATCCTTCACTATAACATGTTCTCTTAGTAATTAGTCCAGAATATCCAAAATCAAAATAATCAAATAAGATTAAAGCAGTTAATAAAATTAAAAAAATAAATACATGCTCTTTTTTGATTTTATGATAGATATTCATATTAAATTAATTAACTTGTATACAAACAACGAGCTTTTGCACTCACACCTTGTTGATTTGATGATCCACTAAGAAACCATCTATTTGGCGTACTAGTAGTGTCTATATATACTTTAACTGTCTCGCCGCCACCTTCAAACTTTCCACTAACTGATGTTAAAAAACATACACCTTGGTTTGCGTTAATCATTACGACAGCTGCATCGCCTTGAGTCCAAGTATATTCGTTAGTATAAATGCTAAGTGCATTACTACTTATCTCACCAGTAACCTGTAAATTTCCATTAATTTGTACATCACCATTGCTACTTAAGGCTATATTTTTTGGTGTGATTTGGCCTGTAATCCCTGTACATTCAGGAGGAGGAGAAGTACCCCCACATATCCAACCTATTTTAAGTTTATCACTTGATCCATCATTCCTTATTCCAAATTGCCCACCATTATCACTTGGAATAAAAATCAGATTACCGCTATTATCTATTTTTAAGAATTCTGTATCTGCTCCTGGACTAGGTCCACCAAATCTTCCGATATGAAGATAAGAAGGCGTGTTTCCCCCACCATCTTGTCGTATCCACCAAGGACCAATATTTAATTTATTATTATCATTAATCTTTAAATCGTCCTCCACAGTAATTGGACTTGCATCTGTTTTAGATTTCAAAAAGTCTACTAATAAAGAAGCGTGATATACCCCTGTATTATAAGTACCAGATGCAATTACATACCCAATCCCAACCAACAGCAAAAAAGCAGCAAAAATATATAGATGTTTTTTTTCAATATTAAAAACAATTTTCATTTTACAGACCTCCATTTAGAAATATTAGAAATATTCACCTTTTTTTTCATAATTTTCACATTAAGTTATTAAATTAAGATATATATAAACCTTTTTTTATTCCTTTATTGTTCTTAAATATTTAAAGACTCTTTTTTGTATCTTTTTAAGATATTTTTTTAAATAAAGATTCAATTTCTTAATGATTCTTAATCTTATGTTAAAATATATTTTAGAATCAACCTAAGTTATAGATATATATAACTTTAGTTGATTTACAGTTTTAATCTTGCTTTTACCCAATCTATAAATCTCTCTGCCTTTTTTAATGTAACCTCAGCTAAATTTCTGTTTACATGAACTGTCCTATAAGTCTTTCTATGTCTCTCCTCTAGTAGAATAGCTATATCCTCAGCTCTATTTTCACTTATTTTTTGTCCTGCTAGTTTATGTAATCTTATAGCTTCATTATGGTCTTGAGAAGCTACCTGTTCTAATAAATAAATAGTAAAAGCATCATTAGCTGCAATTACCGCATCTATTGCATGATCCAAACTTGCTTTAAATCTTTCTTCATTTAAATTATCTCTAGAACTAGCAATGAATTCATCAGCGTCTCTTAATCTTACAATAGCATTAGTTTTGTCTTCTTTTTTCATTAAATCATCTCCTTAAATTTTTTTCCGTATATTGTCTTGTGATTTTTTTCAATTGAAGTAATTAAAGGTTCTCTCCTCTTGTATAAATTTTTAAGTTCAGTTAACCTAACAATATCTACATTTAAGATTAAATCATCATCAAAGAACTCTTTTTTTAAATCTTCAATTTTTTTTATAATTGTACTTCTCTTTTTTACAACAACCATTAAGTCCATATCTGAAACAATTTTAAAATCTTCTCTTGCATAAGAGCCATATAATATTATAGAAATTATGTTTTTATCTTTTATTTTTAGAATTCTATTTTTTATGTTTAAGTCAAAAAAAATTTCCTCAGATTCAAATAAAGGTATAATTATTTTTCTGATTATAAGATTTTCCTTATTTATTTTAAACAAAAGAATCCTCCCTTTTCTATTTACTCTGATTATATTATTTTTTTCTAGATCCTTAACTATCCTACTCAATATCCCTTTGTTTACCTCAATATCCTTAGACAACTCAGTAATATTAAACTCCCAGTCTCTATGTTTTATTAAATATCTCAATATTTTTATATTGTTTTTTTTTCCCAGTACACATTCAATAAGTTGCATTTTTACAACATATGTTGTATTTTTACAACTATATAAATCTTCTTATTTAAACATATAAATAATTTTAGCTAATCATTTTCTTAAATACAAATAAGAACAGTTTTACATTTGTAAAATCCCTAATCCTAATATAATCTCTATCAAAACCTTGAACATTATACTGCCTTAATAATCTTAAAAATTTATCAAAATCATTATCAGTAAATTTATCTAAAATCTTTCTTAATCTATAATTCATCCATAAATTTCTTCCAATTTTAAACTTCCATCCGCTTTCATAATTATCTCCTTTATTTTTATTTAAACAATCACTTAAAATTTTAGCACATTTTAATCCAGGTACAATTCCACCTGCAGTAAGATCCTTAATCTGACAAGCAGCATCCCCAACCAAATATACCTTATCCTTCCTAGTTTTAATAAAAGGATCATACTTAGGTATTAATCCATAATTATACTCTAAAATTTTAATTTTAAATTTTTTAATAAAATTATCAAAATAAACATCAACATTTTTATAAGATGCGCATCCTATCCTACATATTTCATCATTTTCGGGAACAATCCAAGAAAAAAATTCAGGAATATTAAAATAAACCTTATAAACATCTCCATCATTCTTTAATTTACATCTCATTTGTTTTCCAACTAAAAATCTTCTTTCCCCATACAATCCAGAGATTTTAGCTGTTTTAGAAAAAGCACCATCAGCTCCTACTAAAACATCTGTATTAAACTCTTTCTTATCAGTTATTACTTTATCATCTTTAAAGTCTAAAAATTTACATCCAGTATAGAGTTTAGCTCCATTATCTACAGCCTTATTAACTAAATAATTATCTAATCTTGTCCTATCTAAAACAAAATCATCCTTACTAAGTTTAAATTCAAATCTCTCATTTTTAGAATTTAATTCAACTCTCTTAATTTTATTAACCAAAAATTCTTTTCTTATTCCAATAATATCCTTAAAGTTATTACTAACAATTCCAGTACATTGAACAGGCCTTCCTATTTTATCGTGTTCCTCAACTATTATAGTATCATCTTTTAACAAAGATCCTAAATATCCTCCAACAACACTCCCTCCAATTATAGTTATCATAAGACTTATAAAGTAAATAAGAGTTAAAAAGATTATGGTTATTGATATCTTAATAGTAATAATAATACTTCTTTATCTAATATTTGCCTCAATCTCAGATATAAAAACAAGAGAAGTTCCCGATTACCTAAGTTATTCACTAGTAATAATAGTTTCAGTATTAAAAGTTTTAGATGCTGTAACAAAAAAAGATATTAGAATCTTATTATATAGTTTTATAGGCTTTGCAGTATTTTATGGTCTCTCATTATTAATGTATTATTCAAGACAGTGGGGGGGTGGTGATGCAAAATTATTAATTTCACTAGGAATAGCATTTCCAACATATCCGGAATTTTTATTAAAATTCTTAAATCCAAATCTAAACTCTCCATTCTTATTAATAATAACAATTAACCTATTAATCCTAGGCTCAATATACAGCTTTATTTACATATTCTTTATAATACTAAAAAACAGGAAGAGATTAAAAGAAATAAAAATAAAAATAAACAGATATTTATTGATTATTCCCTTATTATTTATAGTTGTTTCATTATTTATACCATCACCATTAAAACTAATCTCATTATTCATAGCATTCTTAAGTTTAATATATCCATATCTTTTAGGATTAATAAAAGATATAGAAAGAATATGTATGCTACAAACAATTCCATTATCAAAATTAACAGAAGGTGATTGGATCCCAAAAAGCATTTATTACAAAAACAAATTAATCTACAACAGAAATTCTCCAGGAATAACAAAAAAACAAATCGCCTTATTAAAAAAACACAAATTCAAGAAAATAACTGTAAAATATGGTATTCCCTTTGTACCATCATTTTTGTTCACAATAATATTTAGTCTACTTTTAGGCAATTTAATACCTTTCTAAATATATTTAAGGAATCCTTTCATCATAATCCTCTTCTAAAATCTCTCCCTTATACTCCTTAATCTCTTCTTTCTTTTTAACCTCTTCCTTTATCTTTAACTTCTGGCTTAATTCCTCTAATTTCTCTTCATCAGATTCATTACCTATAAAACTAAATCTTACTTTATCATCTTTAAATCTAGGGATTATAGAAACAGAAAAATGCCCAATCATCTGTCCAGCCTCGCTTCCATTAGCAATAAATATATTTGTTCCACAATTAAATTCCTGATATAGTTTAGTAACAACATTATTAACAACATCCCATATTCTTTTATCAACATTAAAACTAAAGACTACATGTTCTCTAGGAATTATCAAACATTGCCCCTCATTAACAGCCTTAATATCTAAAACAACAATAAAGTCTTCATCCTCATAAATCTTGTAATTCTTAATCTTATTCTCTACAAGACTACAAAACAAACACTCTTTCTGCTGATTTTTTTGCAAGAATTCTAATTGCTCTTCATTTAATGTGCTCAAAAAACTATTTAATCTAATTTTTTGTTGTTCCTTATCTAATTTAGCTATCCCATTCAATTCTTTAATTTGTTCGTCAGTTAATGGATTATCCATAAAAATAAATTAACTTATTCAATATAAATATCTTTTGTTTGAATTTACTTTAAGAATTCAACTAAATTCTATTTAATTCATAAAGATTTAACCAATAGCTCTTCTTACATCAGTGACTTCAACAGAATTAACACCCTCTACATTTCTTATATTATCTTCCAAAAATTCAGTATCTCCTTTATTTTCATCATAAATAACAATAAATTTAATGCATTTAAGGCCAAAAGCTACTTCCTCTGTCTCAATTTTTCCAACTTTAGAATATTTGTTTAATAAAACCTCAACCTCTTTCTCAACTCTTTTTAAATCTACATCTACATCTTCAGGCATTATCTTAAATGTAATTACAACATCAGCCATTTTTAATTTGGTCCTGAAAAACTACAGTTTTTGCATACGTACTTTGCTGCAATTTTTCTACAATGTTTGCATCTTGTTATATCAGATTTTCCACAATTGGGGCATAAAAATTTCACACCACCAGTTACATCAATCTCTTTCTTACATGAATTACATTGTAAACTGACCATAGCTTTATTCTTTTTCTAAACATTTATAAAGCTTTTTATTATATCAATATAATAATAAAGAATTTTAGATACAAATAAGCATAATTTAATTTTTAGTTAACAAAATGAAAGATAAACAAAAAATTCCCTTAAGTATTATTATAATAACTTATAATGAAGAAGAAAATCTAGAAAATCTTCTTAGAACATTAAAGAGACAAACAGTTTATCCAGCAGAAATAATAGTTTCTGATGCAAATTCAACAGATAATACTCTTAATATTGCTAAAAAATATGGTTGTATAATCATAGAGGGTGGAAAACCTCCTGTAGGTAGAAATAATGGTGCTAAAATTGCTCTTCAAAATAGATTATTATTTCTAGATTCAGATGTAATACCTTATCCAAATAAATTTCTAGAATATTTGTATCAAGAAGTAATTGAAAATGGATATGATTGTGCAACGTGTGACAATTTTCCTAGATCAAGAAAAAGAATTTATGAAGGCATATTCTTAACACATAACTTAATACAAAGACTTAATCAATACACAAATAGCCCAGTAGCCTCAGGAACCTGTATATATTCAAACAAGTCAGCATTTAAATCAGTAGGTGGTTTCCCAACAGATATGGAATATGGTGAAGATAGTGAATTTGTTAAATTAGTTAAAGAAAAAGGTTTTTCTTTCGGAGTTTTAGAAAAACCTAAAGTGTTTGTCTCTATTAGAAGATTTGAATCTGATGGTGTAAGAAAAACTGTTGAAAGGGCTATTAAGTACTATTTTAAAGGAGATAAGAAAATAAAATACGATTTTGGGCATCATAATAATGATCATAATAACAAACAAAAATAAGATATATTAGATTTATAAATCCTCAAATAGAATTCTTTAAAAATAAAGAAAAGCAAGTAATTGTATAGGCGAGTAGTTTAGCCTGGATAGAATATAGCCCCGCGAATATCGGCGGAAAGGCTGTGACCGGGGTTCAAATCCCCGCTCGCCTAATTTAGTATTATCCTTAACTATCCCTATTTGCTTGTTTTATAAAATCATAAACATTAGTCCTATTAAAATTTAAGATTTTACCAATTTGAGATGCGGAATAACCTTGATCTAACATTTTTAACGCTTTATCTTTAAACTCCTTATTATATCTTCTAAGCCCTTTTCTTTTATAAGTTGAAAGAACATATTTTAACATCTTTTGTTTACGATCAATAACAAAACCAATTTTATTTGAAAAATTGTTAATATCTTCATACCTTTCTGTATAAAGAACCATAACTCCAACATTATTGTATCTAACTCTCATTTTAATGTTAAAATCTCTTAATAACATATCTTGAATAACTAGTAAAGAGCTATTATTGCCTGAACATGTTTGTAGATAACCATGTCCTTTTTTCTTTAAGCGTATTGTACCCTCAGAATCAAAAATACCTTTTAAAAAATTTGATTTTATATTAAGGCCACTAGAATCTAAAATCTCTTTTGGAACAATCCAAGTCTTTGTTTTAAAAGAATCGTATCTTAAAATATCCAACCAAGCTCTTTTAGAAACTATTACTCCACAATAAATAGGTTTAGTAGACTTAAACCTAGAATTCTTTACTATTCTTTTCTTAATTTTTAAATCTAAATTGTAAACTAATTTGATACATTTCTTAAATTCTTGTATAAAATCAAAATCACAAACACTTAAACCTACTCTATGATTTGTTGAAGTATAGCCATCACCACACAAGACTCCTAAGATATACGCCTTATGATTATTTAATAGCTTACTCTCTTCTGGAATTTTAGTAATCAGTTTTTCTTCAAAAGGTTTATTATTCTCATGTAACCAACTGTCTATAGTTCTTTCTTTAATAAGAATATCATTATTAGACAAATAATAAGAAATTTTAGTTGAACCCCAACCAAAAGTATTTCTTAATCTCATTACTTCATTATACTCTTCTAGATTATGGATTTTATACATTTTCAGAATAATTTAAAAAATTAAAATTAATCTAAATCTTCTAAGCCTTTTTCAGTTACCATATACGCGGTTTCGGAATCGGCTATATGAGGACTATCCACCAGTTTAGCTACCCTACTTCCTTTTTTACCTTTTCTTAAATAAATTCTCGTCTGACTATTATGTACCACAAACCCATTAGCAATGTAATTATTAGTTGTCGGAACCTCAAAGTCAACTAAGACACCATCATATTTAACCCTAGATATGTCTTTGATCATTTCAAACTTCATTTCTGAACAAAGCAAGGCATTTAAAAATTCTACAGCTTCTTTAACTTCAACATCTAAATCTCTTTGTATTAGCAGCTTAACAGCACTTTTAAGTTCTCTTTCACCAATATATTCATAACCGCCTCTTGGATTTTCTCTTGATCTCATAAACTCACTCGGATACAATCTATGATTTTTTAGTAAGTTCCATAAATCCTTTCTTTTTATAGGAGTCATTTCTTGCGTAAAAGATTTTTCACAGTAAACTTTCCATTTGCTTAATAAATCTGATTTATCTCTTGCTGTCATTCCTATAATCTCAATATATTTCAAAACAGATTTATTATCTGCAACATCTAATTGATAGATTTTATTTCCTTGAACTGTATAGGATCTTATTCTAGATCTAATTCCTAATCTATCAAGTAATAACTGTATACGTTGTAAAACTTGTCCGTCCTTTTGACTTGCAGATATTCTAGGAACTTTCTTGTCTACAGAACCTTCTGCATCAAAAAATCCTTTAATAAATCTACAAATATGTTGTTTTGGGGATTTACATACATAATCAAAGAGATTATCGTCTACTTCTTTAAACAGATTTTTCACAATAACACCATTTAATTCTAAACTAAAGCATTCTTTATCTTTTACTTTAGATATTCTTCTTATTTTTAAACCAAATATATTTTCTAAAGATTTTTGGTAATATTGTAAAACATCTATTCTTGCATCTCTAAATCTTATTGATCTATCTTCAAGATTTCCATCACCCAAAAAGTAACCCATTATTTGAGCAAATTCTGGATTAAATGAATCTGGAATAGTAATCTCTCTATGTTTATAAGTTTGTACAAGATTCATACAAACCGGAATTCCACTTTCTTTAAATATCTCGAAATTTCTCAAATTAGTAGGATATCCTTGATTAAGTACTCTCCTTAATTGTCTTGGAGTAATTTCCAAAGATTTACATAAAGCCTTTCTTGTAATACCTTTTTCTTTTAAAAATTTCTTAAGTTTATTAGATTCTCCTTCTGAAATGTTTACTAATCTTTCAATCTCAAAATTAGGAAGTTTTTGTTCTTCTCCATCAATATCAAAGTCAAATCCTTGTGCAATATAATCTCCTTCTACTAGTTCATTAGCCATTACCCCTACAATCTTAAAATTGTCTATCTTAAAAAATCTGTGTGTACCAGAAGTATCAATCTCTCTATTTGTTCTTATTCTATAAAGATCCTCCTTATTTTGTTTATACACTATAGTCCCAATCTTTTCTGTTTTAGATTTAAATATATTTAAATCCATTGAACAAATTTTATCATAGTTATAAATTTCACCAATAGGTTTAAGGCTACCATCATTTAATTGAATCAAGGTCCAAGGAACTAGACAATTATGTCCAACTATATTTCCTCCTATAGCTGCAGTTGGGTCACCAAAAAATACATCTGGTTTAGCCATAACCTGATTTGTAACATAAACACATAGATTGTATTGATTAGCCAATTTCATCAAGGTGTGCATATGCTTGTTTAGTCGCTGTTGCCTATCGCTGAGTTGACCTCGACCCGTGAAATCGGCCCTAAAATGTGAAGTCAAACTATCTACCACAATTAGTCTAACAGGTTTTCCATTAATACCTTCTTTAACAATCTCCTCTGATTTCTCTGCCAATAACACCTGATGATCAGAATTAAAAGCCCTTGCAACTTTTATATTTTTTAAAACCTCTAAATGATCTAAATTTAAGGCGCTTGAAATTTGTTGTATTCTTTCAGGCCTAAAAGTAGATTCTCCGTCAATAAAAATAACACTTCCATTAGCCCCCCCTTTTTCTAAGGGCAATTGAGTTCTAACAGCCAATACATGTGCTATCTGACTTTTTGAAGAGTTATGTGAAACTATGTTATTAGCAAGAAAGCTATGTGTCTGTGGTACTTCTATATCATATACTTTACCTTGGGTGTTTACAATTTGTTCTACACTTTTTATCTTTAAAATATTAATATTCTGTCTTTGTAAGTCTCTTTGATAAGCTTTTATTGTATCCTCTAATTTATTTCTTAATCTTAGTGTTCTTACTCCAATAGCATCATAAAACTTCATTAAATTCTCCTTTCTATAAATATGTAATTTATAACAAACAAATCCATTAGACTTATCTTTAGTAATACTACTTTTAATAGAAAATTTTGATAAGAGTAATTGAACTTGTTGTATCATTTTTATACTAGAATTTCTGAACTCTATAGATTTTCCTTTCTTATTTGATAAATAAGTTTTTTTATTAATAGTTCCATCCTTATTTTTCCATTTAGCTAATTTCATAAGTTTACCCTTCTCAAATTTAATACATCCTTCTCCATCATATAAACTAGCTAAGAAAGAACTAACTATATCTTTTGGTGATTCAAATATTTGTCTAGGGACTTCTTTATAATGTGCAGTTCTATATATTCCTTCAAACTGTTTTAAAAATTCTCCAACAATTACAGAATTAATAGACCATGTTTCTGTTTTTTCTTCAATCTTTTTTAATGCAGATTCTATTTCAAATAAATCCCTTACTAATTCTTTCCAATGATTAATAATTTCTTTATTTGAAGACTCAATTGATATTCTTAATATACTTCCACTTTTGCCTCTATGTTCAGACCAACCCTCTGCCAAAAAATATCCTAGTAAACTAGCTAATTTTACATTTAAGGTTTCTGGGAGATTAACCTTTTTTATCCTAGTCTTAGCTACTTTTTCATTTAACTTAATTTCTCTAGATAACTTTACTTCTTCATCAGGAAAATGATTAGGCCAACTAACAACTAAATTTTCATATTCATTTAATTGATCAGCTCTTTTCCAACCATTTTGAGTCATTAAAGGATGATTTGGAGTCACTTTTATTTCTCTTCCATCTTCTAAAGTTACCTTCAACAATTTGTCACAATTATAAATAAATAATTTTCTAGCAAAAGTCTTACTCAAAGAATTATTAAACCAAGTAGTGATAGGTAAGTTTAATTCGTATTCCCCAGCTTCAAAACCATTAGCTATATCTCCAATTTGTTTCATTTGCCCATCTGCAAGAGTGATCATAGTATCATGAGCCACACATCCAAATTCACCATAGCATTCAGAAATACTTCCTGACTCAAACCCTCCCTGTAACATAGCATCAAAATTCTTGCTTCCAGTAGTTATTTTAATAATTTGTTCTCTCTTCTTCAACAAATCTTCTCCACTCTCAAAACCCATGTCTAATTTACTTCTAGCAACATTAATTATTCTTTTAGCAGTTCCTTCAGTAACACCAGCAACCTCAATCATCTCTCCAGGAGAAGAAACAGCTATACTCATCAAATTGTCATATCCAGCTTCTCTTAATTTTTCAGCTGTAGCGGCTCCGACTCCAGGTAAGTCTTCAATCTTAAATTCTTTTTTAGTCATCTTCGTCCTCCTTTTCAATTACATCAAAATATAAGTACTCTTCAGCTTTATTTAATAGAAGTCTTAACTTAACCAAATCATTTCTTCTTATGTTATTGATAACCTCACTTCTCCATATATCTTCATCCCTTTTCTTAAAGCTCTTTGTTAATGTTACGGTTTTATAAATCGTTTCACCGCCATTAAAGTCTTTTTTATTTTCCCAAACACAAATCTCCCAGTTGCTTAATCTCCACTTTTCAACTGGTCTATTTATTGGTTTATTTGGTTTGTTTGTTTTATTTTTTTCAGAATCTTTTGCATTCAGCATTTTTCTTTCCTCCTTTGCATTCAGCATTTTTTCAAGTTTATTCCCGAGGGAACAACTATAATAAAACAAGCTTATTTATAAACCTTCTTAGATGATTTGTCCAGCTGTCCCATATACTGTAAAATATATATTCTAGTTTAGTATATATATTCCTGTTAATTAATACTCTCAAAGATAAAATAAAAGAATAAAGGAGGCTGAAAATATGAAAAGAGGTTTTATTCTATTAACAATTTTATTATTAGTAGGTATGATTTTTATAAGCGGATGCACAAAGACAGGACCAATTGCAAATCCTGTTGGACCAAAAGTCTCACTTACAGGAGATTGTCAAAAAGTTTGGTTCGATGAAAATGGGTTAATATCTAGAGCAGATCCTTACAGCCCTCAAACAGATACATGCTTAGGTAATTCTAATTCATACAGAAATTATTATGGTAGTAAAATGGTTGGCGCTTGTTTTAATCTTAATAACTGTGAAAGCCACCAATGGATTGGTGAATGTAAAACTAAAGAAGAACTTATAAATATTTGTGGGTTAGGACCAGCTCAAGGAAATAATTAATTTTTCTTTTTTTATTTTATAGAGCATACTTAATCTTAGAAACCCCTGTCCTTAATTTTCCAGTATCCAAACTTTTTCCATCAATAATCTTAACACATTGATCCTTACTTATCTTATTATTAGAAAATTTATAAGTTGTATTAATCATCTCTTTACCGTATTCTAAAGCCTCTTCAAATAATTCGTCAAAATTCTTTTTAATTTTTTTTCCATCAATAATATCCCTATATCTTAAATCCTGTTCAAAAATAATCTTATCTCTTCTCAAATCTTTATAAAACAATCCAAGATTTTTCTTATTACTTATTCCTAATTTAGTAATTAAAAAATAAATATAATATCCTATACTACTCTTAAAAATTCTGTTCAAAAATAATTCATTATTCAAAGTCTTTTTAATCTCTTCCATAGTAATTTTATAATCTTTAACTATGATCTTAAAAAATAATAAATTTCTAATCAAATTCTTTTTAATAATTTTATAAATCAAAAACCTATGTTTTAATTTATTATCAATATAAGTTTCAAAATGTCTATGTAAATAAGTTGCTCTTTCTCTTTTCTCTTTATTTTTATCATAATAATTTCCAGTATAATAATAAATTACAGGATGAAATTTAATATCAAAGGCACAATGTGTTAAATATCCAAATAAAAAAGCCAAATTCCTTTTATCTTTATTTTTAAGCAACTTAAATATAATTTCATTAGTTAGCTCTCCATTCTTCCCATGTAATTTATCAGAAACAAAATGTGTTTTATCAGAAAAGAAAAAAATATCAGGAGCTATTGATCCAATGTAATAGTAATCAATATTCTCATTAATTATTTTTTTCAAATTCTCATCAAGTCTTTCAAAAATCCTGTAAGCTCCAAATAAATGCGTATTTTCCTTTACCATCTTAATTATCTTTTAATTATCTTTTAACTAAAAACATAATCCTTTATAACTTCCTTATATTCCATACTGTAACCAAATAACATCACCTTTCTTAAATTATTCTTTTTAGCAATACTTAAATCATATCTTAATCTATCCTTAGTTATCAAAGGTTCATTTCCCTGAATTCCTATATCTAAGCAACCAAGAGCAATAACATAATTTCCATCATATTTTAATCCTCTTTTTATTTCTTTTTTTAATAAATACTTAGAAAATAAATTTCCTAAAAAATATCTAGTATGAAAACTAGAATAAAACATCTTAACATTCTCAATATCATAATTGCTGAAATAATCCTTTTTCTTCATCCCAAGAACAGAAACCTTGGTGTTTTGAACAATACTAATATTTAAATTATAAATATCTTTATTCTCGATAAGATCATAAATCAATCTCTTGTTTTCATCAAAATTATATCCCCCAACCTTTTGAATTGGATTTTCAAAATCAATCATAACATACAATTTATCATTATTCTCTCTTTCTTTGATCTCATTAAATATTCTTTCTAAAGCCTTAGTATCAGAATCAAAAGAAATCCAATATCCCTCCTCTTTATTCAATATAGGCCAATACCTAACAATAATATTTTTATCAATTTTTTCCCTAATCTTATTTTCATAAAGATAAAATTCATCCAAACTTCTTGCAGCAACAACAATCTCCTTAGGGAAAATTAATTCATCACTTATAATTATTTTATCATTAGCAATCTCTTGAATTTTAGTATCAGAAAAGAATTCAACATAAATTCCCACATCATTATAAGCATTAACACTTTGCATAAAGAATATTAAAGTAATAAAAATTAATAAACCTTTCTCAAAGATTATTTTTACCATCTTAAAATAAAATAAATTATTATTACATCAACAAAAACAAGGCCATAAAAAAGTAATTTTTCTAAAAAGCTATTTGTTCTGATAGGCCCTTTTATCTCTGATTTTATAGGATAAAAGAAATTTATACCCTCTTTACTAAACCCGTCTAATAAAACATGTGTTAAAAATCCAATTGCGAAGGCCAAAAAATATATTCCTGCTAAAACATAAATTAATCCAGATATTAAAACTAAAAAGAAAAAACTATGCATAAATTTTCTATGCCCAAATACAAAATAAAGTATGTCTGATAAAGGTCTTATTTTTCTTCCAAACTTGCTTTTAGGCATATCAATATCAGGAAATCCAGCCCCAATAAGAAGAAGCATAAAGAAAAAAACAGGATTCAAATTAAATGAAGTCAAAGTAAAGATTTTATATATCAATAAGCCAATTAAAAGAGAAAAAGCAAGATGTGTTTTAAACATCATTTTTTAATTATTTTTATTTTCTTCTCCTTGCTATCTTCACTTTTTAAATTAACAAGTTCATAATCCTTAATGTCCTTCATCTTACAGTATTCTATAGCCTTCTCTTCACTTTTAAAAGTCTTCGCTCTCTTTGTTTTTATTCCGCTTCTTCTTTTATGACGTAAGTGAGTTCCTAATTTCAAGTTTCTTTTTTCTCTACTATGAGTTTTCATTTTTAATCTCCTTTAAAACATATTTTGCGATTTCGTCCGGGTTTATTTCTTCCAAATTAGTGCTTATAAGTTCTAATCTGTCAAACATCTCATTCTTATTAACCTTTCCTATAACCTTAACCTGTTTTCCCAAAACATCATTTCTTATTTCATCAAAGTTTCTTTCCAAGTTACTTACTAATTTATAAACATTATCCCCAAACAACACAATTCTTATATTATCAGTTCCATCATCTAAATATACATTAAATATAGGGATTATCTTTCTTTCAATATATCCGTGAACATCGCATTTATACCTTCCATCATCTAAAAATACCTTTCTTCTACACTCACTACATCCATCATAAAACTTTGGCTCAAATACCTGTACAATAGTTCCAATTATCTCAGCATTATCACTACTCTGTAAATCCTTAATGCTCTTCCTGTTAACACTATATCCTATAGTAATGTTTTCATCACTCTTTTCAATACTCCCTTTATTGCCTAGATGTATTTCCTTAAATCCATTATTATCTTTAATATAAGCATTCTTTATCTTTACAACATCTCCAGTATTAATATCCTTATTTTCAATCTTGCTTATATGATTAGTATCCCATAAAACTACTCTAGAGGTTCCAGTTTCATCCCCCATCAAAAAACTGCCAATCCTGCCCTCTCTTTTTCCAGTATTATATTCTCTAATATCATAAATGTTAATTATTTTTCCAATAATATCTACAGAATTCATGCCCTGCATTAACTTATTTATCTTTAAGTCTCTTTTAACATTATCAAAAACCTTTATCTTAAGATCATTAGCAACAATATGAATAGCCCCCTCTCTGCTTATTAAATCTCCAAGCTTAATTAGTTTCTCATTAACCCTTTTTTCAATTTCCTGTTCATTATAACCCTCTTTCTTTATTTTTTCAAGAATTTCCTCATAACTTAAGTTCATCATTTTTATTTAAAAGAATAATCTTAATATAAAAATATTTGTATTCTCAAAAAGCTAAATTCTGTTTATATAACTCCAGTTATTACTCCACTATCCTTAATATCTATCTCAAACTTAAGAACAATATCCTCAAATCTGTCACTATAAAATACCTTTCCAATATCTAAACTAAAGCTATAAATATCCCCATTTTTCTGTCCATTAGCACATTTCTCTAGATCATCATTATCCTGTATGCATCTCTTTATCTTATCTTTTAATTCATTTAATTCCTCAAAGTTTAATATTAAACTTTGATTAAAATTCCCATTAATAGTATAAGTAAAATTCATCCTATCAAGCTTTTTTTCATAAAAGAATCCTCCCACATCTCCTATTAAGTAATTTTCATCTATATCAACAGATTTTACATCTCTGCCATATTCCTTCATCTTTTCTTTAAACATTTCTAAAAAGTATTTCTCAAAATCAGGCTCGCATTTATCATTAAATATCCATCTATTATTACAATCTTTTATAATACCTCCACTATCACTAAATTCCTTAATTGCCTTAAAACTGCTATATCTTACTCCCTGATCTAAATTAAGTAAGTCGTATTCTGAATCATAATAAGTATCAATTAAATTAAATTGGTTGCTTCCTATTTCAAAATCCCTCTTAAGCTTTTCCTGATTGCTTAATATCATAGAGTAACCAAACACGAATCCTATAAATACCAATATCGAAAATACAGCCAACATTATTCCTTTCTTGTTCATCTTCATTTAATATTGTTCTCAGCTCCCCCTCCACCAGAGCTTCCTCCACCAAATCTTGAATAACCACTTATCTTTTGATCATATCCAATCTCCATATTTATGCTTATATTCTGATTAAATCCAGTTAAGTTAAAATTATTATTATGATTAGTAACAAAGTTATGTAAAAGATCTTTTTCCACAATAATTTGTTCGGCAGCTCCATAATCTATGGTAATCCTCCAAGCGCATTTTCCAGAACAGTATTTATTAAATATCTCTCTACTTTCTTCCTTTATCCTATTCTTATCCTTTAAAACAATCAAATCACTCATCACTATTTCCTGATTATCATAAATTAAAGGAGTTCTTAAATAATTTAATAATAATAAGTTACTTTCACTAAAAGCTATTTGATTTAATCTATCATCTGTTAATTTATCCTTATTAGCCAAAAACATAAATGAAGCAACATAAAGCAGTACAACTAATAAGATTATAGAAAACACTATCTCAAAACCCTCATATTGTCCTTTCTTCATTAATTGTTTCATATTAATTTTACCGTTTCAATCCTCAAATTTCCTTTCTTCAAGCCATTATCATAGACAAGTACATAATAATCTGTACTTGTGCAGAAAAAATTCTTTTTGTCAATGCAAAAATCAACCTTGTTTCCTAATCCTGGATTAATATACACTTCTTTAGAAATCCCATCATAAGTCAAATTCAATTTCATCCCTATCCCTTTTTTAGGCAATTCATATTTTAAACAGTCCCTTAACATAGTCTCATTAAATTTATTTATATCAATTATCCCTCCGTAAACCTTAACACCTTCATAAGCCAAACAATCTTTATTTAGTATTAATCTTTGTCTTAAGACAAATTGCTGGATATTATCAACATCAAGTCTACTAGAAAAATATCCTCCAAATAAATTAATAATAAAGAATACAACAACAAATATAATTACAAATCTTACAGCTAACCATAAGATCATTTCCTTTGTAATTTTAAAAGTTCCTTTCTTATCCATATTAACTACATCCTATCATAAAATTATTACTCAATTTTTTAAATATCTCCAATTTATTACATCTATTCCCATTAACCTTTAACATTACTCCATCCTCTGCAATCAAATAACTTCCAGAACTGCTTTGTAATCCTTCTCTTACTGAAAAAACTCCATTTTCAATATTAACATAATACTCTTCTCCTAAATTATATTCTAAATCCAAGTTTCCATTAGCCACATAACTACTCTCTACAACCATTCCAAAGTCTCTGGCAAGAAATTCTTTAGTTATTTTTTTTCCACTATACATATCCTTGATATTGCCTATTAAAAGCAATAAAATAAAAGCAGCAAATATAATATAAGCTATCCAAAGAATCTGATGTTCTTTCATCCCCTTTTTGTTCATAAGAAATAAATTATTTTCAATATTTATAATATTATTGCTTCCAGAACTTTATTGATTATTATTTATACTATTGTTTATGTATATCTATAACCTCTCCTTCTTGCTCAATAAAGAGATTAACTATAGCACTTCCCTTCAAAAAGAAAATTTTACTACTGCATTCACTATTAGTATCTATAAAACTATAATCTTTAAGTTCATAACATAATCCCTCTTTACAAGTATTAATATCCTTGTTATCAAATAATCCCTTATCACATAAGCATAAACATCCCTTACCCTTACAACTACTTCTTTTTTCAATTCTTGGAACATCACAATTACTATCTTCAATAAAATCTGAATCATTATTAAATCCTAATAAGACATAATTCTCACTAATACTAAATAAAGAACTTACATTATCCTCTTTATAGAATATCATATTATCAATATCATCACCCAAATCACTAAACATTTTTATGGTGCTATCATCTTTACTTGTTCCAGGAATTATAGCATTAATAACTTTAAATAAAACAAAAACAAGTATTATTGAAATAACAAAAGCAATAATTATCTCTAATAAAGTTATTCCCTTTTTGTTCATTTTCCCAAAGAACCAAGATTTACGTTGCTTACAGATTCATTAGTTCCTTTAATCAAACTAGTAAAAGAACTAAATAAGCTGCTTATCTGAGATCTAAATGCAATAACCAAAACAGCTAAAACAATTAAAGTAAGTATCAATACAACAATTACAGTAATACTAAGTTCCCCATCTTTATACATCTTACTTCTCTAATGGTTCAACAGATTCAGCACTACAAAAATTACTAACACCAGGACAAGTTACACCAATATAACTTGAATAACATCTATGTATCTCATCAGCAATCTTATCATTATTCTTATCATATTTTATCTGTTTATTACAATATCCAGAGTTCCTCTTCTGGTCATCTGTATCATAATTTTGAGCCAGTTGGCATCTACTTGAACAATCATTTCTTGAATTCTCTAAATTATCACTTGTAAACTGATTTATGCCTTGAAAAAGTTTAGTACTCCCCCCTAAGAAAAAATATCCTAAAACAACTAAAACAAGCAAAACTAAAATAGCTATGATAATAACATTCATTGATAATTCAGCACCTCTCTTATCCATTATTTTCACCTCTTTTATTCTTAATTATGTGTATTATTTAAACTTTTCTAAATTTATCTAAATTTACATGATTTACATGGTCTTTCTAGTTTAACATTAACATGAGTTCTTATTCTTAACAGCATTGCTACTTACTTCATCAGTAAGCCAGCATATCTCATTTTTATTATTTTTATACAAAACAAAATTATGCACAAACTCATTTTTAGTATTCATCCCTAAAAGGTTTTTATCTTGAATGTAAGGTTTATTCTTTCTAAAATCAATAACCATATCTCTAGTCTCAGTTTCAAAATTATTATTCTTAAACAAACAGTTAATAACTACATCATTTCTTTCCATAGTAACACCTTTAGTAACATCCTCATCTTTAAGCTCTTTAACATTTATAAGTTGTGTTTCCTTTGAATTAAATAAAAGAGCATGTGTATTATAAAAATCCTCTAGATAAACATTACATCCGCAATCTTTATTATTGCTATTTTTACAATCATTAAATCCCTTTACCAAATCACTAAAAGCATTAACCCCTTGTTGATTTTTTTGTGTATAATTAATAAGCTCTACATTACTAGTAAAACCCAAAGCACTCTTTCCTAATGTCCATAAATTTATTCCTAAGAAATTCAAGATAATAAAAACAATTATAAGAACCAATATTATTCTAACAACAGACCATATAGTCATTTCTCCTTTCTTCAATTTATTCATGTTGTTTATATTATTCATGTTCCAAACCTCAAAAAGTCTCTTAATTTATCAGCCAGTTCATAAAGCTTATCCTTAAACAAAAATCCAATAGTAATTAATATAATCAAAACAACTAAGATAATTAATATTCTTGCAATCTCTTCCCATCCAAATTCTCCTCTCCTGTTTATCTTTTTATTCATCTTCTATTATTTTTAATTAGTACTACTTCCAGCCCCGCCTCCACCAGAGCTTCCTCCACCAAATCCCTCAAATAATTCCTTTTTAGGATTATAATAAAGAGGGGGGTCACATTCATCTTTTATATCCCCTCCATTAACCAACATTAAAGACGGAAATAATTGGCTTCCATCACTTGCAAAATGTAAGCTTGTTCCTATCAACAAAACACCACCAGCAATCCATCCACCTTTAACAACCTTAGAACTCTTTGTAACAATATTGGTATATTGACCTGTTTCTTCTACAAGAACTGTTGTTGTTTTATATCCAGACGCATAGGGTATTTTAACGCCCTTTCTAACCAAAGCACCAGTAGCCTTTGGTACTCCAGGTATAGCTAATTCACCAACAACAAGAGTACCTAAAGTTTTACCAAAAGAAATTCCAACATCCCTAAAGAATCCTTCTACACCCTGTCCTGAATGAGCTCTTCTTTTATTTACAACAAACATAACATAAATAGGAGTTCCCTTTTCTAAGTCCAAATATCCTCCATCACCAAAATCAACTTTAGTGTTTTTAGCATTAAGAATAAATTCAGCATAACTCTCTCCATGTCCAGGAGCACTATGCTTGCTTAAATATTCCTCAAATTCATCAAGATCTACTTTTATATTTTTAGTAACATCATTATCAACATTAATTTCAGAACATATCATGCACCTAGTATCACTCCCTAAAAAATCCCAATCACTAAAAAAATCCTTTTCTCCCTTTCCATACATATCCCAACAATCATACAAACTTCTAGCTAATTCCTCTTTAATCTCCTGTGAATTATCATCCTTATTGATAGTTTCTTCTGATGTAACACATGGTGATTCAATTGCAGCCAATTCAATACCAGCCACCTTAGCTGAATCTCTTAATGTAACCCAGCTCTTACAAGCAGACTTATCTCCACTCTGTCCTAGTCCTCCAGAAATATAATAAAGAAATAAAATTAATATTATTCCAAATAACAAAGTCAAAATTATCTTTTTTAAATCATCAAATGAACCTTTTTTATTCATATTTAAGGTGTTTGTCCTCCAGCTCCTCCTCCACCAGAGCTTCCTCCACCAAATCCCTCAAATAATTCCTTTTTAGGATTATAATAAGTATCATCACATCCTATGTCAATTACTTCCTTACCTGTAAAAAAAATCAATGAAGGATGTAAAACAGTCTTATGACTAGTAACAGAATAAATAGAACTCCCAACAAAACCAAGAGCACACCCGCCAACACCACCTATAATGCTTGCACCCGGAATTGGAAAGAAAGAACCTATGAACAATCCTATCTGTCCTGCATTCCAACAAGCCCCTCCAGCCACAGCAAGTTCACCTCCAGATGGTCCTATACTCCCTCTACTTTTGCTAACAGTAAAAACAATATATAAAGGTATTGAATAATCTAAATTAATATCCCCGCTTCCAAAATCAACTTTAGTGTTTTTAGAACCTAAGAAGAATTCAGCATAACTCTCTTCATGTCCCGGCGCATTATGTTTACTTAAATATTCCTCAAATCTATCAATATTTATTTTACCATTAATATCTTGATCAACATTTATCTTAGTACAAATTCTACAATGTGTATCTCCTTGAAAAGAATCCCAATCACTAAAAAAATCTATTTTACCCCTTCCATACATATCCCAGCAATCATACATACTTCTAGCTAAGGTTTCATAAATCTCCTGCTCATTATTATCTTTTTTTATAGTTTCTTCAAAAGTAACGCAAGGTGACTTTATGCTGCTTACTTGAATACCTGCAGGTTTTGTAGAAGCCTGTAAATTAACCCAGTTTTTGCAAGCAGCCTTTTCAGAATTATTACCTAATCCAAGAAAAAGATATGCAATTCCTAAAAGAAGAATCATTCCTATAATTAATGTTAATAAAATACCTTTTACATCACTAATGTCCCCTTTTTATTCATCCCAATCCTCTTTTTAAAACCATATAAATTATAATAATAAATATCAACAATAGTACAATTATTATTAAATCGCTCCAGCTTCCCTTTTTCATTTTTATAAACTTTATAATCTATTTTTAAGTTTTATAATATTTTAAATTATGTTCCTGTTATATTTATATTCATAGCCAAAATAGTAAATATTAAAGTAACAATCAAAGATACAAAAAAATACAACATCCCGCTCTTATAGAGATTTTTACTAACAAGATATTTTGCATTTAATTTATCTTCACCATTCTCAATACCATTAGCCAAAAATGTTAATATGATAGTTAACTCAATTACATATACACCTACAATTAATTGTAAATAATAACTTGGAATAATACTGCTCACTTGAAATAATCCAGATAATCCCTCTAATCCTCCAAAATTAAGATCAGTTCCTCCTGTATTGGATTCAACCATTAAAGAAGTCAATCTTCCTAATATTAAAACAACCATAGTAGAAATTCCAACAACAATACCTGCTATCATAGGAGTCAAAAAACTAATCTGTCCCTTCATACTACTAATAATATCACTCAATAAATCCTTAAGTCTTTCATTTACTTCATTTATTCTATTGATATATTGTGATATGCTTATCATGGATCTTGCAACAATTCCAGGACTTTTTTTTGCACCCTCAATTAATACCTTCATACTGCTTTCAATTAAACCACTAGGATATCTCCATAATGCCCCTATCTTTCTATCAAATATAGCTGTTTTAACACTAACACCTAACTTCATTATATTGATACTAACAATCTTAAAAAAATCTCCAGTAGGAGTACTCTCCATATTTTTGGCAACATCACCAAAAGCAACCTCAACAGGTATTCCATCCCCAACTCTATTACCTAGTTGAAATAAACTCCCAGAAAATTCCTTCTCTAATTTCTTAGTCTCATCAACCATTTTCATTAGTCTTTTACTTCTTATCTTGTAATAAGTTCCTATGCTTATAGCCAAGGCCAAAGGTAAAAACAAACTTAATAAAACAGCTCCTGTTCCAAAAGGCCCATAACAAACATCCTTATAATTACAAGCAGCTCCATTCTCTAATCTATAATCTAAAAACTTCCCTCCTAAGAAATTAAAATCAATTCCTCCATAATACATAATTATTGGTAAAAAAGCAATACTAGAAATTAATAAAAAAATCAAGAAACAAATAAAGAAAGGTTCAATCTCTATCTCTCTATTTCCAAAATTAAACAAAATCTTCTGATACTTTTTCAGATCAGGATTATTCTCAATTAAATTTGAATCACTATATCCAGTAGGTCTTTTGCTTAATATATTTGCTCCAATAAAATAAACAGTTAAAGGCAAAACAATATCATAAACAACAAGCAACACAATTATTTTAGTTAGTCCAGATCCACCCATCAAACTTCCTATCAAAGGCATTATCACTAATCCCAAAATAGGCAATATAATTCCTAACATATGTAATACTGTAATAGGATTCTTTAACTCATGAGCATAATGCAACATTTTTTCATAAGTTCCATTTAAGATAACATCTAAAGCCTTCTCTAATAATGTAACCCTTCTCTCTTCAGTACCTTCATATAAGCTTCCCTCAATCAAATGAAAGGCCTCAACAAATTCTAAGTTATAATCTCTCCATCCAGCCAAATAATTATCCAAACTCTCTTTCATAGTGGGATATTTTCCATTCTCAACATCCCAAAACACTTTCCTTAAATCTAAAGCCAAAGGATCTCCAATATGTTCAGTAGCAAATCTTAAAGCATTCTCTAAATTTGATGTATGTCTCATATACATAACAATATAAAGAATACAAACAACCATTTGATTACTGGCTTTTAATCTCCACCTAGCAGCCAAATAATTAGGAATATTTCCTAAAGGTTTTATTAATAATCCTCCTACTAACAGAAACAACATAGGTAATAAAAGTAAATTTAAATCAAAAGTTCCTTTAATAAAAAAGAGTATAGACCCTAAAAATATCCCAAATAAAATAAGAAGTATTCCTATAAAAACACCAAAACCAGCAGCTTCATTCACACTTATATTAAGATGTATTGTTTCAATGCTATTTTTTAATTTGAAATAATCCTTGTCACTTGGTTTTATATTAAATGTTTTTCCAAAACTCTTACATAACTTTTCATACAAATTTAATTGAGTTGTTAAAACCTCTTCCCTAAAAGTTTTATATTCATTAGAAAAATTTTCAGGATTATATTCATCAATGTCTAAATTTATATTATCACCTAGCTTCTTTCTATATCTACCTAAAATCTCTTCCTCTTCTTTATCCATTATTCTACCTCTTTTTTAATAAGAATAAACCTAAAATTAAAGCAAATAATAAAAACAAAAAAAATGAAATGTAAGCTATAGGGTTTTCTTCCTTACCCTCAATATCTTCAATCAAAAGATTATAACACTTACTGTTTATACAATTATCAACTGTATTATCTTTTCCATCAACACAGTCTTCATCACTATAACATTGAACTTGCTCCACTTCATTACTTAAATTATTTACATTAGATTGATTATAAACAACATAATTAAAACATCTATCATTCAAACAATTTTCATCACAAATACAATCAGTACATGTAGTTTTTAAATAAACATCTATATAGTTATCCTTAATATCTTCAATATCAAATTTTACACCATTAAACGTTTCACCATTACTAACTATAGCTTTTTGATTATTCACACAAACAACAATAGTGTCTTCATCTTCAAAAACATCTATTAATGTCACATTTTTATTAGACATAAGAAAACTATCTCCCTTAAAGATAACAATCTGTTCAGTAAAAGCATATACTCCATTTAAGCTAATTAATAAAACTATTAATATTAAAACTGTTTTCATAGAAAAAATGCAAGGTATTAAACTTTATATAAGTTTTTATTCAGATTATTCAACTAAAACCCTTCTTTTTATAGCATCTTTTAACCAACTTTCCCATTCAGAATAAACCCTTCTACTATCTATTGCTCCAATATCCTCTTTAACCGAATCACATAATCTATGAAACATATCATTGCTAGCAACAACAAATTTAGCTTCCAAAAGATCTAACCTTTCACTCTTTACAGCATAATTAACTAATGTGTCTTTAATTTGAGCTCTTAACAAAATATTATCCCAAACAGCGTTCCAGTCTCCTGCCCATTCCTTAATGTTTCCTGCTATAGCCTTTAAAATCTCGCTATCTCCATTCAATAAATCATCACTTGGCTTTAAAGTATCTTCCTTAGCATCATACTTCATTAAATCAACAAATCCATTTTCTTTTAGAGGGTCAGTTTCCCAATGCTTCCTTACTTCAGCTATTTGTAATATTCTCCTCCATCTGTGAAGCCCATCAGCACTCCTAACAGGATTGCTTATAATAATAATATCAGTTGCTTTAAAGCTAGTTCTAGGCACTTTTAAATCATTAACAACTCTGTCAAAAACACCATAAGGATCAGCTCCATGTATTGTTCCAGCAACAACATTTGCTAATGCTCCTATTCTCATTGCTTCGTACAAAGCCAAAGCTTCAGTACTTCTAATTTCTCCTACAATTAAACAACTATCTCCCATTCTTAGACTAGTTCTTATTCCCTCCTCAGCACTTACTTCACTCCCTCCTGACATTAAAGCACTTCTCACTTTCATAGGCTGAACATTATATCCTAATTCTCTTAAAGCCTCTATCGGAAGTTCTAAGGTGTCCTCCATTGAAATTATTCTATATTTCCTCATTATCTCAATCAAACTAGCCCCTAAAATCGATGTTTTTCCAGAACTCCTAGTTCCAGCAAATAAAAGAGATCTATTTCCATCAATCAAGAAACTAAGTAAACCAGCAGCCAAAGGATTCATCATCTTATTCTTAATAAATAAAGGATAAGTCCAAGGTTTATCTCTATGTCTTCTAAAAGCATACCCCAATCCTAGAGGATTTAAAGGCCTTCCAATAATAGCAACCCTTGCTCTTGATCTAGGCAGTAATAATTCAGTATCTAATATAGGATTTGCTTCATCCAAAGGTCTCCCACTTAATATCCTAAATTTAGATGCCCAACTATCCCCATCCTCTCTACTAGGAATAATATTTGTGACACATTCTCCATAAGTTTCATGTGTTATAAAAATTTTAGTCTCTCCAATAGGACCATTAACATTAATATCTTGTACTTTAGGATCATCCAATAAAATTTCAATTAATCCAAAACCAACAGTATATCTTACAAGAATCTTAGTTAATTCTTCAATCTCTTTATAACTTAAATCTAATCCTTTATGATCACTAAGCTCCTGTATCAAATCCCTTCCTATATTAAAGAAAGTTCTTCTCATCTTTTCAGGATCAATAAACTCTTCTTTAGCTGGTTTATGTTCAGCTAAGGCATTTCTTGCCATATCCAAGACATTGTACATATCCTCAGAAATCTTAAATTCAGGAGGTGTTACATGATACAAATATTGAACTTCATTAGGTACTTTAAATATATTAACTTCAACATCATCAGCTAAATTGTATGTGTCTATTTCTTCAGCTTTACTAGGAGGCTCGTTCATAAGTTTCGTGAACATAAAATCCGGGCTTATAATAGGATTAAACACATTTCTATACAAAGTCCTTGATCCAACAATATGCCCTGCCAAATTAGGCTTAACCAATCTTATTAGCTTAGTT